>NZ_FNAM01000038.1 GCF_900101845.1 Sporomusa acidovorans | reverse complement strand
GGCGAATGCTTTGGGTGAAATCAGTTGCAGCACTCTGGCAAAGGTTAAACGGCTTGGTATACCGTTTTCCAAAGAAAGGATCGTATTAAGCCATTGCTTTCGGCTAACCGCGAAATCATAGATTTCTAGCGCACTGTTAGCATTACAGGTTACTGCAAATAAACAGATGAGTAATATGTCCGATAGCTTATGTTTAATCTTCCATGCCTGTCGTGGATCTGACACTTTTTCTAATATCGCAATGAGATTTTCCATCTTCTTCACCTCATTGCCTTATATTTTCTATTTCTCTCTTTTTTCCTCTTTTTTTATAACTTATTTTTCATGAACATCCCCTGAATTGCCAACGGTGCTTTATATGATTTCTGCCGGATACCCTTCATGGCGCAGAGACGCCATGATATGCTCAGTATGCAATACATCCCTGGTCTCCAGCCCAATCTCAACAACAGCCTGGCCCAGTGGCACATGGCGTTCCACCCGGTCGTGGGAAACATAAAGTACATTCGCCTGCAGCTTGGCTATAATCGACAATAAACGCTGCAGACTGCCGGGACGATCCACAACCGCCGTCTGCAAACGCACCCGGCGTCCGGCTTTGACAAGGCCGCGCTCAATAATACGGGAGATAAAGTTAACATCAACATTGCCGCCGGAAATCACGCTGACAATTTTGCCTTTAGCCGGGATTTTGTCATTGAGTATGGCAGCCAGGCTTGTGGCACCGGCCCCTTCTACCATGAGCTTGGCCCGCTCCAAAAGCATCAGGATAGTACCGGCAATTGCCTCGTCGTCAATAACAACAATATCGTCGACATATTGATCAATCAAGGCAAAGGTCAAATCACCAGGCACTTTAACAGCAATTCCGTCGGCAAATGTCTCGGCGTCACGCGTTGTTTTAATAGCGTGCGCCTTCTTAGACATATACATAGCCGGTGCCCCTTGTGCCTGTACGCCAAATACCTTGACACGGGGAGCAAGTTCCTTGACGGCTACGGCAATACCGGCAATGAGTCCGCCGCCGCCGATAGGAACGACAATGGCGTCAGCATCTTCCAGATCCTGAAGAATTTCCAGGCCGATTGTACCCTGCCCGGCAATAACAGCCGCATCGTTAAAAGCATGAATAAAAGTCTGACCGGTTTCCGCCTGCAATTCTATTGCTTTATGATAAGCCTCGTCATATACTCCCCCGGCCAGCACAACTTCGGCACCATAGCCCCTGGTTGCCGTAATTTTGGCAAGCGGCGCAATCTCCGGCATAACAATCGTTGCCTTAATCCCGGCCTTGCTGGCACCATAGGCCACTCCCTGAGCGTGGTTGCCGGCAGACGCGGCAATAACCCCGTGGGATTTTTCCTCCGGGGTTAGACAATTTATTTTATTATAGGCGCCCCGGATTTTAAACGATCCGGTTTTCTGCAAATTCTCCAGCTTTAAATAAATTTCACTGCCAGTTAGGGTACTGAACGTATTACTTCTATCAAGTGTCGTATGATGCACGACGCCCTGTAAAGCTTTCCGGGCTTTTTCAATATCGGCCAGCGTTACCTTAGCAGTTTCTGACATATCTTCGTCTCCTCCCTAGACTGATGTTAACACCGGTCTAATGTCTGTTATCTTAGTATGTTCATCAACATCATGTAAAATAAGCAGAGATAGATAGTCTTCCACTAATTTATCTTCAGGTTCAGCGGTTGCCACCAGCACACCAATGCCAACCACCTTAGCCCCAACCTCGTAAACTAAATCGACCATGCCGCGTGCTGTGCCGCCGGCTTTCATAAAATCGTCAATAATAAGTACCTTGGCTCCTGCCGGCAAAGCCCTTTTCGGCAGCGACATTGTCTGAATGCGTTTGGAGGAGCCGGAGACATAGTTGATACTTACTGCCGAACCTTCTGTCACCTTGCTGCCGCGTCTTACAGTTATAAGCGGCAGATCAAAGGCTCGTGCAGTCATAAAGGCTAAGGGGATTCCCTTGGTTTCCACAGTTAAAATATAGTCCGGCGCAAGGCGCTCCAACCGCTCCATAAAGATTTCCCCCACTTTGACCATGAGGTGGGGAGTAAATAACAAGTCCGACATATATAAAAAACCGCCGGGAATGATGCGGTCAGGTTCGGCTAACCGCAAAGCCAGTTCATTCAGGAGCGCATCTGTTTCTTTGGCAGATACTCGCGGTATAAACCGTATGCCGCCGGCCGCCCCGGCAACTGTTTCAATTGTTCCTAACCCAAAATGCCCCGTGGCTTCTTTTATTGCGGTGATGTCTTCGCATATGGTGGATTTAGCAGCCCCAAACAAATCGCTGAAATAGCTCAGTGAAAATAAGTACCGTGGCCGGTCTGCCATAATTTTGGTTAGCGCCGCTACTCTTTCCATTTTCCGTACTTTATCCATGTTTACTTCCTCCACGATCAGGGAAATACCGAATATTTTCTCCTAAATATATATTTTTATTCACATTCTCTATAGAACCGACAATTCCTGCCACTTGCGAAAATTTTGCATTTTAATGAATATCCTATAAAAAGCAAAAAAATTACGGCTATTTTCAGCCATGTCAAAGCGGGTTCGCTGCCGTTAATCCGGTCAAAAAGTCATTTTCCAACTGTTAGAAAACCCGAATAACACCGAGCCTTTGACGAAAGTGCTAGCCGCTGGCTGAACTTATGTCAACAGAATTCAATTATAAATTCTGTTTGACCAAAAAAAGAACGCGGGTCTCCGCGTTTTTTTAGCAGCTTTGTGTGATACAATTTCTTACTAAGTCCAAATCACTCGGTTTATCCACATCAATTCCCAGTTCAGCATAAGGCGAACGAATTACCGCTCCTTTTATCCCCAAAATCTCGCTGACTCTGCTTTCAACCTGTTTAAGCTTCAATGTACCCAAAATAAACTGAACAACAAAGGTCCAGCCCAGATGGCAGCAAAGTCTAAACGGGTTTTTACGGTCGGCAATAATCCGCTCGGCTATTTCCACACATTGCGGAACAATACGGGGATTGACAAGAAAAATATTGCCGCCGGTAAAGGTCCCTTCCTGTAAGCGTACATAGGTCCGTTTGTTACCCGGAAAACGTTGTTCATGATCACTGCGGGTAACAACCGGGTAATACACATCGGCTTCTATACCGGCACATTGATTTAAAAAGTCGTCAAGGGCCGTCGGCGTTAACAGGGGAATATCAGCAGTCACAACTAATGTCAAGTTTTGATGGCTTAATGCCTTCATTCCCAAACTGATGGTTTCCATAATTGTCTGACCGCTGTTTACAATGATGGTGTTGTCCGGAAAGGTGCATTTACGTAATTCCCTTGCCGGACCGGCAACAAAGATACGGGAAATGTGACCACTTGCCGCAAGTGCCCTGGCCACAAATTCTACCATTGGCTTGCCGCCAATATCAATCATGGCTTCGTAGGGCTGTGATGTATACCGATTTAAATCCGCATTGTTCTCTCCACCAGCCAAAATTATGGCATCAACCATCAAATACACTCCTTCGAAACGTTAGACCTGACGTCGTTCGTTCAAATCCTGCAACAATGTCTGCTCTGAGTTTTCCATATGTTCACGGGCAATCTGCTGGGCCAGTTCGGTATCACGGGTGGCAATAGCCTCCACTAAACGCCGGTGTTCTTCTACCGATATCCTCATCCGTCCCGGATACTGGATGGAAATCGAGCGGAAACGGGTAAACTGCTCTCGCAGATTATTAATAATACCTACCAGCCTGTCATTGCGGCTGGCCCTGTATAAAACATCATGAAACTGGCTGTCGACTTCAACTATTTTCTCAATATCGTCTTGATGATCAAGTAATTCAACAATTTCCACCAATAAACGTTCCAGCTGCTCCAGTTCGTCTTCGGTAATCCGCTCTACCGCCAGGCCGGCTGCCAGCACATCCAGCGCCGTGCGTATTTCAAATACTTCATTGATATCTTTAATCGATAAATCAGCCACATAGGTTCCGCGCCGCGGAATCATAACGACAAAGCCTTCCAGTTCCAATTTACGGATGGCTTCCCTTACCGGCGTCCGGCTGACGCCCAATTCTTCCGCCAGTTGAATTTCCATCAGCCGTTCACCGGGTTTTAATGTCCCGGCAACAATGGCTTCTCTTAACGTTTCTGCCACCACTTCTCTAAGTGGCTTATAACTATCCAAACGTATAGGTACTAATCGCCTCTCCACAATCACTCCACCTTTGAAACCGTTTCTGCAACAAATATTTCCGGTACACCCTCGGCCTGCAGGCGGCAGGCAATGTCCTGAGCCTGCTCCTGACAAGAAGTTAAACCAAATACTGTCGGCCCACTGCCGGACATGAGGGCTGCCATGGCCCCATATGTAAGCATAGATTCTTTGATTTTGGCAATTTCCGGATAAGCCGGAATCGTCACACTCTCCAGCACATTGACTAAGTTTTGGGCGACCCCTGCCAAGTTGCCTTGTGCAAGACAAGTACGCATAGCCCTAATATCCGGCCGCACCGTTACTTTACCCGGATTAAAATTTTGATATACCCAGGAAGTAGAAACTGCAATCGCCGGCTTAGCGAGAACAACATAACACGGTTTTAATGGCGGCAGTGGTTCCAATAGCTCGCCCCGCCCTGTTGCCTGCATGGTACCGTTAAAGAGACAAAACGGTACATCCGAACCAAGCTGAGCCGCCAACTTGCTTAGTTTGTCCAACCCAAGATTAAGTCCCCATAACGTATTTAATCCTTTAAGCACAGCAGCGGCATCCGCGCTGCCGCCGGCTAAACCCGCCGCCAGCGGAATCCTTTTATCCAAGCGGATATGCGCTCCCTGCTGCGAAGCTGCATAGGATTTGAGCAGGGCTGCCGCCCGGTAGGCCAAATTGCCGGAATCTGCCGGCAAGCCAGGAATACTCACGCTCAGCTCAATATCATGCGGCTGATCAACTAAGGTAATTGTGTCAGCCAGCCGAACAGCCTGCATTACCATAGTCACTTCATGGTAGCCGTCGGCGCGTTTATAGAGCACATCCAGCGCCAGGTTAATCTTCGCATAGGCATGTAGTGTCAGCATATCCATGCCTTAGCCTGCAAGTTGTTTCAAGGCAATGGTTTCTTGCGAAGTCAAAACCTGATCAATTTCCAGTAGGATGAGCAAGCGGTTATCCACTTTTCCTACCCCGTGAATATACTTGGAATCAAGAATAAAAGTCGGCGGCGGCGGCTCTACGTTGGCTGAGCTTAACCGTATTACCTCGGTAACGGCATCTACGATAATACCAACTGTCTGCCCACTTACCTCGACAATAATAATCCGGCTGTCCTCATGCTGCTCGGAAACGGTAAGTCCAAACCGTTTCCTTAAGTCTATGACCGGAATAATCCTACCCCGCAGGTTGATGATGCCTTCCATAAACGCGGGTGTTTGCGGAAGTTTGGTAATCGGTACCAGACGGTTTATTTCCTGCACCCTTGTGATAGGCAAAGCATACTCCTCTTGGGCTAATCGAAAGATAACCAGTTGAAGCTCCTGATTAACAGTTGCCTCCTTTATCTCCATGGCTCAACACCTCCACAGGCATACTATAATATATATATTCTACCTGCTTTAGGTAGTTGCCTGCAACTGGCAATTTGCTTTCTACATTTTTTTCACTATTCGACCCTCATGCCGGCGACAACCAACTCATGGCAATCCGGTTTGCCCCGGCAATTATTAGTAGTATATCCGGTTATTGCGTTCATAACAATATCATAGTTTTCAAAAAAGATAGCAATCAAGTCGTCTGCTTTAGCCTGTTTTAATGCGGTAGCCACAGCCTCGCCTTCATCAAGAACAATCGTTATTTGTCCGGCGCTCAACCCTCCGGCCAGGGCCCCCTGCATCAAGAGAGCCGCAGTCTCACCTGGCTGCCGCCCACGCAGGTCATGATCCTCCTTAATGTAAATAGAGTCAAACCCCTTACCGGCGACCCGGCCAAGACTCACAATAACATCATCGCGCCGGTCCCCGGGGGCGGCAATAACTCCCACTAACCGGTGCGGCTTAAGGCAGCGCAAGGTATTGACCAACGCCTGACACCCGGCCGGATTATGCGCATAGTCAACGCAAACTCTGAAGTTCTCTATCGCCATCAACATCAATCTTCCCGGATTCTGGCTGAAACTCATCAGTCCCTGGCGAATCGTTGTCAGCGGTAATTGCTGCAGCCAGCAAGCGGCAGCGGCAATTACCGTATTTTGAATATTATGAAGGGCGTACCCTCTCAAGGTTAGCGGTATATTCACAATCTTAATCAGTTTCTGCTCTTTTTGTCCGTCTGCCAAATAAATAGCGCCTTTTTTGACAAAGCAGGCTTTGCCTCCTTCTCCTAAATGGCGGCGAATAATAATATTATCCGGCTGGGTACTAAAGTAAACAATTTCCCCCTTGGACCTAGCCCGGAGCATAACGACCCGGCTGTCATCGGCATTGAGAAGTACTGCCCCCTCCGGGAGCACTCTCTCAACAACCAAGGACTTGATGTAAGCTAAATCTTCAAGGTCCTCAATGCCGTCTTGTCCGAGATGATCTTCGGTAATGTTGGTTATTATCCCGATATCAGAAAAGTCATAGCCTAACCCGCCCCGGATAATGCCGCCGCGGGCCACCTCCAATACGGCAACCTCCACTGCAGGGTCCGCCAGTATCATCGCAGCACTGGCCGGCCCGGTCGTATCACCCTTGGCAATACATTCCTGATCAACATAGATACCGCCCGAAGTGGTCATACCAGTTTTATGTCCGGCTTGCCGAAAGATATGCGCAATCAACCTCGTTACAGTAGTCTTGCCATTCGTGCCGGTTACGGCAATGATTGGTATCCGGCCGTCGGCCCTGCCGGGAAACAGATAATTAACAATAGCCATTCCTAAATCCCGGGGCTTGCCTGCACTTGGATATAAATGCATTCTAAGACCGGGAGCAGCGTTAATTTCAATAATGGCTCCCCGTCCGGCCACCAGCGGCTGACAAATATCCGGAATAACCAAGTCAACCCCGGCCACATCCAAGCCGGTAAGCCGCACAGCTCTTTCCACCAAACGCACGGTCTCCGGATGGATCATATCCGTTACGTCCTCCGCCGTAGCACCGGTACTTAAGTTTGCGTTATCCCGGATATAAACTTTCTGACCAATACCCGGAACGGATGCAGCGGTAAGCTTTTGCCTAGCCAGAGTCATAATGGCTGCCCCATCCAGTTGCAGATAGGTTAGCGGCCGGCTGTGGCCACCGCCGCGCGCCGGATCCGTATTAACCTGTTCAACAAGTTCCGCAACGGTATGAAGGCCGTCGCCAACAACATGAGCCGCGATTCTTTCCGCTCCTGCCGCCAGCTTGCCATTAATGATGCATAGGCGGTACTGGCGTCCCGTCACATATTCTTCGACCAGCACCCGTTCGTCATATTCTTTGGCTAACTGAAATGCCCGCTCCAATTCCGCCAACTTGGTAATATGCAGCGTAACGCCCTTGCCATGATTACCGCTTAGAGGCTTGACAGCTACCGGAGCGCCAATTGACCGGAAAGCATCCACGGCTTCCGGCATGGTTGCGGCAACATATCCCTCCGGAACCGGAATAGCGTTGTTTCTCAGCAGTTTATTGGTGAGAAACTTGTCACTGACAAAGTCAACAGCCAAGGAACTTGTCTGTCCTGTTATCGTCGCCCAAACACGCTGCTGCCTTTTGCCATACCCCAAAATCAAAAAGTTAGTCTCATAGTCCGGCCGCAAAACAGGAATGCCTCGTCGCTTTGCGGCAGCATAAATTGCGGCAGTACTTGGACCGAGCCTGCCGTCTTCACCAATTCGCTTTAATCTGGCCACATACTCCGGCACGTTAAAATCCTTCCCGTCAAGGGCTGCCATCAGCAGCCGGTAAGCACCTTCGGCGGCCATTAGCCCCACCCGGCCTGCTTTACACCCAAAAACCACAAGATATACCCCAGGACTGCCGGCCCCGCGAGTTTTGCCAAAACCGGCCGCATATTCCTCACCGGCCAATGACTGCAATTCCAGGGCCACATGCTCAAAAATGTGTGCCAGATATGTACCTTCCTGTAACCGTTCAACAAAACCGCCGGGATAACCCCGCGAACAATTATGCTGATGTAAACCTGGCAATAGAGCCAATAACCGGGCCACAAAACCGTCAATCATATTACTGGCTAGATCCTCATATGCACCAATATTAAGAGTTGCCTTGATGACCGGGCGATAACTGTAGATGTTAGGACCGGCAATATAACGTGTAGACAATAGTTGCACGTTTCAATCCCCCTTTAGCTACTTGGCAGCAAGTTGTACAGGCAGCCTTAAATTTAAATCAAAGCCAAATCCCGCAGGCAAAATATGCAATAGTACATTGGAAATAGCCAGTGGCTGATAGCGATTCGATTCAGAAATGTTGGAGTAGATAATATTTTTACCATCAATAATGGTCACCGTTTGCGAGCCAATTACCTGACAGAACCGATCAGGCCCCACTACAAGCGCAGTATCTTCGTCAATACCAATACCCAGGACATGCGGGTTTTGGGCCACTGCTTCCAGCAAGCGGTTAATCCTGCCGCGCTGGGCAAAATGCTGATCCACTACCCCTTCCGATAAAAATCCCATACCCTGAGCCATAATGAGCGACGATTTCTTTGGTGTATCATTAGCGTCACCGGACACAATCATCGTATCACTCATTATGGCTGCTCCGGCACTCGTTCCGGCTATGACCGCCCCTTGCGTAAAAGCAGCACGAATAGCGGCGTCAACTGCTGATCCTCCCAAAATACTGGTAAGACGCAATTGGTCGCCGCCTGTAAAAAACAGACCGGTAGCCTGCCGGATAACCTCGTACTGGTCTCTTTGATTTGCCATTTCCCGGTCGGTAGCAGCCATAATGGCTACTGCCGCCACTCCCAGAGAAGAAAATAGATCCCGATATTCGTTGCCTACAACCCGCGGTTGTTCGGCTGCGGTAGCAACTACTACAATCCGACTGTCACGGCCGCCGGCCATCTCAATAAACCGGCGCAAAATCACACATTCGCCTACTTTATCTTCGTGACCGCCAATAATGAGCAAGCTACCGGCAAGTTTGCTCTTTTCTTCTTCTGTTTTGTCATTCATCCTACTATAATTCTCCTGTTTACTTTTACTCCTATTTTTGCCAAATATGCATAGAGTTTATACAGCATATTCTTGTGATAACCAAATTAGCTGGGAGTGAATACAATAAAGCAAGAAATTGGGAAGCAAACGGAGGTCAAGAATGATGAATATCAGAAAGCTCTATCTGCCTGAACCCTTAAAAACAATCAAGCTGGCCGAAGGGGAAAGCTATATTTCCTATTGTCAAAGTCTGCCTGCTGAAAGCACAGAGGTGACCCCGGTTCCACCAAGAAACAGATCCGGTTTTGCCCTGCCCCGCGCTAATATCCTGCTTGTTAAGTCGCAGCGCCAATTAACCTTATTTGACGGCAACAGCCCGGTAAGGCAATACCCGGTTGCCATCGGCAAACCCGCCACTCCCACGCCTACCGGCAACTTCGCTATCGCTACCAAAATTATGAATCCGGGCGGCGTCCTAGGCACACGCTGGATGGGGCTTAACTATGATGCCTACGGGGTCCATGGCACCAATGCGCCCTGGCTAATCGGTCAAATGGTATCTAACGGCTGTATTAGAATGCACAACGCCCATGCGGAAGAATTATTTGCCTTAATCCATATCGGAACCCTGATGTACATTAGGGATTAACCGGCTCAACTTTTCCGCCACCCAATCAGCCTTGTCACGCCGGGCAAGCAAAAATTCATGCAGCGCCTGACGTTCCGTACCATCCGGCAGCCACTCTTCCGGAATCCCATCCATAAACCGGGCCAGTTTATCGTCCCCAATCGCTTTGACAGCTGCCGCATAGTTAAATAATTGTTCCGGTTTTAGATAATACTTCAATAGCACGCCATAGGAGCGGCGATGATTGATCGTAATCGTGTCAACCAACTCCTTCAGCTTGTTAATTGTCCATTTGCCCCGGCGAAACAAATGGGAATTATCAATGGCGTAAAGCTTATAACCGCTCCGTTCCCTGCGTATCAGCAGGTTTTTCCTGTTTTCAGTCCGGTCGGGATTGTGAAATAAATGATCAAACAACATCACTCCGGCCATTTGCTCTTTATTAACCACCCTGTGTAAGTCGTATTTATCTACATACCTAACCCCTTGCAGATATTCACAGCCAAAATGCCAGCCAGACGGCACGGCCGCAGCGGTCAGCCGCCGACTGCCTTTAAGAAGTTCCGGCGAGAGGTGAATAAGCCCCCCTGGCGGAAAGCAAAGCTTCAGCCACTCGCCAAACTGGGCAGCCAATAATTCATTTACCAGCACTTTGGTTCCCAAACGGTTAGTCGATAACTTAACAACACACACCTTTACATCCCCACAATCGTTTTCCGCCCGAAAAAGCTGCGGGGACGTTGCTCCCAGGCCTACCGGACCGATATATCTTAGCGCCCGATACATGATGGGCCGCCTCCTCTCCAACTGACTAAAATCCCGGCAGCTTAGAGCCTCCGGGATTTATTTGTTTTTTAATAGCAGGCACCCTGTGCGTGGATTAATAAATCACTGCCGCGTTCATCGGAAAACAATACCCAGGGATTTTACCATCCCTGGGTCGTTCCTATCACCTGTCTTAAGTAGCCGCCGTCACCAGCCAGCTGGCAATCCAGCCGGTTGTCGTACCGTCAGGAAGCACGACTTTGTACCAGCCAAAAGCCTGTTCCTTAACAGTTAGCGTCGTACCTTTATTTACCTTGGCCGCAACCGGGAAATTCGTGCCTGGTCCGGTTCTGACATTAACGACACTGCCGGTAACGGTTACGGTACCGCTGACACTGGTGGATGTACCGGCTGTCGGTGTCATTGGGCCGGTAACGATGACATTTTGTTCGCCAAAGCCGGCAATATTGCCGCCACCCGTTTCGGCAGCCGAAACAACTTCATCACCGAACTGACTGGCGCTGACTTTATCGGAAGACGTAGTACCTTCGACAATACCAACTTCATCAACCGGGCTTAATGCGTAGACGTCCATCTCGGTGGTAGTAACTACCCGCGCCCAAACTTTAAGTACAATGGTGATATGCACTTTACGGTTATCGTGATGACGATGGAAATCATAATCAACAAACTCTACGGTTGCATCGGCAGTCGCCTTCATATCGGGCTCGGCACCGGAAATTTCAATATCCCGGGTCCAGCGGATATGTTTTTTCTCAAAGGCATGCACGGGCTGATCGGGTAAATCGGCAACATACATGACCTTTACCTCTAACTCGCCGCGTACAATAACCTTATCCGGAATTACATCAACTTTGGTAATCTCCAGGTCTTTTACATACACGTCTACCACTTGCTCAATATCAGGCTTTTGTGCCGGAACAAACAAATCCAGTTCAACAACCCGCTGAGCCATTTCGGCTCCCAGGACTTGTTCAACCTCTATTGTTTCCGGACCAGGCTCAGGGCAGCCGCATTCCAACTCAGCGCTATCGGCGGTTGTTACACCGGCAACTGTTTTTACCGTTACGCCGGAAGTATTGGATGATCCTGAAGCTACTCTTGGTTTTTCGTCCATTGTCTCCCCCCCTTTCCTTGATACCCAGTCGGCCTAACCTTTTGGTTTGGTTGGCAGAGTTCCTATTCCCAGAGTAACTTCGCGATCGGTCATAACCTTGGCTGTTACTTTGAGAATAACGGATACGTCAAATTCCCGGCAATTGCGGTGATGGTGATGATGGTGGTCGTGATCGTCACAATCATCGTCATGATGGTGATCATGGTCTTCACAGTCATCGTCATGATGGTGATCATGGTCACAATCATCGTCATCATCTGAACAATCGATAGGATCAAAGTTTTTATATTTATAGGCACGATGATGGTCTTCTACGTCATAGTCAACAAACTCAACAACAACACTGGCCTCGGCGTCCATTCCCCGGCGGGCTCCAGGTATATCAATGTCCAGCGTCCATTTATAATGCCTGATTTCAACAGCATGAACAGGCTGATCCGGCAAGGAGGCGACATAAATGGCTTTAATTTCAAATTCGCCCCGAACGATAACTTTATCTGTTATGACATCAACGCTGTTTACTTCTACTTCTTTAACAAATACATCAACAATTTGCTCGATCGAAGGTTTTCTCTCAGGAACCACCACGTGAATATCCAGTGCTTTTTGTTTCTCTTTTTCCCCCACAATTTGGCGCACAATAATCGGTCCGGTTTCTGCGCCGAGTGTGCATTTGTTATTGGCTCTATCGTTCATGCAGATTCCCCCCTTTGTATATTCTATTTATATATATGCCTGCACTAATTTTTGTGTGACAAAAATAATGCCAAGGGTTTTACGCATAGCCAGTCATTGCTTGCAGGCAAATCCTAAATTATAACTATGATTAACTCTCGTAAAACATTACCTTAAAATATATACGACGTACTAAAGATTTTTGCAGGCGAGTGGTGTGTTGGCAAAAAAATAAGCACTTATAGTGAAACAAACTAATAAACTTTAATCAAATTAGCCTGCCGCCATAGCAGCAGCGCTGCGTGCTATTTTATTACTCCGGCATAATGCCATATATAAATAGTTACGGTTTCCGCAAACAACATAACATTTTGCTGGTGTTACTCATAGTATATAACAGATGCTCTCCCCCTTTTGGGATGAAATCAGCTATCTTAGAATAAAAGGGAGGTAATACTGTTATGAAGGCTTACAAAAAATATCCTTACTGGAAATGCGATGATGATTATGACAAATGCGGCTGCAACGAAGGCTATGACATGGACGACGACTGTCATGACATGGATATGTCCTGCTGTACTCCTAAAATGAAATGCCAGCCCACTAAAGAATGTGTCAAAACTTATAAATGTTACTATAAGCTTTATAAAATCTGCACCTATCGTTTATACAAAGTGTGCCCTTACTGCGGCCATGAGTTCGATTATCATGAACATCGCGGCTCTTGTCCGAAGTGTATGTAACAAAAGCAACAAAAAATCCGCGCTATTAGGCGCGGATTTTTTGTTGCTTTTGTAAAAAATACTACTTTTTTATAAACTCCTGCACAACATAGGCAGAACCGGAAGAGTCGTACCGAACACCAACACCAACTTCGGTATAGTTGGGACTCAAAATATTGGCCCGATGGCCGGAGCTATTCATAAAGGCTTTTTCAGCAGCCGCTACGCTACTATTGATAGCCAGATTTTCGCCGGCATAACGATAGCTAATACCTGCCTGCTTCATCCGGTCAAAAGGCGACTGCCCCTCCGGATTATAGTGGGAAAAGAACTTACGGTTAATCATATCCTGCGCATAGTTTTCCGCCAGGCGCACCAGACTGGAGTTAATCTTGAGAGCCGGCAAACCATTGGCTGCGCGGTCGGCATTTAACAATTGAAATGCTTTACTTTCATCGGCCGTAAGTCCGGAACTTGTTGTCGGCACCGAACTACCCGTATTGGAATTATTGGCAGGCGGATTATTCGTCGTTACATTTTTTGCCTTCGAGTCACTATGCCCGCCTTTTTTACCGGCAAGTACCGCCAGTAAGCCAAGAGCCACTAATCCGCCAATCGCCGCTTTATTGTCGCCGCTTTGCACAGTTTGGTCTTCTACTTCGGCTGCATAGACGGCCGGCGCCCACACGCCGCCGAAGGAGGTTGTCATCAGCGACATAACCACTAAACCCAATATTGTTTTCGTTATCGATTTTTTGATCTTCATTAACTTCACATAACCTACCTTTCAAAGTTTGAATTTTCGCTATAAAATTGTTATTAACCGGCATCATATTCAGTTTACAAACTGACAGGTCAGTCTGATGTTATGTAAATATTCGACTTGTTCGCATAAACTCCTGTCTCTCCAATCCTGCCAATTTATGTAGGAAACAAAAAGAGGACATTACGTCCCCTTTTATTAGGCCTATCGGCTCATAACATTCTTTGCTCAATATACAGAACGTCATCTGCCGCTAGTCCATAGATTGCATACACTTCTTTATTCAGTTGGTGAAAAAGCCTTCTCCCCTCCTCAGTACTTTCGTAGCCTCCTAATTCAGCCAGTTGCCGGGCAAGTGCCGTAACAGCCTGGGCTTTACGCCAGTCAATCATTAAGGGCAATTTTTCCACCATTTCAATATCCACCTGTGCCAAAGACCTTCCTTTTTCCAGTGTCACCGTCTGATAGTAAAAATTCATTAACCGTGAATTAAGAATTGCCACCAGGTATTCTAAACTAAATTCCGTTGTACAAACCGTCAAGGAATGAATATTGTTTAAATGGTAATATCCTGCCTGATCTACAGCAGCAACCAGGCGGTCTCCTGTTTGCCTCAATAAGATTTTGCGGCCTGCCATAACTTCCTTATCCCAGCCGCCTTTGTTAAGCTTGGCCGGATTAACATCCAGCCAGTCCCCCTGATAACTAAGCGTAAAAGGTAAAACCTGCGCCGAGGATGTCAGTCCCGCATGCCAGGTATCACTTTGCTTTGATTTACTTTTTATATCCGCCTGGACTGTCAGCGAACGCATGCCTGTCCTAATTTTGGCTATATCGCCAAATTGGCAGGAAGTTTGATCCAATTTATCTATAATTTCTTTATCTTTTTCGTTGAAAAACAAGCGAAACCGGCTGTACACCTGCCTGGAAAAGTAGTCCTGCGGATATTGGTAAACAGCGAGCAACCCCTCGGCCTTGTTTATTTTTTTTACAGCCACTACTCCGGCGGCGCTTGCTGAGACCCCGCTCTTTTTCTGTAATATGGCAATAGCGGGAATTCCCACCACGACACCGTGAAATACCGGATCACTCATCAGTGCCAGTTCACAAATACGACAGCTATCCAAAATAAAGGCGCGAACCTTGGAATAATACCGTCCCAATAAATAGCTGTCCGGCGTAATAAAGCCAAGGTATCCCCCCGGCTTTAGCGCTGAAATGCCGCGCTCAAAAAACAGTGCATAATAGCTCAGTTTGTATTGTGCCGATTGCGGATAATTCACCCGTAAGTAATCAGACTGAGCAGCGGGGACTTTGCCTACACGGTTTAGGCCAAAACTGACATAGGGCGGATTCCCAATAACACAATCATACTTTCTATTCCAAAACTCAGCTAACTTTATGCCGTTAGAATCATTGCGCCCGTCCGATTCTTCCGGAATTTTTTCCCATTTAATCAGACTGTCGCAAATTACCAGATTGGTGGCAACGGGTTCCTGCATCTCTCCCTTTTCCCACAAGCGCTCCCGGGCTATCGAGACAGCGCCGGCGTCCAGATCGGCTCCATATAGGCAGTGGCGCAGGATGTGGTAATGTAAATTTTCCCGGCACCAGTAGGCGCTGCCCTTAAGAGCATACTCTCCTAAATCGGTTTGCATCCTATAGTATTGGTCGGCATACCGTACCTGCAGTTCAGACAAATTTTCCGAAAACTTGTTTAGCAGCATATCATAGGCTGCTACCAAAAAGTTGCCTGAACCACATGCCGGATCCAGTATTCCAGGCGTGGGATTTGCCAGGATATCCAGTTTTTCCAGCGTATGCTCAAGTATGTATTCTACAATAGGCGCCGGCGTATAAAAAACGCCGGTAGCTTTACGTTTACTCCGGTCGGCCTGGTCTTTTCTTCCGCTGATGGCAAGTTGCGCCTCCTTTGACTTATCTTCGTATAATTAAATAATTCACCACCAGATTTCATCTAACCTTTCCCTCCAAAAAAAATACACCCGTCAGGGCGTATTTTTCGTATGGGGTAACCTCCGCTTGCATTTATTTAATTGGTGTTTTAGGCATTCCTAACCGGAATTTTCCCCTGGTTTCCAAACCGCCTACACCATCGACGCCGGTGACCGATGCAGTAATCGCATCACTTACTTCCACCGTCCGGTTAATGGGAGTAAATGCTACCTTTTCCGCAATAAATACCGGATCATAAGCATGAATGAAAATTCGATTAGGCGAACTGGCAAAATTGGCACCTGATGAAAGAATGGCCTCAAAATGCGATTGGCAGGCGCCGGCAAATATAACTAAATCATCGCGGGATGGCTCAAACTGGCGGGCTTTTTTTACTGCCGCCACAAAGTGTCTGGAATTCCGATAATTGTTAATGTCGCTTATATCCTTTTTACCATGGCCGACCAGCGCATCATGCCCTGTAAGTACGAGAATATCCGGACGGATTTCCTCTAATAATCCGATAATAATATCCGCTTGTTTGGACTCTTCCACCCACCGTCCTTCTGCCTGAATATTAAGCTGGCTATATGTTTTCAAACACATTTTAAGGTATTCCTCATCCCCGTCCAGGTGTAAGACCCGGCCGGGCAAATCAAAAAAAGTGTATTTTTTGGTCGTCTCAGACCGTCTTAGTTCGACCTGTTCCCGTTCGCGGCTGCGCCGCATCATAACCCGGCGCATGGTATCATTATGAATACTTTCCATGCGAACAATCTCTTTGCGTAAATGTTCCGCCTCAATCCGTTCAAGATCATCTATGGGTGAGTCGGCCATCAGCCGTAAATGCAGCCCTTTTAAAACGCAATGCGTTTGCTGGGTTTCATCAACCAATATTTTAGCAACTTTAAACACAATATCGCCGCCATGAGACTTCCTGACAACCAGATCGCCTACTTGAATGTCCACTTAAACCCCCCCCTTAGCTAGTGGCTGTAACTATTACATACTATGTAGCGTCTGGCTAAAGTGCCACAAAATAACCGGCCGTCACGAGTGTCAAATACCTGATCTTAACTATATACTATAGCGAGCCCTCATAAGGCCGCTTTATCAACATGGCATTCAACACGCATCCTTACTCCGAGGTGATGGACGTGATTTGCGTGGTCGTTCCGGCCAGGAATGAGGGGGGACGCATTAGCACCGTGCTGCAAAATCTGGGAACATTGCCGATTGATCACATCATCCTGGTAGCCAACGGTTCTAAAGACAGTACCATGCGCGAGGCTTTGCAACTGCGCCTCCCGAAACTCCAGATTATCTACTTTCACGAATGTTTAGGAATTGACACTCCACGTGCCATCGGCGCTAAAGTGGCATTGGCTTTAGGCAGCAATGTTGTCGCTTTTGTTGATGGTGACATGGTTGGTACCTTTAATGAAAATTTGATGGAACTGATTGACGGCGTATTGCTAAAACACCTGGACATGGCCTTAACCAATTGTTATCCCTCTCCGCCACGTCATATTGAACGCTATAATCCAACATTTCAGTGGCGGCTTACCCTTAATAAAGAATTGGGCCTTGACAAAAAAATCAATTTAGCCAGCCCGGCTCATGGTCCTCATGCCGTATCCCGCCGTCTCCTGGAAACAATTGATTTACGCGAGCTGGCTGTACCTCCGGTTACCCTGGCGCTTGCCCGCATGCACAAATTAAAAATTGATGTCGCTACCACCATTCCCCATTACCGTCTGGGATCCTCCGTAAAAAACCAAATCCATACCAACAAAATTATTGATACGATTGTCGGTGACTGCCTTGAGGCGATTGCCGCCTTTCATGGTCAAAGCCGCAATCGCCAATGGCAGAACAAAACGTACCTTGGTTATCACACAGACCGGCGCCTAGACCTGTTAGACACATTTTTAGACGAAAAGCCCTGCTCGAAATGAGCAGGGCTTTTATGTCCAGCTGGCGGAACATGATTAACAGGAGCTTGTCCGCTTTGCCCAGGCGTTGGCGACGGCGGCAAACTCCGTCAGCGATAACTGTTCTCCTCGCCGCCCGCCATCAATACCGGCCTCGCTTAGCATCCCGTCAACAGTTTCCTTGTTTAACCCTCCGCCTTTTAGCGCATTGGTCAGTGTTTTACGCCTCTGGGCAAAAGCCGCTTTTACCACGCGGAAAAACAGCTTTTCACTAACCACTTCTACAGGCGGCTTACTCCGCACCGTGCAACGGATTACGGCCGATTCTACCGCCGGCGGTGGAATAAATGCCTGCGGCGGCACAATAAACATAATTTCCGGTTCCGTGTAATACTGAACCGCTACCGATAGCGCCCCATAGTCTTTACCGCCGGGTTTAGCCACCATACGTTCAGCGACTTCTTTTTGCACCATAGTGACAAGTAATTCGACAGGAAAACGCTCCTCTAAAAATTTCATGATAATTGGTGTCGTGATATAGTAAGGCAAATTGGCAATTACCTTGTACTTTTCTTTGTTTATTTCCCGGGAAATGTCAATTTTTAAAATATCACCATGAATAATCCTAACATGTTCATAGCCTGCCAGCGTTTTACTGAGTACTGCCAGCAGCCGGCGGTCAAGCTCTACGGCAGTAACTTCGGCCCCGGCCTCAGCCAACCCCTGAGTTAACGTCCCAATCCCCGGCCCGATTTCCAACACCGGGTCTCCCTCGCTAACCTTGGCGGCGGCAACAATGCCGTCAACGACCGTACTATCAATCAGAAAATTTTGGCCTAATTTCTTACTCATATGCAGACCAAATGTTTTTAGGATATGTAACGTTACTTCTTTTTGCGCAATGCGCGGCTTTAGCGCCATAAATTAGTCCTCCACACGTTGTTTTATCCCAGCAGCATTGTCTAAATCATGCAGCGCCTTTGTAAACTCAGCGCGGGTAATCCCATAATGATTAAGCCTGTATAAAAAGCTTTTCGCATTGGCATACCCAATACCCAAATCTTTGCCGACACTTGCCCGGCGGGCAGTCGCATCCGGTACCCCCGTCAAGCTGCCTGCTATCATATCCTGCCAGCTAAATTCACTTGATGGCTGCCACTCATGCAGCCGCACCTTATTAAGCGCTTCCCTGATGGCTGCCGGTGAAGCTTGTTCAATGCCAATGTCATTATTGGCATTGGCCTGCTCTCTGGGTACAAAAGCATGTTTAGCCTCAGGAAAACGCTGAGCCAGGTACTTACGAATCCGTTCACCCGCACTATCGGGGTCTGTCAGAATAATAATTCCCCGCCGTTTATAAGCATCGTTAATGCGGCTTAGCGTACGCGGCAATAAATTAAACCCTTCCGTCGCAATACATTCCACATCTACCGCCCGTTTAACGGCGGCAATATCCTGTTTACCCTCAACGACAATAACTTCTTTAATCATTTCGCACTCCATTTTGTAACTTAAAGCAATATGAATATATTACCACAATTGACCTCTTTTTATCTATAGGAAATCCAATTAAAACAACAACAACAGCGAAAAACCGCCGGCGAGGCGGTTTCACTTTCCCTTTATAAATTCAGCAAACTCCAACAGCCGGTTCCGTCCAGAGTCAATTTCTTCTTATGATAGCCGGTAAGTGTCCCCCTGTGGCCGACGCTTATCGTTGCCGTATTCTTCAACTGGTCGCGCAAGAGGGTGTACAACATCCGTTCCGTGGGCTCGTCAAGCGCGGAAGTCGCTTCATCCATGAACAACCAATCCGGCTTATGAATCAAGGCCCGCACAAAAGCTACCCGTTGCTGTTCACCCAGCGACAATACATGTGACCAATCTTCTACGTTATCCAACTGTCCTTTCAGCCAGTCCAACCGGCAAAGCGTCATCGCCGCATAAATTTCTTCATCACGAACCGGCTGACGCGGGCCGGGATAAAGCAAAACTTCCCGCAGCGTGCCAAGCGGCAGGTAAGATTTTTGCGGCAGAAACAAGATCGTCTGTCCTGACGGTATGGTGATGTCCCCCTGAGCGTACGGCCATAGGCCGGATAAGGCCCGCAACAGCGTACTTTTACCACTTCCTGATGGCCCTGCCACCAGTAAGGAATCACCTGTTTCCAGTGAAAATGTAAGCTCCGACAACAGGTGTTTGCCGTCAGGCAAATGAATATTGAGACCCGCCACCGCCAAAGATGATGCCGCCGCCTTATGAATAGTAGCGCCAGTATCAGCCAGTGCACTGACCTGCTCCATATTGCAAACAAAACCATGTAACCGGTTGACCACCGATCTCCACTCTGCCAGCAAAGGGTAATTATCAACAAAGAAAGCTAGCGCGTCCTGTACCTTGCCAAAAGCCGCCAAAATCTGCAGCAGACCGCCAAGCTGAATTTCCTTGGCAAAATAACGGGGAGCCGTTACTAAAATAGGAAAAATAATAGCAATCTGCCCATATCCCGAGATAAACCAGGTTACTTGTTTCTGTCGTTTCATAATCTCCCAGAAATTAGCCAGCACAGTATTAAATCGCTTCATAAAAGATTGACCTTCCCGGGATTCACCGCCGTAAAAAGCAATACTTTCACTATTTTCCCTAAGCCGTACTAAGCTGAAGCGGAAATCAGCCTCATAGCGCTGTTGGTCAAAATTAAGCTTGCTTAACGGCTTGCCTATTTTATGAGTCAGCCAGTTGCCAATAATAGCATACAATAGAGCGACCCATACCATGTACCCGGAGATAGTTACCACGGTACCGCCTACAGGAACCGTTAAGATACCTGACATTTCCCATAGGATGGTAATAAAGCAAACTAAGGTAACAAGCGCTTTTAACGATCCCATCGCTAATCGCAAGGAGTAATTGGTAAACAGTCGTAAATCCTCACTAATACGCTGGTCAGGGTTATCCGTGTTATTGTCAAGAAGCTGTAACCGGTAATAGTTCCGGTTGGCAAGCCAACTATCCAAGTATCTCTTGGTCAACCATCGCCGCCATCTAATTTCCAGCATTTGCTGCAGATAGAGTTCATACACGGCCACAATGATATACATACCTGCCAGCAAACAAAACTCGCCCAATGCACTAACATATTCTTCTCTGTCAAAATTCTGCAGAGCATTATAAAACCGATTGGTCCACATATTGAGTAGTACCAAAATATAAACATGAGCTATATTTAACGTGACAATTACGGCGGTTAGCCCCCGGGCCTGCCACTTTTCTTCCGAGTGCCAGTATCCGCGGGCAAGCCGCCAACTGTCTTTGAGAAAACCAAGGTTAATGCCAGTCAAAAGTACCAATCCCTTCGCCACAAATCTGGAGAATACCCATAAGGATTTACACGCATAGGTCAGTGTCGCAAATTAGCGCCACGGAAAAGCGGACTAACCGCATGTTCCAAGAATATCCTTAATCAATAGTAAGGTAATTGTGCCTATTTCGCTGCGTTAGGTGGTTACTCCTGCTAACAGGTAGAAAAAATGGCAGAGCGCTAAGCTCTGCCATTTTCTTACTCATCCAAGATATAAACTTTTACTGTTCGTCGGCCAAAGCGCCAGGCATCACCGGAGCTTTCCATACACAAATCGATGCGGTTGCCAATAATCGCGCCACCGGTATCGGCGGCCAATCCCATCCCATACCCGGGAATATACAGACGGGTACCTAACGGGATCACATCCGGGTCAACAGCAACAATACCGTGCCTTGCGGCAATTCCGGTAGCCGTTAATCCTTGGGACGAACCGTCTGTGGGCAAGTAAGCGGAAGCCTCCATATGGCGCACATCGCGAAAACGCATAGTTCCCCGGGAAGTTTCCACTACATTCCTGGTACCCACCCGGATAATCTGGGGTTTAGCGCTTACCGCCACGATTTCCGACAAGACATCGGCGGAAACCTTAACACCGTCTTCAAATTTAACTCGTACTGTCGCTTTCTTAAGACCATTTTCTCCTGTCTGAACCGTTTCTTCCACGCCTTTTTCCAATGTGGAATCAGGCTGACGGATCACTTGGTACAAATCAGGAATTTCCTGTTCTTCAATCTTCTCACTCAATGTAATGGCCCTAATGGTCATGTTAGCATCCGGTTTCGTATCATCGCCTGGCACCAATTTCACCTTGTCGTGCGGTATTCCCACCAGATCGGCAATTTCGCGCACGGTAGCCTTAGCGGCGATTAAGTTGGTACTTTTCCCTTGATAAATAATTGTTACTGGGACGGCCCGCAAAACTTCGATGACGGTTCCTTCAACCACATTGGTTGTAGACAACCTGATTTCGTCTTCTGGGCTAAGTTCAATTCCGGCTTGATGCAGAATTTTATGCGGGTTTTGGTACAAGGTATTTACAGTATAGTTCTGACCATCTGCAATAATATGTACTTGCTTATGTGCCCAAACAAATCCGGTTGCCACCAGTGATGCCAGTAGCAGTGCCACAATCAGCACTACTTTTCTTTGTCCATACTTTGCTAGTATTGACCGTTCATCACTCATGAATACCCCCCTTTCTGTGAGCTTGGCAATTATACCATAAGATAGCTGATAAGTCAAAATAAGATCCAAATTTATCCAATTATTACTTTAATTATTACCATACTATGGAAATTATATACGTAAAATTAAAAATTCGGCCAACTTTTACTACTGTAAAATATTCGCCGAATTTCCAAATTATTCCTGCTAAGTTTATTTTATTTTTTTATTTTATCAGCCAATTCGTTTTAACTATAAAAAATCTCATGTTAAGAAATGGCAAAAAGCCGCTTGGTATTCGCTGTCGCAGCTTCAGCCAAAACAGCGAAATCCATCCCCCGGACACTGGCCACTTCTTCAGCCGTAAATTTGACATGGGCGGGTTCGTTACGCCGCCCCCGGTAGGGTTTAGGTGTCAAATACGGGCAGTCCGTCTCCACCAACAGGCGCTCAAGGGGCACATTGGCGGCCACTTCCTTAAGTTTGCCGTCTTTGGCGTATGTAATGGGACCGGCAAAAGAGATATAAAAGCCCAGCTTTAGGATCTCTTTCGCCATTTCCCAGCTTCCCGAATAACAATGTAAAACCCCGGTAAGCCCCCTGGCTTCTTTCTTGATAATAGTCAGCAAATCTCCGTGCGCATCCCGGTCATGGATAATAACAGGCTTATTGCACTGGCGCGCCACATCTAATTGGCGGATAAACACCTGCTGCTGAATCTCGCGCGGTGACAAGTCGTAATAATAGTCAAGCCCGATTTCACCAATTGCCACCACTTTCGGCTTAGTCGTCCAGCTAGCTAGTTTTTCATAGTCTTCTTCCCGGGTTCCTTCCGCATCATGCGGATGAACCCCGACAGCGGCATAAATAAACGCATGTTCTGCTGCCAGGGCAATGGAGCGGGCCGAAGATTCCATGCAGGCACCCGCGTTCACAATCCCCACCAATCCGGCTTCCCGCGCCCGTGTAATAACCGCAGCCCGGTCTGCGTCAAACCGGTTGTCATCAATATGAGCATGTGAGTCAAATAGCATGTTACTTCACCTTGCTGCCAGGCGGCATATCGGCCGTTACGAGCCGCAGCTTATCATCGCAGGAAGCGGCCAACACCATGCCGCGAGATTCGATACCCCGGATTTTAGCAGGTTTCAGGTTAACCACCATCACAACGTTTTGACCTATGAGTTGCTCAGGCTCATAATGTTTGGCAATACCTGAGATTATGGTACGCTGCTCTGTTCCGAGATCAACTGTTAACAGCAGTAATTTATCCGCTTTCTTAACCTTTTCCGCAGCCAGTACTTTGACTACCCGCAAATCAATTTTGGCAAATTCGTCAATTGTAATTTCCGGCAGGCTGGACGTAGCTGCAGCTTCAGGTGGCTGCGCCGGCGCAGCCGTCGTTTGCGCCGCCGGAACGGCCGCCGGTTTCTCTTCAATTCTTGGGAAGATAGGCTCCGGTTTCGCCACCACAGTGCCCACCGGCAAACGTCCCCATGCCTGAGCATCATGTAATGATACGCCGGCAAAGTCAGCCTTTAGACCAAGCTGCCGCCAAATTTTAGGCGATGTCTGCGGCATAAACGGCGATATCAGGATAGCCACAATCCGCAGCACTTCCGCTAAATTGTACAAAACCGTATGTAAGCGTCCTTTCTTGGCAGGATCCTTGGCCAAAGCCCACGGTCCGGTTTCGTCAATATATTTGTTCGTACGCCCGACAAGCGCCCATAATTCTTTAAGGGCAATATTAATATCCTGATGTTCCATATCTTGTTCATACCTGGCGGCCGTAGTACGCGCCAACTCAATTAGCTCCTGGTCGATAGCGGATGGCTCACCCGGTGCCTCAACAACCCCGTCGTTAAAGCGTCCAATCATGCTCAGGCTGCGATGCAGGAGATTGCCCAGGTCATTGGCAAGATCGGCATTAATCCGGTTGATCAGGGCTTCCCGTGAAAAATTGCCGTCAAGGCCCAGGGTAATTTCCCGCAAAAGATAATAGCGGATGGCATCTGCACCGAATTCATCAATCAGGGCAATGGGATCAATGACATTTCCCTTTGATTTGGACATTTTATCGCCTTCGACTACCAGCCAGCCATGACCATACACCTTTTTCGGCAATTCTACACCCAGAGCCATTAATATAACCGGCCAAATAATGCTGTGAAAACGTACGATTTCCTTGCCCACCAGATGGATATCGGCAGGCCAGTATTTGGCAAACTTCTCCCGGTCATTTAAATAACCGGCGGCGGTGATATAGTTGGTTAACGCATCAAACCATACATAAACCACATGCTTGGTATCAAAAGGAACCGGAATACCCCAGTCAAAAGTCGTCCGGGACACACACAGATCCTCCAGTCCGCCTTTAATAAAGTTTATCATTTCGTTGCGGCGGGAAGTTGGCTGAATAAAATCCGGATTTTCCTCAATGAATTGCAACAAACGATCCTGATATTTGGACATCCGGAAAAAATAACTTTCCTCTTTAAGAATTTCGACCGGCCGGCCGCAATCAGGACATTTGCCGTCAACCAACTGGCGTTCCAGCCAGAAAGTTTCGCAAGGCGTACAATACCAGCCCTCATATTCCGCTTTATAAATATCTCCCTGATCGTAAATTTTTTGAAATACCGCCTGCACCAGTTCTTGATGCCGGCGCTCGGTAGTGCGGATGAAATCGTCGTTGGATATATCGAGTTTTTCCCATAAATTTTTAAATGAGGCTACAATATTATCTACGTAAGCCTGAGGCGTCGTATGATTTTCCTCGGCCTTACGCTGAATCTTCTGTCCATGTTCATCGGAGCCAGTCAGAAAAAGTACGTCAAAACCGGCCAGACGCTTGTAGCGGGCAATACTATCAGCGATAGTAGTACAGTACGCATGTCCGATATGCAACCGGTCACTCGGATAATAAATCGGCGTGGTAATGTAAAAGGGTTTTTTCGACATAATGTCCTCCTTTAGTGATCACACATCATATATTTTCCCAATTATAGATATCAGGAATTTTGTTGTCAATAGTTGTATTTTTCGACAGAAAGTAGTAGTATATGACAATGAATAGAAATTATATTCATCGCAACTGACATTTTATTAAAAAAAATTTATTTTTGTAAAAAAATGGGTTGACATGGCTTGTAATATTTGGTATTATTTAGTTGAGCGAGTTTTGTCGAATATTGTTATTCGGTGTTTTTTGAAAAATTAATGAGTATAGCATGAAGGGAGAAAAAAAAATGAAATCAACTGGCATTGTACGTAAAGTGGACGAACTAGGTAGGGTAGTTATTCCTATTGAATTACGCCGTACTCTTGATATCGAAGAAAAGGATGCTCTCGAGATTTATGTCGACAGCGACCGCATTATTCTCCGCAAATACGAACCAGCCTGTGTATTTTGCGGCAATGCAGCCGATGTAACTGATTTCAAAGGCAAAAAAGTATGTAAAGACTGCCTGGAATCTATGGGCCAACGAGCTGTCTAATCTTCTGTAAACAGGGAACTCTCAAGAACAGTTTGGTAAACCTGTCGTTTTGGTAAGCCCTTTTGTGACGCCACCTCACGGATGGCGTCCTTTTTATTGCTTCCCTGCTCGATTAACCGTTTAACAGCTTGGGCAATATCAAGCACCGGTAACACGTTATTAACCGTTTCCTGTTCAGGTCCCGCCGGCTTGCCAGCCACGACAATGGTAAATTCCCCCCGTGGCTGGGTGTGACTAAAATGTTCTTGCAGGCTATGCAGTGTGCCGCGTACAAACTCTTCAAATTTTTTGGTAATTTCCCGCGCTGCCACCGCTTGTCGCTCGCCCATTGCTGTGATCATTTCAGCCAGCGTAGTTTTCAACCGGTGCGGCGCTTCATAAAAAATAAGGGTCTGCGGGTACCCGGCCAATTTGCCGAGCAATTCCCGCCGGTGTTTATTCGTTTTCGGCAAGAAACCGACAAAAGTAAACACCGTTGTATCCAAACCGGATGCAATTAGTGCGGTCAGAGCAGCGTTAGGACCAGGCAGCGGCACGATCGGTATGTCGTGTTCGATCGCCAAACGGACCAAATCCATGCCGGGATCCGAGATGCCAGGCATGCCGGCGTCACTCA
This sequence comes from Sporomusa acidovorans, assembly GCF_900101845.1. Lineage (GTDB taxonomy): Bacteria > Bacillota > Negativicutes > Sporomusales > Sporomusaceae > Sporomusa > Sporomusa acidovorans. The sequence goes on along the minus strand of NZ_FNAM01000038.1, from coordinate 33,845 downwards.
CCAGAGCAATATTTTCACTGCGTAACAAGCGTTCAATAATCTCCGGTCCCTTCTCGGCTTTATTATGCTCATGATAGCTAATCAGGGTCGCGCGAATAGAAAAATAATTCAGTAGTTTCAGGGTGTGTCTGGTATCTTCGGCCGCGATCGCGTCTGCTTCTTGTAATACCCGGACTGTCCGGAAAGTCATGTCTTCCAGATTACCCAACGGAGTTGGGCATAAATAGAGGGTGCCTGGTTGAGTCACTCAAGTTCACCTGTCCTGCCATAAAGTAGACTTAGCTTCAGGTGGGGTTTTAACCCCATCTGAAGGTTAGTCGCCCTTATCCAGGGACTTAGCCGCTCGCCTGTGCCCTTTAGGGTATAACTCCCACTTGTAAAAGCTGGGAGTCTTAGAGCGGGTTAGTCTCAGGATAAAGCTTCAAAATATCATTGGTGTAATTCCCTGTATCCGTATACACAATTAACGGCGGCAGCACATCAATGCCCGGCTTGGCACCCCGGACCCCCTCGATCAGCACCATATTGGGCTTCCTATCTGCCCGTGGATAAACAAACTGCAGGCGTTTGGGCTCAATACCCGCCTGGCACATAGCCAGCATAATTTCAGCTAACCGTTCCGGCAGGTGAACCATCGCGAACCGGCCGCGGTATTTAATAAGGTAGCGCGCCGCCGCCACTATGTCTGTCAGGTTGGCCGTCAGTTCATGCCGCGCCATCGCTATCCGGTCATTGGGACTTATATAGCCTCCCCCGACCGGCCTATATGGCGGATTAGACACCACCAATTCAAAGCTGCCGCCAGGGAGCAAGTCGCGGATATCCCGCAGGTCACCATTTACAATCCGCAGTTTATCCGTCAGCCCGTTTAAGAGGACGCTGCGACTCGCCATATCGGCCATAACCGGATTGATCTCAACACCGGTAACCAGCGAGGCTCCCCGCGCCAGTAATAAAAATCCAATAACACCCGTGCCTGCCCCAAGGTCGGCGACGACTCCGTTAGGACGCACACTGGCAAAGTGGGCCAGCAGCACGGCATCCAGCGAAAAGCAGAACTCTTCCGGGTGTTGGATAAGTTTTAAATTATGAATAAGAAGATCATCCACCCGCTCACCGGGCTTCACTAAATCGGGAGGTATCATTATTCCTTTTCCACTACCTCATCCCAGGGAATAATCAACGTTTTGCCTTCCGGCAGACTAATTGTCGCCGTCCGCTTTTGCTGGTTAATGGATATGACTTTACCTTCCCCGTCAATGGTAACGACCTCTTTACCTACTGTCGGCGGCACAACCTTTTTCGCACAACAGCCGCTGTAACAATCATTTTCATATTTTAAACAACACATCAACCGGCCGCAAATACCGGAGATCTTAGTTGGATTTAGTGATAAATTCTGGTCTTTAGCCATCCGGATCGATACCGGTTCAAAATCTCCCAAAAAGGTGGCACAGCAAAGCGACCGGCCACAACAGCCAATTCCATTCATAAGCTTGGCCTCGTCGCGTACACCGATTTGCCTAAGTTCAATCCGGGTACGAAACACACTGGCAAGATCCTTGACTAGTTCGCGAAAATCGATTCTTCCTTCGGCTGTAAAATAAAAGATGATTTTATTTACATCAAAGGTATACTCCACATCTACAAGGTTCATAGGCAATGCATGGACACCAATTTTTTGCTCGCAGATAGCAAAGGCTTCTTTTTCTTTTTTCCGATTGTCTTTAACCTTTTCCTCATCTGCAGGAGTTGCCTTCCGTAAAACAGGCTTAAGCGGAGCAACAATCTGGTTATCTTCCACCTGACGCGGTCCGATGACAACATCACCGAACTCCAGTCCCCTGGCCGTTTCAACAATGACATGGTCACCCTCGTTAATTGCAAGCGAATCCGGATCAAAATAATATATCTTACCGGCTTTTTTAAAGCGGATACCCACTACTGTCAGCATGTTACTCTCCTTCTTCTGGACAATCCTTTAATAGTATCAATAACTCCTCAAGAGCCAAGCGGGCGTTGGCATTTGCCTCAAGGGCGCGAATGGTGTTTTTAACAGCGGCCATAGCCGCCATGCTCCGCTTCTCAGGCCAGAAAGGCACCAGCCCGGCCAGTTGCCGGGTAAGATCAATATTATAAATCAGTTGTTCGCTATACCTGCCTGCTATGAGCAGCAGATCCCGCAAAAGATATAAAAAAAATTCCAGCACAATTATGATATCTTTAGCTTCGAGACCGGCAAGTCTGGTCGTTTCTGCCCAAATAGCGGTCATATCATCCTTTTGCAGTACGGTAAGCATCTGGGCGGCCATATTTCTTAACGCCAATCCATCCGGCGCCAACAGGTTAAGAGCCTTTCCCATTCTGCCGCCGCTTAAGCGGGCGGCAACAGCGGCGGCCTCAGGTGCGTAACCTTTTTGTATCAGGGCATCCTCAAGCACCTGCGCCGGTAACAAATGAAATTGGACCTTCCAGCACCGCGACAGAATTGTTGGCAGCAGCGGCTTACCTGTTCCCGCAACCAAAATAAAAACAAAGCCGGGCGGTGGTTCCTCCAGAAGCTTAAGCAAACTATTAGCGGCTTGCACTGTCATTAGTTCAGCATTATCAATCAGGCATACCCGGCCTGAGCTGACAGCCGGCGTCAGTGCTGCAAAACTTTTCAGCAAGCGAATTTGATCAATTTTAATGGTAGCCCCTTCAGGAACAAGCAGGCTAAAGTCAGGATGCGCATTGCGGCTAAACAACCGGCAAGAATGGCATTGTCCGCATGGCTTATCCTGGTCGCTGCTGCATAAAATTCCGGCAGATACCACTCTGGCAGCCAGACTTTTGCCGATGCCTGCCGGGCCTGCAAACAATAAGGCATGGGGAATTTTCCCGGCAGACAGCATGGACTTAAGCCTAGCGGCCACAGTCTGATGGCCAACTACTTCATCCCAGTTTATCATTAGGTAAACAGATCAACCAGCATGCCGCGCACAGCGTCATGCTTAGCCATGATGGACAACTGCCGTTCCTGACCAACACGTACATCTTCCGTCATTTCGGCCAGTTTTTCATCAATCTTGCGAATGGTCGTGTACAATTTTTGCCGGCCATGACGGTCCCAGCCGGTACGGGCTTCCAGTGAATAGGCTTGCGAAACAGCCTCACCGATAAATTTGCGGATCAACTCCCGGTATGACTTTAGCTCCCCGTAAGTCGGCATTTGTGACAAACGGCGTCCGCTTTCATCAATTTGCGTCAGGAGCTGCTGCATGCGCTCAGTTGACTGTGCTTCCTGGGATTTTAGCAAATCGGCGGCAAAATAATCTCCTGTCCTCTCAGACTTGTTAGCTTGATCCCGGTCAGCGAGTACCGGCTGATTGCTAACCCCGACATTATTAACTTTCATGCTCATCTGATCAAGTCCTCCTGCCTTAAAGATACCTGGCAGACCACTTTCGTCTTATCCTTTAAATTATATCTGGTTTTTGAAAAATAATCAAATATCTGGCAAAATCATGGCTAGCTTGCGCAAGACTTTATTATGCCCCGCCAATGATGCCAGCAACTATCTGGACAATTTCGTTATGTATCTCCTCAATGGTCTTTACCTGCCCCGCATGCGTACAATCAATTTTATGCCAGTCATAGGTGCCGGCAATGTCGCACGCATTCATAAAACAATGTGACAAATATTCTTTGTTTTCTTCATGGATGTCCTGGCTTCCACCAGCCTTATTCTGGCGGCCGCGCATAAGCTCCTGGCTGACTGCCGGCGGCATGGCCAAAAAAATAACCGCGTCCGGCACCGGCAGGCCACACTTGTCAAACTCAAAATCCCACAGCCAGGCGAGATATCGTTCTCGCTCTGTTCTGTCTTTGATTTTTGCCGCCTGATGAATCATATTGGAAGTCGTATAACGGTCGGCAACCACAATGCCGCCGTTTACATAAAATTTCTCCCAGTCCTTTTTATAGGAAGCAATCCGGTCAACTGCATAAAATGCGGATGCGGCGTAAGCATTGACATCTTCCGGACGGCTGCCGAACTCACCCTGTAAATACATCTTCACCAAAGCCGATGACTGGCTCTGGTAATTAGGATAATCCACTTTACGCACTTCCCGTCCCTCGGCCTTAAGCCGGGATGCCAGCCGTCCGGACTGAGTCGCTTTTCCGCTGCCGTCAGTGCCTTCAATAACAATTAATTTACCGCGCATATTTCCCCCGCTAATCTACTACTTTTATTGTCTTAAGCAAATAATCTTCCGGTCCGGAAATATGAAGTCCGGCGTTCTGCAAGACATGGCAGTAGTTAATAATTTCTTGCGTAATTCTTTCTCCCGGACATAAAATCGGAATTCCCGGAGGATAAAACGTCACAATCTCGGCGCAGATCTTGCCGGCCGCGTCAGCAAAAGGCACTCTGCAGGTATTGCCGAACAGTGCATCTCTTGGCGAAATAATTTGCTTAGGTAATGCCGGATACCGGCCAGCCTGACAGATTTCAGGCAGCGCCGAAACATCATGGCTCCCCTGATGCGTGGCGGCCAGATCCTTGAGGGCGGCAACCAGCGCCTGAACCTCCTGCTCACTGTCGCCAATTGTGATCAGAAACAGGATATTATAGATATCGGCTAATTCCACCTGAATTTTATATTGATGCCGCAAAATCTGTTCCGCTTCCGCCCCCGTTATTCCTAAACCCTTGACGGTAACTGTCACCTTGGTCGGATCGATGCGAAAAACGCCCGGGTTGCCTGCTTTTTCATTACCGAAACAATAAAGGCCCGGTATCTTGTTGATCTCCCGCCTTGCCTGGTTTGCCAAATCCACAGCCCGCTCAATGAGTGTCCGCCCGGCTGTCGCCATCTGCATGCGCGCAACGTCAAGAGAAGCCATCAAAATATAGTTCGGACTTGTTGACTGCACCAACTGCAGCATGGCCTTGAGCCGCGGCACCCGGATACGGTCTTTGCGGCAGTGAACTAATGAACACTGCGTCATCGCGCCAATTATTTTATGGGTACTTTGGGCAACGATATCGGCACCGGCATCCAGCGCCTGCATAGGTAACCGTGGTGAAAACTTAAGATGAGGCCCGTGAGCTTCATCAACAATAACCGGAATATCCTGACTATGAGCAATATCGACAATTTTTTTTAAATCGGTAGCTACTCCATAATACGTCGGATTGATAAGCAGTACCCCTTTGGCGTCCGGGTGCTGCTTGAGAGACTCCGCCACAGTCTCCGGCGTGACCCCCATGGCCAGTCCTAGGTCATTATCCACTTCCGGCTGCATAAATACCGGAATAGCACCGCTTAAGATAATCCCCCCAATAATCGACCGATGGGAATTGCGGGGAATAATCAGTTTATCACCGGGACCGGCAAGCGTTAAAATCATGGAATAGATGCCGCCGGTTGTTCCATTTACCATGAAATAACTATAATCAGCCCCATATAAATCGGCGGCTAAATCCTGTGCCTCCTTGATGGGCCCGTGCGGTTCATGCAAATCGTCCAACTCCGCCATATCGGCTAAATCCAGTTTTAAAGCTTTTGCGGTCACTGCTTCCTGAAAGAGCGGATGTATCCCCTTGCCCATTTTATGTCCCGGTGTATGAAAAGGAATGACGCCGTCACTGGCATAGGAGTTCATGGCTTCCAGTAAGGGCACCTTCGTTTGGTCTAACAAGCCGCCACCACCTTATTTTCATTCCTCTATTATACCCTTGCAGGATGTAAATATTTTAGCATACACCACCCGTTGGTACAAGCTTCCAGAAAAATGGTTCGGAGTTTTACAGCAACTAAATAATAACTGCGCCATATCTTAACAGTGACCGCAGACGACAAAAAAGGCAAAGCTTCGCGATTTTCACGAAGCCTTGCCTTTTTATTGATTAAGCAACTGATTCATACTTCCCATCCGGTATCCCAAAAGATCCAGCGTGACGTAAGTAAATCCCAGGCCTTTCAGACCATCCACAATTTCCTTAACCGTCGCCTGGTTAGTTAGCAGGTTGAACTGTTCCGGTTCAACCTCAATGCGAGCCAAATTACCATGGTGTCTGACACGAATCTGCCCGGAAAAATATTTCTTCACAAAAATTTCCGCTTTTTCCACCTGTTTCAGGCGTTCGGCCGTAACCGGCAGTCCATAGGCAATCCGCGAAGACAGGCAGGCGGCACTAGGTTTGTTATACGTCGGCAACCCCCAATCCTGCGACAGTTTCCTAATGTCTTGCTTCGTTAATCCGGATTCTAAAAGCGGACTGCACACCCCTACCATTTCATCCACGGCCTTCATCCCGGGGCGAAAGTCAGAAACATCGTCGGCATTTGAACCTTCAAGCACCCATTTGTACCCTTCCCGCTTTGCCCAGTCAACTAATGCGGAAAATCGCATTTTTTTGCAATAATAGCAACGGGCCGCATCATTGGCGACAAACTCAGGACTATCCAGTTCACTAATATTGACAAGCTTATGCTTAATACCAATTTGTTTGGCATAGAGGACCGCTTCTTCGGCCTCACTTTGCGGAAGTGTCTCTGAACAAGCCGTAATGGCAACCGCCTTGTCTCCCAGCGCCTTATGAGCAGCCGCGGCCAAAAAGGTGCTGTCCACCCCGCCGGAAAAGCCGATAACAACACTCTCCAGCTCCCGCAATAAAGTTAATAGTTTATCCAGTTTTTCTTCCAGTTTCATTATCATGCATGCTCCTGTTCTCTCAATTATCTTTAAATCCTAGCTTTTCCGAAATTCGATGGGCAGCATTTACGACATCTGTTGCCAATTGTGGCAGGAGCTCGTCCGGCAGCCTGTTAGTCGGCCCGGACAAACTGATCCCGGCAATTGTTATCCCCCGGTGATTCTTAATCGGCGCCGCAATACAGCGCAGCCCCATCTCAATTTCTTCTAAGTCAAAAGCATAGCCCTGCTGCGCAACCTCTGCTAAACAGCACTTAAGGTCCGACAAATTGTCAATTGTGTTTGGCGTCAATTTTTTCATACCGGTGGTTTCCACGATTTTTTCCACTTTATCCACCGGCAGGCCAGCCAGCAAAACTTTGCCAACCCCCGTACAATAGGTTGGGTTGCGCCCGCCGATTTGCGAAATGATGCGTATGGAGCGAGAACTGTCAACCTTCTCAATATACACTACTTCATTGCCGCTTAATAATGCCAAATGCACGGTTTCTTCATATTGCCGGCTTAATTCTACCAAAACAGGGTAGGCAATGGTGCGTAAATCCATACTGGCATAAACCACCTGGCCCATTTCAAACAGTTTCAAACCCAACTGGTATAAACCGGTAGTTTGATCTTGATAAACGTAATTAAAATCTTCCAGTGTAGAAATCAAACCATGTACCGTACTCTTGCTTAATCCAAGATTTTTGCTTATCTGCGTCAAACTGGCAGAGTTGTGGTTTTTCGCAATAAATTCAAGGATATAAGCGGCCCGCGCCAACGACTGGATTTGCTTTTTATTCGAAAGCTTTATTTCGTCCGTCATATCCATCTCCTGTTCGAGATTATAGTATTGATTTATTCGTTATGCCGGCAAAAAATCCTTCCACCCTGCCGGCAATTACTTTAATTGAGTTATTGCAATTCCAGTTGATCACCCGGTTGCGTATCGGTAAGCGCTATCGTTCCCGCGGGCAGTTCAATCACATACCGCGCCCCCGGCTGAGCCGACATACGGCCGGACTTTAACCCGGCAACAATCTTGAGCACCCGGTGTGCTTCATTTACAAAAATTACATCAATTGGATAGCGCATTCCCAGTGTATGAACACTATTGCAGGGTTTAATCAAAAGTCCCGCACCTGTAGGCAAACTGGAGGTGGCAAGCAGCCCGACCAGACGCGCCAGAAAACTATCTGCAACTTTGACGCAATCACCTAATACCTGTTGCCTGGTTACATTAACAATTCGCATAGCTCCTCCCACTGTTCCTTCCCGATTTATGTAAATTAATGTCGCTGCTGTCCGGCTATCTGATCTTCCCCTTTTGCCAGCTATAGATCGCCAATAAGCTGCCTGCTATAGTTGTTAGTATCTGATATTCCTTAATTGTCGTAAAGGTTGCCAAAATAAAAACTACCATAATCAGCGTTACGCAGGAAGCTATCTGGTATATTTTGCTCCAAAGGCGAACGCTGCCTGCTTGGTTCTTTTTGAGCAAAGGCAGCTTAAGCCAGCGGAGAAAGGAATTTTGCTCCATGTGCCTATTTGCCAGCATACTTTCAGTAACCACAGGCAACGGTTTGGTATCATCCGTTTTATTTCTTAACATTTGCCCGCAATGCCGGCAAAACTTCACATTATCGGTCAGTCGCTTCCCACAGAAATCACAATACATGACGGTTCCTCTCACAAACTTCTTTTCTTTTCTAGTGTTCCCATTTATTTACTCTAGACCAATTTACTAAGCCAGCAAAATCAATTATAATTACAATTATAACTCTTTAGTCAGGAGGTTTGAATGGATGAAACAATTTGACCATGTATCTGTCGTAAAAAAAGCCAATATATACTTTGACGGAAAAGTAACCAGCCGCACTGTAATTTTCCCGGATGGCAGCCAAAAAACCCTCGGCATCATGCTTCCCGGCGAGTATGAGTTTGGCACTGCGGCAGCCGAAACTATGGAAATTCTGGCAGGTGAAATGACCGTATTGCTGCCAGGTCATACTGACTGGCTTACCTATCGTTCAGGCGACAGCTTCCAGGTTCCGGCCGAATCCCGATTCAAACTTAAAGTATCGGTTGTGGCCGATTACTGCTGTTCCTATGACGCAAATAAATAGCCAAACATTGCCAAAATGTGCAATTACCTCAACAGGCGGACAATAGAAGTTCTTTCTATTGTCCGTTTTGTTTTACAAACAGCCAGACGGCCGGGGAGTATTTGCTACTATCCCAACCGCCGAGGAGTTTGAAAACAGGCGGAACAGGTAACAACGCAAATAAATCGCCTGACAGCCTCCACCCGGCAAATGGTAGGAGGCAGCCCGAACAGGCACGCCGCTAAACCGGCTTCTCGAATGGGGGTTGCGTCTGCTCACTTAATAAATAGGCCTGAACGAACTCTATAAATAGTTTGGCCGGATAGGAAAGCGCACGCCCTTTTTTCCAAATGACTGACATATTATGAATAATTTCCGGGTTTACCAGCGGGATTGTCCGGACAAGTTCCGTACTCAGCCGTTCACAAATATTTTGCGGTATCAGAGCAATCCCCAGGTTAACGGCAACTGTTTGAACCATCAGCTCCCGTTGCGAGGTTTCCAAAGCAACTTTCGGCTGAAACCCAGCTTGATTGCATTTTTTAATTATCTCGTCATGCAAACTAAAATCCTGACTCGATAAAATAAACGATTCCTGCGACAAATCAGCAAGACTGACCTGTTTTAATTTGGCCAGGGCATGACCGGGATGAACCACTACCTTGAGTGGCTCATGCGAGAATAAAAAAGAATCATAGAGGCCCGGGCTGCCCGGCAGGCAGCAGATAATGCCGATGTCCAGCAGCCCCTCCTGAATAGCCAATTCTATTTTCTTGGAGCCAAATTCATATAATTCGGTTTCAATTTCCGGATATTTCTTGCGGAAGTTCCCCAGTAACTGAGCGAACAATACGGCCTCCGTCATAAGCGGCAGACCAATTCTGATTTTTCCCCGCGGTAGCTTGCATCGATTCTCAAAATCACTGGTCAGATTATTAAACAACGTTACAACCTTATCGGCTTCAGCCAAAAAAATAGTGCCGGCCTCAGTTAACGTAACTTTTTTAGCGTTGCGGTTTAGCAACAGAACCCCCAGTTCCTGTTCCAGATCTTTTACCAGTTTACTGATGACCGACTGGGAAACATGTGACGCCGCGGCTGCCCGGCTGAAGCTCCGGTGGCGGGCCACGGCAATAAAATACTGGAGATGAACGATTTCCATGATATCTCCCTTCTATATACAACGTACTAAGAATTTTGCAGGCGGGTGGTGTGTTGGCAAAAGGGGCATACATATATAATTACTTATTGCTATTTTACTATCTATTTTATGTATAGTAAATATCACTACTATATATTTTACATATAATTAATCTGCGTCTATAATAAAACCATAAATAGTTGTACAGACTGAAATTCAGGCAGCTACTTAGAAGGAGTGAGCATAATGTCTTTAATAAAAAATCTATTGGATTTTCTTTATAAAGAACATGCCGGTAATATCCGGAAAACAATCAGCATGGAGCTGGATGAATGCCAGCGCACGCTTGAACAACAGGGATTCAAGGTTAAGCGTTCCGAACAACTGGTCAATTACGAGGCCGCGCAATGCCTTACAGCGGAAAAAGGCAATGTTATGTTAACTGCTACCCAATTTCTGAAAGGCAATAAGGATCTGTCAATTAGCGTAAAACACCATGGTCATATGGCAACAATGCCGTTCTTTTCCCATAAGCTTGACGATGCGATTGCTGTGGTAAATGCCGCCCAATGGAGTGACAAAGAAACGGATATTACAACCCTTGGCTAAAATTTTTTCGACAGTCTCCCCATTACCGGTACTTGCTCATACCAAAGACCGCTTTGTCCTGCAAGTTGACAAAGCGGTCTTTTTATGGCCTTCTGCTTACATCAGGGCAACTGCCCCGAAAGCTTACTTAAGAAAACTGGCAAACATCTGAATAACGGCCGGTCCCAAAAGAACGACAAATAAAGAGGGGAAGATAAATAGTATAAGCGGCAGCAGCATTTTAATCGGCGCCTTCATAGCCTTTTCTTCAGCCCGTCGCCGGCGTTTTTCCCGCATAGCCGCGGACTGCACCCTAAGTACATTGCCGATGCTGACCCCTAACTGGTCGGCCTGTACCAGGGAAGTGGTAAACAAGGAAAGATCCGGCACCTCACACCGCATCCCCATAGCCGCAAGCGCATCACGCCTGGCGATACCCATGCGAATTTCTTGCAGCACCCGGTTAAATTCGTCGACCAACGCCCCTTTCATCTTTTCCGCCAGCTTGGCCAGCGCTCCGTCAAACCCTAAGCCTGCTTCCACACTGACAGTTAGGAGATCCAGCACATCCGGCAAATCTTTTTGGATACTGCGCTTGCGTTTCGCGATCTTTTGATTGAGAAGCAAAAACGGCAACAGTTGACTAACCAGAAATGCAACCAGCATATAGCCAATCACTTTACTGCCGGCTGTTCCGGCTAAAACACCCAGCAGACCGGCAATAACCGGCAGCGCCAAAGCTAAGAAACCCATCACTCCCAAAAACTCGCCACTGGTCAGTTTACCAAAGCCACCCGCCATAATAAGCTTTTGCTCCATGGCAGCCCGCACTGCCCGGGGTGTGAATTTTGTCAGAATAGCTGCCGCATCACCAGTAAGCGGTGCCAAAACACGCTGTTTGAACGGTTTTGCCAGTTCATCCTCAACATCAGTCCGCCCGGCTACCATACTGTCCAAGGATTTAAGCCGCATATCCACCGAGCCGGTTACGGGAATAAAGGCGTGCAGCGCCAGATACAGGACAACGAGCACGGTTACGAAGGTTAGCATGACAATGGCAATAAGCATTTTCCTCTCCTCCCCGAACAACTCCTTTACTTGGGCCAGAAAGTCTCATTCGGCAATTGTATACCGTTAGCCGCTAGTTTCTCCAAAAATTTAGGCCGGATTCCTGTCGGCTTAAAATGGCCGGCAATTTTTCCGTTTGCGTCCCTCCCGGTCTGATCAAAGACAAATATATCCTGCAAAGTAACCACATCGCCTTCCATACCCTGCACTTCCGTCAGGTGGGTAATCCGGCGGCTGCCGTCCTGCAGGCGCGACTGCTGGAGGATCAGATCTACGGCAGAGGCAATCTGTTCCCTGATGGCTCTGACCGGCAAATCCATGCCGGCCATCAGCACCATGGTCTCCAACCGGCTGAGCATATCACGCGGCGAATTGGCATGGCCGGTAGTGAGCGAACCGTCATGTCCGGTATTCATGGCCTGCAGCATATCAAGCGCTTCCCCACTCCTGACTTCGCCGACAACAATCCGGTCAGGCCGCATTCGGAGGCTGTTCCGTACCAGATCACGCATCGTGACTGCCCCTTTACCCTCAACATTGGCCGGCCGGGTCTCCAGGGTAACGACATGTTCCTGCCGCAACTGCAGTTCGGCCGCATCCTCAATGGTAACAATCCGCTCGTCATGGGGAATAAAAGATGAAAGAATATTGAGCGTAGTTGTCTTGCCTGAGCCGGTTCCGCCTGACACCACTATATTCAACTTTCCCTCAACGCAGGCTCGCATAAAAGCCGCCATTTCCAATGTAAGCGTACCGAAGCTTATCAAGTCGTCTACTGTTAACGGATTTTTGGCAAACTTTCGAATCGTTAGGCAAGGGCCCTTCAGGGCCAGAGGGGGGATAATAGCATTAACCCGCGAGCCATCCGGCAGCCTGGCATCAACCATCGGCGAACTCTCATCAATCCGCCGTCCGATCGGCGCAACGATTTTCTCGATGACATGCATAACATGAGCATCATCCCGAAACCGTACATCTGTCAAAACCAGCTTACCTTTGCGCTCCACATACACCTGCCTGGCACTGTTGACCATAACTTCGGAAATTGAATCATCCTTCAACAAGGAGTCAATCGGGCCATAGCCCAGCACTTCATCAACGATGTCGGTAATAATCCGTGAACGCTCGCCGCGGGGAACCGGAACGGCCTCCTCCTCCATCGCGGCATTGGCAATACGGGCTACGATATCCTCCAGAGTTTTGATATCCGTTTCTTTGTCAATAAGCGCCCGGCTCTCTTCCTGGCTCATTTCTTCAATTATTTTTTTATGTATTTTTACCTTTAATTCCTGATAGGGATCACTTCTAAGAATCGGAGCCGCCTTAGGCTTTTCTGCGCCCTTAACCATCTGTTCTTTAGGATTCTGCGCAGCCTCCAGCCGTTTTAACAGTGACATTGTGTCCCTCCCCGCACTTTATTTTTTATTGAGCAACTGAGTCATAAGGAACGAGGGAAGCGCTATAAACACCATAGTCGGGAGCCGTGCCCGACGTGTCCCCGGCTATAACCAGCCGCATAAATTTTCCACTGACACTGTTAAGATTACCGGCGCCACCCACGCCTTCCAAAAAGAAACCGGCGAAACCAACAATTTTCACATCATGCCTGCCTGTATCATTGGCAATGGTTTCAATCAGGGGCACAACTATAATCCTGGGCGACCCTTGCTCTACCGTGTTATAGGTTGCCGCCTGATCGGCATTAATACGGTAGCTCACACCTTCCGTGGTGCCGCCGGACATATTGCCCGTTTCCGTGGATACCCATTGCCCGACAGACAGCTTGGCATCATAGCCATATTTAATATTGTCGGTATAAGTACGCGACCCGGTGCCGCCTAAAGCTAAAGCGTCATAGTTGCCGGTATAGCCGTCACCGGCTCCCACCTTGAGGTCATAAGTCTGTCCATAAATAAAATCCTGCCGGACAACCCCGAACGGCACTACTCCGATAACCCCACTGGCCGGCCGCAAAACAGCAGCGGCCTCCGCCCGCACATTCGCTGTGGCAATACCGAGAATTCTGGCAAAATTGAGCTCGATTGTCCTCCTGGCGGTGACAGTGACAGCTTTATTAGAAGGAACGGCAACAACCACTTGGTCTGTTGAACGGCCATTTTGCGCGGCATATATCCTGCCGCTTATTTCAGCTTGCACTCTGTTATTGGGCAAATCCTGTGCCCCGGCAAGGGCTGCCGCATCAACCATATTAACAAGTTCTGCGCGGTTTATATACAAAAAACCGACATCAATCACAAGGGCCGCAAAACCAAGCAACATCGTAAACGCTGCCGCTGTCAGCACTGTGACCGAACCCCGCTGGTTGCTTATGACTTTTTTCATGGCTGCTCCACCCGCATGACCGATTGTGCGATAATTACCGGCAGGTCTGGCGCAAAAGCCTGCTCAATCAGTTCCCGGATAATCGGCGTAGTAACTTGCAGCGGTTTACTGACTGTAACCGTTACCGACTTCCCCTGCTCCCGTTTCCCCTCAGGATAAGTAATGCTGACCGCCAATCCGTCATTATTAATACTGGCAACAGAATCCACAACGGCGGTTTGCGCCCCGGCATCATTGCTCACAGCGGCAGCACGGGCACCTTCACGCGCGGCTGCCGTAATCACTAAGTACTGATTCAGTATCTGGCCGAATTCTACAATGGAAAATAAAAGTAATACAACAATCGGCAACACGACGGCCGTCTCGACAATTGCCTGACCGCGCTTGTTATTCAGGTAGCGCCTAATGATCACCCGCACTCCCCCCCTCTTAAAGGCAATCCTCCTGCGCTCTATAGCCAGGAGGATTATAAACGCGATATATAAGTGCGCCAGACTTGCTTCCAGTTATTTCAGTGCGGTGACAACTTCGGTAAGCTTAGTAATAATAGCATTGCCCACGTTGGTAAAAGCCCCCATTGCCAATACGGCTACTAGCGCCAGAATAAGTCCGTACTCTACCATACCTTGTCCCTTTTCATTGAGGTAACGAGCTCTAAAAGCCTGCCAGTACATCTTTAACATTTGCCATACCTCCTATTATTTCGCTTTTATTTGCAGTAGCTAATCTCGTCTGATTCTGATTTCATTATACCAACAAGACAGCATGGCAACATCGTCCTTCAGTCTCAATTGCTGTAGGCATCCAGGCTTATTCTTCGCCGTCTTTCGGTAGGTGCCTGGTCCCAAAAGCGAGAAAGGCAAAAGTCCTAGTACAGGCCGCTGCTCCTATTATTTGAGCGGTACCGTGACAAAAACCCGGGTGCCTTTACCTACCTCCGATTTTATCGTGAGCTCACCCCCCAACAGATTGATGCGTTCCCGCATACCCATTAAGCCAAAACTCTCGTTCCCGGCGGCACTGCCTGTATCAAATCCTTGCCCGTCATCCTCAATAACCGCCGAAACCACACTGGGACGAAAATCGATACGAACCCATACCGTAGCTGCTTTGGAATGTTTTTCAACATTATTAAGCGCCTCCTGAATAATCCGGAACAGACCAATCTCAATATGGGTGTCCAAGCGTTTTTCCTCACCCAGTATCTTAATCTCAGGAAAAATATAGCAGCGTTCCTTCATGGTTTCCAGCACCCGTCTGAGGGTAGGCACCAATCCCAGGTCATCAAGGGTCATCGGTCTTAAATCAAAAATAATTGTCCGGGTTTCCCTAAGCGCAACCCGCACTTGTTCTCTTAAATCTTTAAGCTCATTTTTAGCCCGGTCAATATCCACATCAACCAGGCGTTCACATACCTCTGCCCGAAAAACAATATTAGCCATTGCCTGAGCCGGTCCGTCGTGAATCTCGCGGGCGACACGCCGCCGTTCCTCTTCCTGAGCCCGGATAATTTTAGCGCCAAAAACCTGGCTGGCCTGCAGCGTTTCAATCTGCGTCACAACCGACCCCATTTGATTGCCCAGATAACCTAGCACGGCGCCGACTTGGGATACCAGGCTCTCGGCCTTCTCCACAGTATTCTTAAGCGCCTTAAGCCGAAGTTCCAGCTCATCGCGCTGCCGGCGCAAATTTTGTTCCTGCAGTCTGGCCATTGCCAGTTCAAGCTGCACATTACTGGTATCTTCATAGGCAGCTTTGATATCCTCTTCGGCATAGTTCCGAAAGTTGCGGCTGACTTCCATCAGTCGCAGACGGGACCGGCGCTCCTTCTTTTCCAGTTCGTCGACCTTAAAAATAACATCGGCCGTCTCCTGTTTGCTGCGCTCAACATCCTTCTTAACATTTTCCATTTCATTTTTAGCGGCTTCATATATATCAAATATTTGCGATTTACTCTTTTCAACGGTAGCAATGGTCGTCTTAACAATCTTATCCAGTACTTTTACATCCAGGTTTTTCATTCATTCACCACTCTTGCTTTTACATGCTATAAAGCAGATTCGCCATACTAACCGCAACTCCTGCTAATCATGCACCAACAGAGGGTAGAAGTAAATTCCCCCTCTGCTTGTTTGTCATATTTCAATATTAACGATTTTTTGAATAACCACAATTCCCATAATCTGCCCCAAAACCGCAGCTCCCAGCATCGTCTGACCGAACGGATGAGTAAACAGCAAGTCAATATAACCGGGATTGATAACCTTCAGGGCAAATAGCAGGGCTATGGGCAACAAGCTGACAATAACTCCCGACATCCGCCCCTGAGCAGTCAGTGTTTTTATTTCGCCTTTAATTCGTATCCGTTCACGAATAGTCGTCGCAATGCTGTCAAGTACCTCTGCCAGATTACCGCCCACCTGCCGCTGTATTAATACGGCGGTAATCACCAGATCAAGATCGTCACTGTCTACCCTTCTTGCCATATTCAGCATGGCTTCTTCTGTCGGCACGCCCAAATTCATCTCTTTCAGCGTCCGGGCAAACTCCACCGCAATGGGCGGCAACATTTCCCGGGCTACCATCTCGATAGCCTGCATAAAACTATAACCTGTTCTCAGGGCATTAGCAATCAGAATCAGCGTATCCCCCAGTTGATCATTGAAGGCTTTGGCCCGCCGCTTAATTTTTATTTTGAGATAGACAAAAGGCAGTCCATAGCCGCAAATTCCCCCTAGCAAGGCACCGGGCAAACCATTTTTTAGCATTAGCACGCAGCCGATAGCCAGGGAACTTCCCAGACAGATAACTAAAAACTCCTGGCTTTTAAGCGGCAATCCGGCCTGAATAAGGCGATGTTCCATTCGTTTGGACCATGACCCGTCAGACATGGCAATCTGGCCGCCCAGCCATCTAACAACCGACCGCCAGCCGCTAAGCCGGCGCATGCCCTCAGACCTGTCATCAGTCTTTGCGGCATACGGGGCATCCGGTGCAAGATACTGATCCATACGCAGGCTAACAGCCTGTTTCTTATGGCTTCGCCAGCGGAAGATAAGCAGACACACAACCACCAGGTTGAAAAATAATGCCACCCCGATGATAAGCAGCATATGACCATCCCTTCACTAGCCGAATAAACGTTTAAACCTGCCGACAACCCCGGTAACCAACTGCTTTTGTTCCTGGGGTTGCCAGTCGCTGTCGGCCACCAGCCGGGCTAACTCAAACAGGCTGTGCGCGACCGGCGCTGCCGGATGGCTCACGACAAAGGGTACGCCCTTATTGACAGAAGCAACTACAATTTTGCCATCACTGGGAATTGCGGCAGAAAACTTATACCTAAGACTTGCCTCCACATCACCCAGATTAATATCGGCATCCGTATCGGCCCGGTTGAGTACCACCTTAACCTTATCTTGCCCGTAATTCAGCGACTCCATAATTTCCAAACACAGTTTAACATTTTTTATTGTGGGCAAATCCAGCGCAGCCACTACCAGGATAATATCCGAAGCATCAAGCACAGCCAGCATACTGTCGGAAAAAGTAGGTGCCGTGTCAATAATCGTATAGTTAAAGCTGGAACGCATCGTTTTAAGGATAGTGGACAAATGGCCGGCTGTTACCGTTTCCGCCTGTTCCGGGCGAACCGGAGCAGGCAATAATTTGACAGAATTTCTGAACTGAGCCAAATAGCCTTCCAGCACATGGGCATCAAGGTTGTCAATATCCCGCACCAAATCGGCAATGGTAGCCCGGGGTACAAGATTTAAAAACAAGGCCACATCGCCGAATTGCAGGTCGGCGTCTACAATTCCAACCTGAGTACCGGTTTTCTCGGCCAGCGCTACCGCCAAGTTTGTTGCAATGGTGGTCTTGCCAATACCGCCTTTGGTACTGAATACGGTAACAACTTTGCCGCGCACTTCTTGCTTCGGCTCAAATTTTAGCACATTGCGGCGTTTTTTTTCGTTGGCAAATCCCTGCTTAATAGCCTGAATCAGTTCATCGCCGCTAAAGGGTTTAATTAAATAATCTTTTGCCCCGGCAACCATAGCCCGCCGCAGATATTCCTGCTCGCCCTGCACACTCATTATCAGGATACAGGCACCGGGAACCTCGGCGGCAATTTGCTCCGTAGCCGCTATTCCATCCATTCCCGGCATGTTGATATCCATCAAAACAACATCAGGATGCATTGTTCTTACCTTGGCCACAGCCTCAGCACCCGATTCAGCCTGACCGACAACTACCATATCTGATTCAAACGCCAGCAGCTTGCATACATTTTCCCGGGTGGCAGCAATATCGTCGGCAATAAAAATTTTTATTTTTTCACTCATCAAGCCTTACCCCCTAAATGGGTTTTCTTTAGCAAAATCTCTCATATCCTGGGATTGCGCCGGAATATACTCATCCGGATTGACAAGAGTGGGTGTAATAAAAATAATAACCTCCGTCTCGCCCCGGCTAAAGGCCGTGCTCTTAAACAGGTTGCCGATAACCGGAATATCCCCTAATAACGGAACCTTATACACATCTTTTGTCACTTCGCTGGAAATCAGACCGCCAATCGCCATTGTCTGCCCGGAGGACAACGCAATCGCCGTTTCGGCTTTGCGAATTTTTATCGGCGGAATCTTCATGCCTAACCCCAGTTCAATTTTATGTTCGTCTGTCCAGTCGAGCGTACTCACTTCGGCTTTTATCTTGCTCTGTATCAGTTTGTCGGCATTTACTTCCGGCGCAATGTCCAGCTTTATGCCGTAGTCCTTCCATTCTATTGAAATCCGGCCGTCGCTGAGTCCCACCGGTACGGGGATTTGACCACCGACCATAATATTGGCCTTATCACCGCTCAGCGTAATCATATTGGGCTGAGACAGGATCTTGGCCAAGCCATTTTTTACAAGGGCATCCAGTTGCGCGTTGACCGGGCTGTAGGTACCCAAATTGCCAAAAGCTTTTGGCGCCAGCGAGTTTACGGATGACTGGCCAAAAGAAAAGTTACCTGCTGTGCCAATACTGTCGCCAGACCATTTAATACCGAAACTTTTCGCTGCTTCCCGGTTAATTTCAACCACCCTGGCCTCAATGCGTACCTGCACCGGCCGGGTTATTTCCAGCAGGTTGACCACCTTTTCGGCATAGGCTGACGCCACTTTTTCGGCCCGGCTTTTTTGGTACTGGTCATTGACTGTCCCTTCCAGAATAACGGTTTTATTCACTTTGCTTACCGTAATATCAGCTAACCCCAAAATATTTTTGATATCATTGGCAATGGTGATATCCGCTGCCCCAACTTCCACCAAATAACTGTACCGTCCCCCCCGGGACCACACATGCAGAGTTGTCATTCCCGGAGCTTTGCCAATAAGCAGCACTTCCAGGCCGGACACAACCACTACATCGGCAATTTCCGGATTGGCAATAGCAACTTTTTCGACAGCGCTAAAATTTAAAACCCGAGACTGATTAACGGCCACCGCCATTTTCTCTTCCGCGCCTGCCACCATGCCAGTAGCCACCATGCCGGCAATTATAACAACAACTGCAACAACTACCTTCCACTTATCCATTGAAAACTCCTGCCTTTCTGCCAGCTTTGGATCACAGACACGTAATGTTAATTGACAGCAATAACCTCGGTTTTTGTGCCTCGAATCATTTGTATACCGCCGGACTTTTTAGCCGGTGCCGGCGCAGATGGCGGAGAAACCGGTACTTTGTCACCAGTCTTCGGCGCGTGATCGGGTAAATGTTGTAACCCGACAATATCCGGGGGAGTAATCGGCGCGGCTATGTCAATACCGGTATTCTGCATAAACGGCCTAAGCACCAGGCGCACTTTGCCCTTATCTTCCGACAGAGTCAGTTTTGTTGCCTCATCAGGTGTTACAGCCAAAGTAACGGTAGCTGTTTTACTAATCTCCTTTTTATCTTTGGAACTGGTATTAGTTGCTTCGACGGTTCCTCCTTCGGTTTCCCGGTTGGCAGCCAATACCAGGACATTTTGCAATACTAAGCGACTGACATTTTCGCCAATCGTATTTTTTTCAAAGGTTACGACTACATCCACATAATCCCCGGCTTTAACAAAGCCGGCTACGCCGGTTACTTCATTAACGCCAATGGTCATGGCCCGTTTATCCGTTGGAATCATGCCGGTAAACCCGGCCGACCTGCCTTCACCGATCAACCGTCTGACGGTTATCTGTTCACCGGCTACAATCGGTTCTTTGGCAACCATGCCAATAACCTCCTGTAATTCCTGCACACCGCCTGGCTGCAAGTAAGGGGCCGGAACCTGAACCGTCTGTACCATCTCGGGTGTGATTCTTGTCCTGGCGGCAATATCCGCCTTGGCGACTACTACCGCTACCGTACCGCCAGACAGACTGCCGCTGGTTTTCTTTAAATAGCTGTACACAAGTGCGGTTGTCAGTAAACTTAAAATCACTGCCAGCAGCAAAAGTCCTTTATTGGAAAACCTGATCATTTTGTCCCTCCTGCCGTGTGCGGCCGTTTAAAAGAAAAACTATATAGTTTCTATGCTTTAATTTTATACGTAAACCCGTGCAAAAACCAGCGAGGAGATTTTCCTATTTTTCTTTAGGACTTAGGTCAAGCGGCGGCCACTGGTTAGGACTTTCCTCCCACTTATCACTGCCGGTAAGGTGCTGCCCTTATCTTTCTAAACCTAAGACAGGGCAGTGCGGAAACCCAAAGTTTCCACACTGCCCTGTCCTCATCTGCTACTTCAGTAACTACTCAGATTTAACTATAGCTATAAAGCTAGTGGTATATAGCCAAATTCCGTTCTAATTTGATAGCAGGTTTTTGTCATAACCCAGCTTGCTGATTTTTTCGCAGCCCGTCTCGGTAACCAGCACAACGTCCTCCAGATGAGCGCCGCCAATTGCCGGATTGTCATAGATAGTGACCCGCGGCTCAATAGCTATGATCATACCCGGCCGCAATATATCTTTCACATTACGGTTAATGCTGGGCGAGCCGTGCAGTCCATACCCCAACTGATGACCGGTCGCGAACTTATGCTCATACTTCTCATAACCTTCGTCTTTAATTACGCTTCTTGCCGCCGCATCAATTTCTCCACAGGTTGCTCCAGGCCTTACCGCGTTGATGGCTTCCTGTAAAGCAAGATAGGTAACCCGGTAAATGTTCTTCTGTTCGCGTGTCGGCTCACCCATACATACAGTACGTCCCAGATCGCCGGTATACCCCTTCCAGACACAGCCTAAATCAAGAATAACCATTTCACCTTCACGAATAATCTTATCTGTAGAAATCCGTTCGAAAATTGCGCTGTTCACGCCGGAAGCAACATTGGTAATAAACGGCGTCATTTCACTGCCGTTTTTGCGCATAGCATACTCGGCCCAGGCCGCAACTTCATATTCCCGGACACCCGCCCTAATACACGTAAGTGCCGCTTGAAGCCCAATTTCCGTTATTTCAACGGCTTTCCTCAGACACTCAATTTCCACAGGATGTTTGACCACCGTCAGATCATTCCAAATATCCGCCAAATCCACAAATTCCAAATCAGGCAGCTCATTAAGGATCGCTTGCTGGAGATTAAACGGCAACAGGTCTGCACCGATACGGCCTGTTGTTACCTTATAATCCCTTAAAATTGTTATCAATTCTTTTGCCCAGTTCTCAATGCCGGGAAGCTTGCGGTGGTCTTCTATGTCAGACCGGATTTGAATTCGATATTGATCGCTGCCGGATGTATATCCCACAACCGCCTTGCGGCCTCTCGGAATAAAAGCCAAATATTCCGGTTCACAAAAAGGCCTGTATCCCTTGACATAAAAGTCGGTAGCATAGCGAACTGCTTCCGGTTTGATCAATACAATTCCTTCCAGCTTATGATCTTCCAGCGCCTGTTGAATTTTTGCCTGCTTGACAGCATGCAGTTCATCACCGGCATAATAGGACGGCTTTTCTCTGCCAATATTCTGCACCACTCGCCAGCCTCCCTCCAGCCACATACTTCAGGTTATATATATATAAAACTATAATTTCTCTTATATTGGCTGCTGTCATGCAAAATCCTTTACAGTAATGAATAAATCTGCTTTTACTTGCAAGCGAATAAGCAGATAAAAAGGATTTGCCTCCCGGCAAATCCTTCGAAACGTAAATAATCTATACTTTTTCCATTTTATCGACGATGATTGTACCTGCCAAATCGCCTAAGCAGTTCATGGTTGTAACAGCCATATCAAACAGACGGTAAAAGGCACCTACCATAACAATAATTTCCAAAGGCATGCTAAACGCCTGCGCTACAATCATCAGCTTAACGATCCCACTGGAAGGTATTCCGCCGCCGCCCGCCGATAAAATAACACCCAGAAGCACCATCTGGACCAGATGCGCAATGGAAAAATCAATTCCTATCGCCTGCGCACAGAAAATCAACACGGTACCAATCAAAATTGCGTTGCCGTCATGATTCATCTGTGTTCCATAGGGGACAATAAAATCAGCTACATCCTTCGATACCGCCAATTCCTCCTTGGCAACCTGCAGGCTGATGGGAATCGCCGCCGCGCTGCTGCACGTGCTTAATGTGAAAATCCAGGTATTCGAAGTCCTTCTCATAAAGTCAAACGGCGTCATCCTGGTAAAGATCCACACGGTCAGAAGATAAACGCCAAAAAGTTGTATGATTGCCGCCAAATAGTAAGTACCGATTAGCTTGGACATAGTCCCCAAAAAACCGATGCCATATTTGCCAAGGGCCGCCGCCATCAAGCAAAAGACCCCGATCGGCGCTAAGTCCATAATAAGGCCGATTACTGCCATAACTACGTTATTCATTGACGAAAACCAGGCTTTAACCGGCCCACTTTTCTCAGCAGGCATTTTTACGATGGCGATGCCGATAATGATGGCAACAATTAAAACCTGTACAATATCACCTTTGGTAAAAGAGACAAAAATGTTATCGGAAAATAGACTTACCATAAAGCCTTTTAAATCAACTAGTTTGGGCACATCCGCCACCTTAGCGCCCTTCTCGAACACGAATCCGAGTCCCGGCTTAAGAATGGTTGTTGTCACAATGCCAATCAGCACGGCAATGATCGTCGTGACCAAATAATAGAGTGTCGCCCTGAGCCAAATGCGCCCGAGCGTTTTGGGGTTGTCCATACTGGCAATGCCCTGTACCATTGTGAAAATAACCAGCGGAATGACCATCATCTTAATCAGGTTAAGCCATATGTTGCCGATCCATTCCAACTGGGTCGCCAGCGGTCCGGCTACAATTCCGAGCAAAGACCCTATCAGCATGGCCAGAAATATTTTGTTCGTCAATTTCATCTTTGTATACCAGCTAAACAAACCAACGCCTCCTCACTAAGTTACTGCATCAACCGGCTATTTTTTTTAGAACCTTTATCGCGTATTGAATTTGATCGGCCGACACGTCATGGTGAGTAACCATACGCACCTTATACTTGCCATATTCACTTGCCCGAATGTTATGCTCCCGCAGTATTTCCACAAACTGTGCCGCCTGCATACCGAGTGGCGAAACATCGGCCATAACAATATTGGTCTGAACTTTGGCAAGATCAGTGTTCAGCTTTGTTGCCGCAACCGCCTCGCCTAACAACCGGGCGTGAGCATGATCTTCACTAAGACGGGACACCATGGTTTTTAAGGCTACTATGCCGGCAGCCGCAATGATTCCCACCTGCCGCATGCCGCCGCCCAGCAAACGGCGATAGCGGCGTGCCTGCCGGATGAAATCGGCACTTCCCACTAAAACAGACCCGACCGGAGCGCACAGACCTTTCGACAGGCACATTTGCATAGAATCCGCATACCGGGCCAAGTCAGCCACCGGTATATTCTGGGCCACGGCCGCGTTAAAAATCCTGGCTCCATCCATATGAACCGGCAGGGCGTACTGCGTAGCCACTTCTTTTATCGCCGCCAGTTCCGGCGGTGTATAGTACACACCGCCGGCTGAATTATGCGTATTTTCAACAGCAATTAAGGATGTGCTGGGAACATTCATCTTTTTCTTGCGGATAGCCGGCTCAATAAGTTCCGGCGTCAATTTGCCGTCCGGGGCAATCACCGGATATGGCTGTGCGCCGGTCAGCGCCGCCATCCCCCCCGTTTCCGAGCCAAACATATGGGCAGTAGCTTCGCAAATAACCTCACTGCATTTGCCTGCATGAACCATAACCGCCAGTTGATTTCCCTGGGTCCCGCTGGTTACAAACAATCCGGCCTCTTTTCCGGTCATTTGCGCAGCCAGCTTCTCCAGTTCCTGAACTGTCGGATCTTCCCCGTAGCCATCGTCTCCCACTTCTGCCTCAAACATAGCCTGGCGCATAGCGGCAGTCGGTTTGGTGACAGTGTCACTGCGCAGGTCAACAATCTCCATGTGTTGCAGCCTCCATTTCACAGGTGTATGATTTTGCTTAATGTATTAGCAATATTCATGCCAATCGAATTGGAGCAGCCCGCAGCCGGCCGGCCATTATGCGTCTTTACTGCCTGACCAGGCAGCCACCGTTACGTTGCGCTTGCTTTTAAAGCAAATAGCCGGCCCTACTTTTTCGACGCGTTGCATTTTATGTTGCAAGAAACGTTTCGCAACATAAAATGCAACATTTTTTTACAGTCCACGGTTCAATGACCGGGCAAAGCGTGGTACTATAGATAATAAGTCCCGGCATTTTTTGCCGGCCGGCCTTTCGTTACATACACGCTAAAAAGGATGTGCATCTTATGAAGCAAATCGGCTATGTCGCACCCAATAGCGAGATGGTGGAAATTGCGGTAACTATATTCAAACAATACGGGGATGATGTCGCCATCGAAGTCAGCGGCAGCGACCTCGGCATTCAAAGTGCCAGACTTTTAATCCAGCAGGGGGCAAAAGTCATTATATCCCGGGGTGGCGCCGCCTTATCGATCAGCAACAACCTGCAAATTCCGGTGGTCGAAATCCCGATAACCTTTGAAGACATTGCCGATGCCATCCTGCGGGCCAGCGGGCTGGGAGGATCCATTGCTGTCATCGGCTTCGAAAATTTATTAAACGGGCTTGCCGTATTAAACCCGCTGCTCAAAATCGACATAGAACAAGTCTATATTCATGATCAAAGAGAAATACGGGAAAAAATAGTACAGTTGAAGCAAAAAGGCATTGATGTTATTATCGGCGGTAAATTGCAATGCCAGGTCGCTGCCGAATATAATATGAAATTTGTTTTGTTACAATCAGGCCCAAAGGCAATATGCCAGGCCTATCTAGAGGCAAAAAACTTATTGGACACTTTGTTAAAAGAAAGGCAAAGAGCGGAAGAAGTCCGGGCTATTTTGGATCATACGCGCGATGGTTATGTAGCTATCGACAAGCAGGGAAAAATCACATTGGCGAATCGTGCCGTCCTGCAGTGGCTGCCCTATCATAACGGCTACCTGAAAAAATCTGTGCAGGATGTATTCCCCGGCTTGGAAAACCTAACCGATGTTTTATTGACGGGCAAAGAGTACTTGCATGATATTACTGCTCTCGGCTCAACCAATGTTCTCTATAACCGGATTCCGATCATTCTGGATAAAGAGGTGGTCGGCGCGGTGGCTACCCTGCAGAATATTAGCAGTATCCAGGAAGCTGAATCTAAAATCAGAAATAATTTTTTCGCCAAAGGGTGGTATGCCAGCTACTCCCTGGCCGACATCAAAGGCGAAAGCCCCCTAATCAAAACAACGATTGATTGCGCCAAGAAGTTTTCCGCTACAGATTCAACCCTGCTAATTACCGGTGAATCAGGTGTCGGCAAGGAAATGTTTGCGCAGGGAATTCATAATGCCAGCAATAGGAAAAACGGCCCCTTTGTGGGAGTAAACTGCGCTTCTTTGCCGGAAGGCATCTTGGAAAGCGAACTATTCGGGTATAATGAAGGAGCTTTTACGGGGGCCAGAAAAACGGGCAAGCCCGGCTTATTTGAGCTTGCCCACCATGGAACCATTTTTCTTGATGAAATCAGTGAAATACCGCTGGTTCTCCAAGGCCGGTTGTTAAGGGTTTTACAAGAAAAAAAAGTAATTCGCCTGGGAAGCAGCAAGGTTATTCCTGTTGATATCAGAATAATCGCGGCATCCAACCGGGACTTAGCCCTGTTGGCCGCCCAAAACAAGTTTCGTAAAGATTTATTCTTTCGGTTGAACGTTCTCAGGCTCAATATACCGCCGCTGCGAGAACGGCCGGAAGATATCCCCGCCCTGGCCCTGGGCTTTCTGGAAAAAAACTTTATCGACAATAAACCAGCCTTGAGCCAATCGGCCGCCGACGCATTACGCAATTATTCCTGGCCGGGAAATATCCGCGAACTCCAAAACCTGATGGAACGGCTGTCCATCACCTTGTCACCCGTCACAACCATTGACGCCGGCGATATTAAAAACCTCTTAAAAGAAAATGAGCCATTAACCCCAAACAGGCATCCCCCTGTAAACGAACAAAAGACAACCATCTCACGCGAACAGATTATAGAAACCCTTACACTAGCCGGCGGCAGCAAAGAAAAAGCCGCGGCCATGCTGGGTGTTCATCGCAGCACATTATGGCGATGGCAGAAGAAATACATGCTATGACCAAGCCTGCTCGCAAATCAGATTATCATTAATTGATGAACAGAGCCGTGAGCAAACATCATGTTTGCTCACGGCTCTGTTGGCGTTACCGGCCCAGTTTTTACAGCCACTGTTTTTTTCGAAAATAACGTACCATCAACAGGCTGATCAGCAGCATGGCCGCCAGGACCAGCGGATAGCCGTATTCCCACTCCAGTTCCGGCATATGAGTAAAGTTCATGCCGTAAACCCCGGCAATAAAAGTAAGCGGGATAAAAATAGTCGAAATAATTGTCAGCATCTTCATGACTTCACTCATCCGGTTGCTCACACTGGACAGATAAATATCGAGCATACCTGATAACATATCCCGGTAAATCTCTACGGTTTCAATAACTTGAATCACATGATCATAGATATCCCGCAAATATATAATTGTCTGCTGGTTAATAAAAGACGATTCTCCCCGCTCCAGCACACTGACTAACTCCCGCATAGGCCATACCGATTTCCGTATAAACAGCATGTCATGCTTAATTTCATGCAGTTCCTGCAAGAGTTCGGCATGCGGCTGGCTGACGATCTGTCCTTCCAGCACTTCAATTTTCTCTCCCAGATGTTCCAAAACCAAAAAATAATGATCCACAATGCTGTCAAGCAAAGCATAAAACAAATAATCGGCTCCCAACCGGCAGATTTTACCGCTTCCACCGTGGACACGATCATAGACAGCGGCTGACACGTCCCTTTCACCGGGAGGGTTTTCGGCAAATGAGATTACATAATTGGAGCCAAGAATGAGACTGACCTGTTCGGCCTCATAACCGGCTGCCGCGGAGGCAACGGTTAACGATTTGACAATGACACACAGATAATCCCCGTAATCCACAAGCTTCGGTCGCTGATTGGTGTGCAGAATATCTTCCAGGACCAGCGGGTGTATGGCAAACTGCCGGCCAATTTTCTCGACGACTTCGGCGTTAAGCCCCTGGACCCGTATCCATGTAACCCCTTGCGCTGCTACAGGCTTTTCTAAATGAGACGCATCCATATTCTTTTGTTCATTATAGGTTTCGCCGTCATAACTAATAACCTGAATATAAGCCTTGTCGCCGCGTGTGCCGCCCACATGCACCAACGTGCCTGGCGGCAAACCAACCTTAGAGGATAAATTTCTTGTATATGTACGCATCATGCACCTCGCAAAAGCATGTTGAAAAGCCTTTTCCCGGCAGGCCTAAGTAATATCTTACTACCATTATACCTCATAAATTCATACAGGATGACATTCCACATTCAGAATTCATCATTTCCAGTTTTGCCACGTTAAAATATTTTTCAAATATAAACAAAACCAAATATAAACAAAAATTCAGGAAGGAATAAGTTCATTTTTGTTTAATTATGTTCATTAGTATATAGACAAAAGGAGGAGACACTAATAATGGGTCGTATAATAATGAAAATAATCGGTCTTTTTCTCTGCCTGGCATGTATCGGGCTGGAACAGCCAAGCCAGGCTGCGGAAAACCAAAATGACGCATTGACGGAGGTTATCGTCTTTCACGCCGGCAGCCTGAGCGGGCCGTTCCAAAAAGCCGCCAAAGCATACAAGCAGGCCCATCCGGGTATCAAAATCACACTGGAAGGCGGCGGCAGCCGGGAAGCCGCCCGTAAAGTAACAGAACTTAAAAGACCGTGCGATATTGTCGCTTCTGCCGATTATGAAACGATCGATAAGCTGCTGATGCCCGAATATGCAAAGTTTAATATATTTTTTGCCCGCAATAAAACGGTGGTGGCCTTTACCGATAAAAGCAAATATGCTGACGAAATTACCGCCAATAATTGGTATGATATCTTGTCTAGACCGGATGTCCGGTATGGTCATACCGATCCGAACCTGGATCCCGGCGGCTACCGCGCAGTCCTGACTCTGCAATTAGCCGAAAAATATTATCATAAACCAGGCTTGTATCAAAAGCTGATCAATAATTTTCCCCCGGATAATATCGTCAACGACGGAAAAACCATTCAGGCCATGCTGAATAAGGGCGAACTGGACTATTTCTTTTTTTACGAATCCTCCGCCAAACAAGGCGGCTACCGCTATATTACCCTGCCAGCTCAGTTGGATTTTTCATCCTCAGATTATACAAGCTACTACAAGCAGGCAAAACTGACGTTAACCGGCAAAACTCCCGGCAGCACGGAGCAGGTACACGGCCAGCCCATTATTTATGGCCTGACGCTGGTAAACAATGCGCCCCACGCCCAAGAAGCGCTGCAATTTATGCACTTTCTTTTGACCGATGGACAGAAATACCTAAATGATGCCGGCTTTATTTCTATGAATCCGCGGGTGCGTTCCCACGAACTGCCCTCCATTCCGGCAGAATTAAAAGATATCGTAAAACCACTCAATATGAAAAACTAATACTAGGCAGCCGCGAACATTGGTACACAGTAAAAGGTGCTGTCCTATCCATATATACTCAGATATAGGAAGGCATAAGTAATGAAAAAGTTGATTTTTATTTATGGACCTAATGGAGTTGGAAAATCTACCTTGTCTAACATGTTAAACAAGAATCCGTCGAGCAATTGCATCCCGGCACATTTACGATGGATTAGCAGATCCAATAATTGATACATCCAGTCTTACTGTACAAGAAACCGTAAACTTAGTGTTAGATAGAATAAATTATATCCCCTCCCGCGTAGTTCAACCTGTTTCTGATTAGTTCATATCCAGATATATAATGAAACAAAACATGTCAGGAAAGAGTTTTCTCTCCCGACATGTTTTGTTTTCTCAGAGGAAGATCAAAAAATTTTACTCGGCAACCGCTTCCTTGCGCACCGCTGCCAGCCGGTAAATAACAATCGGCAAAACCAGCAGCGGCACCCCAAGGTACAAACAAGTCCTCAGTTCTTCGGTAAATACGACAAAAATCAGACAGGCAATTTGCACCCAGATTCCAAACTGGGTAATATAAGGGAAAAACGGCACTTTATATTTCAATGCTTTAACCTGAGCAGGACTAAGCTGTTTCCGGAAATTGTACTGGCTCCAGCAAATTGAGATCCAGGCAATGGCACCGGTAAAGCCAGACAACGCCAACAGGTAGGTATAGATCCGTTGGTCCTGGTCAAGGGTATACAATACCACTCCCAACCAGCACACTAAAATGGACAATGCCGTTGCGTTCTGCGGTACTCCCTGACTGTTGAGGCGTCCTAAAAAGGCGGGAGCCATTCCCTCCTGGGCCAGCGCATACATGGCACGAGTGCAGCCGTACAAACCCGAATTCGAACAGGAAATAGCGGCAGTCAAAATAACAAAAGAAAAAATAGCACCTGCCCAGTCAAGACCATAAGTACTCAGCGCCGCTGCAAACACGCTTTTCTCCAGGCTGGCTTTGTCCCAGGGAAAAATCGTAACCAACAGCAGCATGGGAAGAATATAGAGCGAAATAATCCGCACCGTAATCTGTCTAATAGTAGCAGGAATGGTTTTGGCCGGCTCTTTGCTTTCAGCAGCCGCCAGCCCGATGATTTCCGAACCCTGGAAGTTAACAAGAATAATGACCATTGTCAGCAGCACGGTCCAGTAACCATCAGGGGCAAACCCACCGCTGGATAACAAGACACTTGTTCCGAGGAACTCCCCGCCGCCAATAATGCCGAAAAAAATCAGGATCGCCAAACCGCAAAACATCAGTAAAGCAGCAATTTTGAACAGAGCCAGCCAAAATTCCATTTCGCCAAACAGGTTGACTCTGGATAAATTGATAAAGGTTATGGCCAACCCAAACAGCACTGCCCACCACATCGGGCTGATTACCGGAAAAAAGCCGTTCATAATAATTCCGGCGGCAATCATTTCCGATGGAACATAAGTTACCCAGGTCAGCCAGTAGCACCAGCCCACACCGCACGCCCAGGCCGGCGATATATAGTCACGGGTGTAACTGATAAACGACCCGGCAATTGGCCGGGCCACAGCCAGTTCACCCAAACATACCATAACGGCATAAACAATCAGACCACCCAACAAATAGGCCAGTACCGACGCCGGGCCGGCCTTGCCAATCACATAGCCGCTCCCTAAAAAATAACCACTGCCAATAATGCCTCCCAGGGCGATCATCTGCAAATGGCGGTTTTTAAGCCCACGGTGTAATTGTCTCTCGGTATCCTGCTCCTCCAACTATCATTCCTCCAGTAGTAAACAAAAAATGCTTTCGGATTGATTATATCACATTCTTTTTTCCTAGCAATGGTAAATTTATTTTTTCCGCTCCAACATGAGTTGCCTCCCCTTTTTAGCCACCCTTTGACACCATAAACCTTAAGGTTACAGGTACACTTGGATATTCAAGAAATAGGATTCAAATCCTTATAGATAGCCTATCAACAGCGTTACCGTGGCCGCTGTGGCCGCGATTCTTATGATTTCAAATCCTCATAGGTAGCTTATCAACTATGTTATCGTCGAGCAAGACATAATTATGAGCATGGTATTTCAAATCCTTATAGGTAGCCTATCAACAAGCCTGTAAAGAAAAAGTCAACCACTCAGACATAATTCCAAATCCTTATAAATTAAAAGGTATGTAGAATAGATAGGAATACATTGCTTGGCCCCTCATTTTACGGGGCTTTTTCTTTTGCAATCGTGCATACATCGGCATAAAATACGCAGTCAAGCAGGCATTCTGTCCCCAGAATGTCCCCAGTAATAAAACCAGCCCCGACGCACACCAGGGGCCTATTTTACCGCTCCATAAACCATCTACCTTTGTAAAGAGAGAATGGATGGGAAAATAATTTCGATGCGCCAGAATAAGAGTATCAATTACCGAAAAAGATAACTCTCTAATTTACTAGAGAGCTATCTTTGAAAGTTACTAATTTTAAATTTACTATTTATAAGTTTGAATACATTTAGAAATTGATATGGCGATAATATTTTAATCTTAATGCCATTACAATTTTTGTACTTTTCATGCAAGGCGTTTAGGTGGTCTCCATCACACGATATAATATATTCTGCACCGTGTTCAATTGCGCACTGCACATATTTATCATCGCCTGGATCTATTGAATACTTACCGTTATCGGTAATATCTACTTTATAGGTATATGACAATATTCTGGTAAAACCATCTACCGATCTATAAAGTAAGTTATTCGAATTTGGATCGTTTGGATCAAAAATTTCTTTGTATCCATGGCAAAATCCTGCAGACCAATCTTTTCTTATCTGGTCGGACATAAGTATACGCAACTGAGCCCTTTTATTTAGATTAATTATATCTCCGGCATACCTATCTTGAAAAAACAACCACTCCACAATAATATTCGCATCAACTACTACATCCATTAGGCATTTTGTCTCCTAATTTCCGCCATACGAGCTCTAATTTTTTCTCTAGACAACCCTTTTTTAGAAGCAAGCGATGAACAATGAATGGCCAATTGCTCAGGAGTAAAAGCATCCGCTCGATCTTTGAATGTTGCAGGAATTTTGCCCCCGGTTATCATACTAATACAGCTATCCATCTTAAATGCTGTGTTGGGCATATTAGCACCCCCGATATTGTCTTTCTTTTGATAAAAAACCTGCATAGACTGTAATGAAATAACTTCCTGCCCAACATCATTACTGATTCGTGAGCTCCATGCATCTTTCCACGGAGCATCTAAGTGTGTAATACGTTCTAACTCTTTAGCATCAAGGCTACCATATTTATCCCAAACACTTCGCATTGAATCTATGTGACTATCATCAAATTCCGGTAAAGGCATACTAATTGATGTTATTGGAGTAAATCCATAAGACTTATAATAGTTATACATATCTGGGCACACCGGGCCATGCTTCCAAGCTTGAAATTCTTCATTGAATAAAGGATTATAATAATTGACCAAATGTGCAGCCTGCGCGTAATAGCACAATTTTTGTATTTTTAAATGAGTTATGAATATTGAACTCAGGTTAGCTAAAGAAATAAAGTAATTAGCCACATCAAATATTGTTATTTTTACCAACGCCTCATCCATCCTATAAAGCTTAGCCATATTGTCACCGCCCTTTATACATGATATTTTTCGGATAGTTCTATGCATCAATAGGTAACGTTATAGCTTTTCCAGATTTTACAGATTTTATATTTATATTCTACAACAAAATGGAAATACCTTCCAAATTATCCACAATATTATTAACAGTTTTTAATTGTGATTCCTTATTTTGTAATAAATAACTGTTATTATGTAATCTATCCAGATAAAACAGTAAAATTATCCACAGATATTTTTGTTTTTTATGTATACTTATGTACATTTTATAAATTAGTCTACGCATGGTAGACATATACCATTTTCTATTCTTATTTATATTATCGCATGATTTAAGGTATTGGTAAAACAAAAATATTAACTATATGCTTCAATTTAATACATTCCTCTGTCACGATAAATTAAACTATCTCCTACTCTTTATCCGTACATGAAACTGAGATTTCGGATAGGTAACAAACAAAAACCGCCTCCCCACACGGCAAGGCGGTGCTACGCCGCCAAATAGGCGGTATTTTTTTGCCTTATAGTTTAAATATATACTTTTAAAAACAGGCTTTTGTACTGAAAAGTCGAATTCTCTCCTAAAACAGTAAAGGGGCAAATAATATGAATTTAAGAGATCAAATTGAAGATGCTAAAATATGGAGGTATATGGATTTTGCAAAGTTTGCATCACTCCTAACCACTAGCACCTTATTCTTTAGTAAATTAAAAAAACTAGGCGATCCATGGGAAGGCGAGTGGCCTGATTACTATTATGGAGAAATAAAAAAGCAAATAATCAAATCCATGCCGTCTTCTCAGAATGATACCCGACTTTAATGCAAAACGTAATTAATGATTCTACTGCGAAAACTCCCCCTGCACAGGGGTATCAGTTGCCGAGAGAAAATGACCTAAAGCCCTTATGAAATAAGGTTTTGTAGGTATTGCGAACAGGGATTTTCTGCTTGAAGTCGAATATTATTATTATAAACATAACGATATTTGAAAGTGAGCGAATATAAATGTTTCGCAAAAATAATTCACACCTTCAGGAACGCTTGTTTGATGACTTCCAGCATTTACACCCCAGTCAACAAAAACGCTTAATGGCCAGTTGGGCTCCCATATTTTACGAACACGTTTTCAGCCAGATTGATGAAGCACCCTTTGCACCGTTATACTCTGCCGATAATGGC
>NZ_FNAM01000059.1:20614-28656 GCF_900101845.1 Sporomusa acidovorans | reverse complement strand
GCTTTATTCTGAATATCCGAGTAAGTCAGGGTATCCGTAGACAGCTTATTCTTATCCGGTGTAGCCTCACTGGTAATTACCGCACCTTTCAGGTCGGTGTTTTTGCCGACTTTGATAGCAAAGCCGTCTTGGCCAGCAAAGATACCCGCCTGTTCTGTGACGCTGTCGTAATTTGATTTTGTTTTGCCTGCACTAATCGAACCGTTTGTACCGCTAATTTTTCCGGTGCCGAAACCAATACCGGCACTTTGATTCTTCGCTGTATAGGTGTCGCTGTCCTGCCGGCTTTCAATGTTGAGGTTATCGCCGGCGTCGACTTCTACTTTTTTACCTTTGACTTGGGAACCGCTGATGTTGGTATCGTTGCCTGATTTTAGTTTTACGGTGCCGCTGGCGTTGAGTTGGCTTTCGGTGTTGGTAGTGGCTGACTGGTTTTCTTTGCCTTTGCCGGAGTTAGCGCTGCCGGTCAATCCTCCGAAGGATCCCGTACTCAAACCGAAGGAAGCGCCGATTGCGGCCGAGGATGAACTTGTTTTGGTGTCGGAATCCATTTTGTTTTGGGCTGACTCGATGTTGATGTCTTTTTTCGCATCGACTATTATATCTTTAGCGTTGATGTTTGTCGCTTTAAGGTTGACATTACCCTCTGTCGCTGTGATGTTAACGTTGCCACCGGCGGTTATGTTTGATGCATTAACGGTTTCGGTATGGGTGTTTTGTTCTGTTGTCAGCTTGGTGGAACCAAGACTGACGTTAAGGGATAGGCCGTCTTTGGAATTACCTTTGAGTTCTTTTCCGAGGGTTTTTAGGTCTCTTACTGCTTTGTAGCCGTACCGTGACTTTTCGTATGGGTTACGAGCAGCGATTCGTGGGTTTCGGTGTCGGTTTGTGTGAGTCATGGAACCGTCCCCTGACTCATTCTGGAACCGTCCCCTGACTCATTCTCAATGAACTGGCAAATACTTGTCCATTCTGGCAATGGATTACATCCACATATTCGGGAATGTCACTAGCTATGTCTATACGTATTTCTTGTAAAGCTGCCAGTTCTGCTTTGCTTTCAATGACCAGTACAAATCCTCCATCACTGCTATCAACATCTCTACTCTCGCCGTACTCATTATCCAAAATGGTTACGGCCTCGCGAATTACTGTCATCACTTCGGCGGGCAAGTCGTTGATTGATGCCAGTTGGTGTGCATGCGCTATTTTCAGCATCCTTTTTCTCCTTTCAAAATTTCTGCACAAATGCAAAAAGGCCAACAGACTTTTACATCTGTTGGCCCCATTGATGCTATTCAATTTCATCCCCGCAAAGCGTCAGTAGGGACAGTTGCGTCATTGGTGCTACCGACGGCACTGACGCTACGCTAGGAACATTTTGGGTGACTGACTGCAGAATTTTAGTTCTGCGGTCAGTTTTTGTGTTACCCTTTCGAAAAACCTTATGCATCTTATAGATTTCTACATCTCACTCAACAAATACCACATTTTTGTAGTGAACTTGTCAGAGTTTTGCAGTAAGTCAACTATAAGTTTTCAATATTTATAGCATAGTTTGGATCAAAGCTAATGCTTATAGGTACCGCCCCCCCAATCTTCACAATCTTCATTGTACTTTTACTGCACTCAAGCCGTTCAACATCTACTATGTTACATTCGAATATGGTTTTATCATTGTGAGAAGCATGGCATAAACTTACCTTACACGTATTTTCATAAACAGAAAATAACATCACTATCTTTACGTTACACTTGTCAACGTTACTGTACATAAATACCCCTGCTTCTTCACCGCACACCAGTATTGGCTCATTTTCAAATAGCTCTAGCAATTCATACTCATCATATTTAATGTACATTTTCCTCTCCTATCTCGGTATTACCGTTACAACATCTCCGTTTGAATTTACGATTACCCTTACGTTTGCATTTTCATGCACAAACGTTCCAGGGGTATTTCCAGGAGCTGGCTTTGTATTTCTGATTGCATCTTCTACTACAGTTGGAGTAATTCCTCTTGGATCTACATACTTGTTAATGAATTCATTATATTCCTTACTTCCTGGAACTAATCCTTTTTCTCCTGCAATCTTATCAGCTTTTGTTCGTAACTCAGCCCGTATCTCTGGAGTATTAGGAGCCATTCTCTCAAGTGCATGTTCAGAATATTTTCTACCTGTAATAGTAGCTCCACCTTCAGGAATATTTCGGAACGACCATTCAACGCCAGCTTTACTCGGCCCCTTACTTAACAAATTACCTAATCCTGAACCAAGTACATCTCCTGTTCTAACTGCCGTTGAAAGAGCAGGTCCAATCAAATTCCATGTCGCATTATCAGCAGCAATAGCTGCTAATTCCGGCGTTAAGCCATTATTTATCGCTAAATTATATTGGGAATCCCTATAATTCGTAATTTTTTCAATCAAACCTTGACTAATAAACTGTGCACTATATTTTAATTTATCTGCCAAATTGGTTGCATTATCTACTTTACTAAGTGTTTCTTGACGTTCTTTAGAAAGGCCCTCATAGCGAGAATCTGGATTAGCCTTTTCAATAACAAGAGTTACTCCTATACCATCGGAAATTCCCCACTCTGCATATAATTGATCCCGTTTTTTATTTATGGCTTCTCTTTCTTCATCTGTCGTCGCTTTTTCATATTCAGCATACAATTGGTTAATTGTTTCATCTCGTTCTTGACTTAGCTTGCCCCATTTTTCCAGAACGGCTTTTCTTTCTTCTTCATTTTTGCAATTTTTGAGTTCTTTTTCCATTAAGGCATATTCATCATGAGATAAAGAGTTATTCTTCGTCTCACTAGTAGCAATACTAGCCCCGGTCTGAGCATTACCGCCAACAACTTTTGCTGCAGCAGCTCCCAAAACTGCACTAGCCCATTGCATTAAGGCTGGATCGCCTATTTTTTTCAGTTCGTTCACGACCAACTGGTTAAAGCCTCCGGCGGCGGCTCCCTCTGCAAAGCTGCCTCCACCCAGTTTAGACATGATTCCACTGACAACGCCGTCTAGAAGAACTTTTTCAGGACTACCTTCTTTAAGCCCTAAATCACCAATTGCTTTAAAAGCAACTTCTCCAAAGACTTTAGCTAGTTCCTGCTGCTCCTGAACTGTTTTCTTATCGAATATCTTACCAAGTGCATTTACGGCTCCTTCAGGTGTGCGACTAAGATTAGAAAGATCCTGGTTAGGATTACTGCGAATATCAATCGTTCCCAGGGAAATCGCTGATTTTGTTGTACTGGAGGCTTCGCCGCTGGCTGTTGTCCCAATATTGGGTATCAATCCCAAGTCTTTCTTCGCTACCGGGTCGCCGTTCGCGTCTTTACCGGCGGCATAACCAATGCCCGAACTGCTCGCGCTATACTCCGCCTTATTCTCAATATCCGAATAGGTCAGCGTATCGGTACTCAGCTTATTCTTATCCGGCCCAGCCTCGCTGCTAATGACCGCACCCTTCAGGTCAGTGTTTTTGCCGACTTTGATGTCGAAGCCGTCTTTACCGGCAAAGATACCTGCCTGTTCTGTGACGCTGTCGTAATTTGATTTTGTTTTGCCTGCACTAATCGAACCGTTTGTACCGCTAATTTTTCCGGTGCCAAAACCAATACCGGCACTTTGATTCTTCGCTGTATAGGTGTCGCTGTCCTGCCGGCTTTCGATGTTGAGGTTATGGCCGGCGTCGACTTCTACTTTTTTACCTTTAACTTGGGAACCGATAATGTTGGTATCGTTCCCGGATTTTAATGTCGCAGTACCGCTGGCGTTGAGTTGGCTTTCGGTGTTGGTAGTGGCTGACTGGTTTTCTTTGCCTTTGCCAGAGTTAGCGCTGCCAGTCAATCCTCCGAAGGATCCGGTACTCAAACCGAAGGAAGCGCTGATTGCGGCCGAGGATGAGCTTGTTTTGGTGTCGGAATCCATTTTGTTTTGGGCTGACTCGATGTTGATGTCTTTTTTCGCATCGACTGTTATATCTTTAGCGTTGATGTTTGTCGCTTTAAGGTTGACATTACCCTCTGTTGCTGTGATGTTAACGTTGCCGCCTGCGGTTATGTTTGATGCATTAACGTTTTCGGTATGGGTGTTTTGTTCTGTTGTCAGCTTGGTGGAACCAAGACTGACGTTAAGGGACAGGCCGTCTTGGGGATTACCTTTGAGTTCTTTTCCGAGGGTTTTTAGGTCTCTTACTGCTTTGTAGCCGTAGAGGGCTTGCAAGCGTTCATCTTTGACTTGGCCTGACCTCTTTATGTCACCGGCAAGATCGAGTCCGGCACTGACTGCCGCACCGCCTAACGACACGGTAAGTCCGCTTTGCTTGAATTCGTACTTATACTGGCTGTCATAGGTATTGACGGTATTATCAATAAGTACCGCTACTCTTACCGGTTTCCAAATTAATCCCACTGTTTTGATTCTTCGCGGTATAATTATCGGTATCCTGCTTGCTGGCGATGTTGAGGTTGCCGCCTACTTCCGCTACTACTTTTTCGCCTTTTACTTGCGAGGCAATGATGTTGGTGTCTTCGCCTGATTTGAGTTTGGTTGTGCCGCTGGCGTTGATTACGCTGCTGACATTGGTAGTTGCATTTCCGTTCTCTTTACCACTGCCCTTGCCGGCATTGCCAAAGAAACCGGTGCCAATGGTTCCACCCACAGACCAGGAAGAGGAACTTGTCTTGCTGTCGGTCTGTTGTTTGTTTTGGGCGCCTGCCAGGTTAATGTTTTTCACGGCTTCAATGGTTATGTCTTTGGCGTTGATTTTGGTGCCTGTAAGGTTGACATCGCCTGCGGTGGCTTTGATGTTTACCTTGTCACCGGCGTTAATGTTGGAGATATTGGCGGTTTCGGTATGGGTTGTCTGTTCGAAGGTTGTTTTGCTGCTGCCGATGCTGACGC
This sequence comes from Sporomusa acidovorans, assembly GCF_900101845.1. Lineage (GTDB taxonomy): Bacteria > Bacillota > Negativicutes > Sporomusales > Sporomusaceae > Sporomusa > Sporomusa acidovorans. The sequence goes on along the minus strand of NZ_FNAM01000059.1, from coordinate 23,734 downwards.
TGACGGCTGCCCCGCCGCTGAGTTTGCCATTATTTTTGGTTAACTCTTTGCCGGCTTTTTGCATGTCTTTAACTGCTTTATATTCATACAGGGCTTTTAGTCTGTTATCCTGGACATCTCCTGATCGTTTTATATCGGCTGCGGCATCGCTAGCGGCTGAAATGAGGGTACTGCCTAACGACACACTCAACCCGCTTTGCTCGAAAAGACTAAGGGACGGTGGTTCCGTCTTTTAAGACACTTCCTCCGTCCCCTAGTCTTTTTTTGTAGTCAGTCGAATTAGGCATGGATTGATACTCTGCAAGACTTGGCGGAGATGACTAGCGAGCCGTCGTTGTTTTTCATCCAGTTGGTCCAGCTTTTTGCCGTCAGTTTAATTCTTCGTCTGCGGTTTCCGCAACGATGTCTTCCAGCCAGACGGCAGTGTCTTCGTCCGAAATGTCGGCGAAAACGTCAAGCAACGGCAAATTGCTTCTTTTCACAATTTCCAGAACAGAATTATTCTAATCTATGTCTATTCTGTTTTCTATTTTATACAAATTCCCAACTTTTGATTCTATTAGCCCTAACACTTTCAAAACATTTTTCTCAAATTCACGTTTAGCAGTTTCATCTGCAAATCCTTGATAGCCAAACTGAATTTCATCATCAACAAAGAGACTATCATATACTGTTTGAATATGATCTAAAATATCCCCTATTTCATTTTCATTTTTCAATTCAGCTGGTAAGTCATTGCAAATCAAATCGCCCTTTTCATCATATATCCATATTGGATAGCATTGATAGTCCATCATCATTCTTATATTTTTCATTCTCTTTCTCCTTCGTTTACGGCAGAGACTGAGGATTCGCCCCTACAACAAATCCATTGTTTCCGACAGTAATTGCCACTCGCTGTTTTTCACCTTTGAAAACAACCTCGTAGATTGGTCTTCCAGTCCCTTTTCCCTGATACCCTACAATTTCGCCTTTTTCCAAAGCTGTCATTACCAGATCTTTTATTTCGCCTCGTGCAATTCCTTTTGCAGCAAAATCATCGGCGTGATTCATGATGTGTTCTAATCCAGCTTGTTTGTTTCCATTTTCCAACCATACAAGTTTTCCATCTGCTGTTTTTGTAATTGCAACAACATCATTGGGATTGTACTTCACACCACTTTTCGCCAGTTCATCCGATAGATTTACAGCTTTACTCGGCCCCTCAAGAATAGTTTCAATATTTTTAGTTGTACTTTTATTTAGTCCTATTCCCGCATCTCTACCTGCCATTGCCTGCAAGAGAAGATCATCATTTTCATCAATTACTTTTTTATGTTCTTCACGAATTTGCTCTTTTACCGATGTTAATGGTGCCGATGTATACCAACTTGAACCATCTGGAGCTTTGACATAATGTCCTCCATCATTACCTAATTCAACTGGATAACCTTTCTTCGCATAATAATCTCCTACTGTGCCTAGCCCATATACCGGGCAATCTCCATCAGCGGTTGATACAAACCACCTATTAGTTTTGGGATCTGGAAATGGTTCTGCTCCATTTTTTTGATACTCGTAATCACCTCGGGACAACGGCGTTTCTAAGGCGTACGAATTACCTTCTTCGTCATTTACACTTCTGGCTATTCCATCAGTATCCCAGTTAATAGAGCTTACCTTCCCTAATGACAACAGCGTATCACCTTTAACAGGCCCGCTTGCTTCACGCAAATCTTCTTTATTTTGATTGGCCCGCCAAGCAATGGCCCCTTCATTGGTTTTTATATGCTCATAAAGATTATCCCACACATCTGCATCTGTGGCATTAGGGTTATAACTTTTTATCGTTGCAAAGGCTTCATCCCAATCGTAACCAAACTGATCTTTTAAAAATCCTTTAAAATCTTCATTGAATTCTCGGCTGTATCCAGGCAAGAGAATACTACTATTCGCAATGCGATCGGCAGAAGTTCTCTCCTCCATTGCTAAATCTTTATATCGTGCCACTATTTCTTGTATTGCTTCTGCACTCGCGCCATTTGCCAATGCGGTCATCAATTCTTGCTTAAATTGCGTAATTTCGTAATCATTTAATTTATTATTCTTCGTCCCACTTGCCGCAGTGCTAGCTCCAACTTGTGCATCACCGCCAACAGCTTTTGCTGCAGCCGCCCCTATAAGAGCACTTGCCCATTGATGCATATCTGGATTATCTTTAAAGCGTTTTGACAATTCTCCTTGTATGGCTTCGTTTATCCCTGAGCCTACTGCGCCAGACGCAAAACTATTACCTCCAAGGTCTGACATAATTCCACCCACAAATGCGTGAAGTGCAATTTTGTTTACTCCACCTTCACTCCAAGCATCAACCTTAGCTTTTAATGAAGCAATTTGCTCCGGTGTTGAGTTTGGATCTGCCATAGCTTTATTTAATTCCTGTTTAGCTGCCCTTCTAGCATTAGAAGATATAATATGAACTTGCTCATATGCCAATTCACCAAATAATTTAGCTAGTTCTTGTTTTTCTTGAACACTTTTCTTATCAAATATCTTTCCTAATGCATTTACTGCACTTGATGGGTCCCGACTAAGTTTAGATAGATCCTGATTCGGATTACTACGAGTATCAATTGTCCCAGACGAAATAGCAGATTTAGTTGTACTATCTGCATCTCCTTTTACAGTTACTCCTATATTTGGAGTCAAGCCTTGATCTTTTTTCTCTACGCCTTTACCTGCATTATAACTTACTCCCGAACTGCTTGCCTTATACTCCGCCTTGTTCTTAATATCCGAGTAAGTCAGTGTATCGGTGCTCAGCTTATTTTTATCCGGCGTAGCCTGACTGCTAATGACCGCACCCTTCAGGTCAGTATTCTTGCCTACATTAATATCAAAACCGTCTTTTCCGGCATAAATTCCTGCCTGCTCGACTACACTGTTGTAGATAGAGTTGGTTTTGCCTGTATTTACAGCACCATGAGTACCGCTACTCTTACCGGTTTCCAAATTAATCCCGCTGTTTTGATTCTTCGCGGTATAGTTATCGGTATCCTGCTTGCTGGCGATGTTGAGGTTGCCGCCTACTTCCGCTACTACTTTTTCGCCTTTTACTTGCGAGGCAATGATGTTGGTGTC
>NZ_FNAM01000059.1:0-20374 GCF_900101845.1 Sporomusa acidovorans | reverse complement strand
ATATTGGCGGTTTCGGTATGGGTTGTCTGTTCGAAGGTTGTTTTGCTGCTGCCGATGCTGACGCTGACGGCTGCCCCGCCGCTGAGTTTGCCATTGTTTTTAGTTAATTCTTTGCCGGCTTTTTGCATGTCTTTAACCGCTTTATATTCATACAGGGCTTTTAGTCTGCTATCCTGGACATCGCCTGCCCGGTTTATATCGGCTGCGGCATCGCTAGCGGCTGAAATGAGGGTACTGCCTAACGACACACTCAACCCGCTTTGCTTGAATTCGTACTTATACTGGCTGTCATAGGTATTGACGGTATTATCAATATTAACTTCTTTACCGGTAATATTCAGGTCTTTCCCGCTGACGAAAGTGGTGCCGGCGCTGTTAATGTTGTTGCCGGCGTTAATATGGACGTTGCCGTTAATCGAGCCTACCGTACTGCCGATTTCGTCTTTGACTTGTTCGTTTAAGGTTGTTGTGGTGGATTGCTTGCCAATGGTGAAGCCGAGACCGCCGCCGCTTAATACGCCGGATTTTTTGACGCGTTGGTAATGTTCGTCTTTGCCGGTTTCCTTCGCGCTTTCCAGGTCGATATTGCCTTTCGCGGCCAGATTGACATCCTTGGTGCCTACGATATTGCTGCCGCGTACCGTAAGATCATTGTTTGTCAGAATATTGACCTGTTCCCCTGAAACGGTACTGCCTTTTACCTCATGTGTCAAAGAATAATCCCGGGTATCTTTTGTTGTTGAAGACAACATACCGTGACTTTTCGTATGGGTTGCGAGCAGCGATTCGTGGGTTTCGGTGTCGGTTTGGATAGTTACCGCCTTGTCGGCAGCTATTGTAATTGTACCGTTGTTGCTATTAACTTCACTGGCCGTAATCCTGATATTGCCTTTGCCGGCTGCCGGATTGAGCGCCGTAACCGTTATATCCTTGGCTGCCTCAAGGCTGCTGCCGACAATGGTTTCATCGGCTGCGTTCCTGGCAACGCGGGAACCGCGTGTTTTTCCTTTTTCCGCTTCTATGTGGATGTTTTTCACGGCGTCCACGGTGAGATTGCCCTGCACGGCTACGGTCAAGCCGCCGGCCGCACTGACGGCCGCGCCGCTAAGGTGGGTATCTCCCTGACTGGCTATAGCTACCTGCTTACCGGTTATGCTACTGGTTACATGTTGCCTATCCGTATAGGCGAAAGCATGATGGGCTTCTGTTTCGACTCCCTTATTTTGGGCAATAACGGTGCCTACGGTAAGATCGCGGCCGGCAGTAATGGTAGTATCGCCTACGGCAGTGATCGCGGCTCCGGTGACGGCGATATCTCTGCCGGCGGCCACTGTCAAACTGCCGGTAGCGTCAATAGCTGCCTGGGGACCGACGATTGTATTGCTGCCTGTCCAGCTATGCCTGCCGTTATGGATACTGGCGGTTACTGCGTGCGTTGCTGTTTCATTCTTGATATCCCGTCCGGCTATTACTACTACTTGGTTGCCGGTTATGGTTCCGCCCTGATTCAATATGTCGGTTGCCGCTGCCAGGCTGGTATTGCCCGTACCGCCGATTTCTCCGCCGTTTTGGTTCAACAGATTATCGGCTACGATACTCGTTTGCTTGGTGCCGGCAATCGTTCCCGTATTCGTCACATTGCCCGCAAGCTTAAAATCAACGGTATCGGCGGCAATTAGCGCGCCGGTTGCGGTAAGATCGATGGCATTGGACTGGCAGAGATATACCTGCGGCACAAGTACGGTTTGCCTGGTGCCGTCCGGCAAGGCAACTTCTTTTTCCACCATCCAGACGATATCCTGCGTTAAGTTGGCCAGCTGCCCGGCCGATAACGCCACGCCGGGCACCAACTGCAACCTTTGGGCCTGGGAAACTCCGTTATCCATTAAGGCTTTATATTGCGCGTCATTATCGGCAAAACCCGTCAAATAGCGCCGTCCGGTCAACTCGACGATTTGATCATAGACTAACTTTTGCTCATAATAGGCATCGCCCAGACGCTTTTGTACCATTTCCGGATTGTAATTCAGCCGTTTGAGCAGATAGTCGCTGGAAATAAAATTTTTGTAGCTGGCAAAACGGGGATTGGTTTCGACAATGTACTTGGCTGTAGGCGCCGTATTGGTTTTATAGAGCCCGCTTTGCGGCATACTGAGCAGCGACTGACTGCCGGCATTGGAAAAATCAACACTTTGTAAATTTTTCTGGCTGTTCTGGCCTGCTTGCTGCCTATCTAGCTTGCTATTTTCCGGGGTATCTACCGGTATTGGTAAAGCAGCACCCACTTGACCGGTATGCAGGGCGGCGGCATCGGTCCCGCCGCTTACCTGATTTAGGGGGTTAGTTTGCTGATTTCCGGCAACGGGCGCAGTATTTACACCAGTTTGCGTTTGCTGCACCTGTATTTTTTCCGCACTGTTTACTTGGCCTACTGTCGTATTCAGCGCCTTGCCGTCAGACGCTACCTGCACGGTGCCTGCTTGCTGGCTGCCAGCCACGGTTTCCCGGCTGACCGCAACAGTGGTGTTTTGTACCTGAGTAGCGGCGCTGCCGCCTACCTGTCCGGCGGCAATAGCCGCCACACCTGGCGCTTGGCCGGCAACAGCAACGACCTGGGAGCTTTGGTCTGCCTTAAGTAAGGAACCCGTTGCGGGCGCGGTAAGCGTTGCGCCGATTTTTGCCCCTCCGACACCGTCTGAACTTTGATCAATATTGGCTACATTATTCCCGCTTACCGCAATCGTCCTGGCCGTAAAAGTGGCCGGGATTCCCCCTGCGATGTACGTTGTTGACGTATACGGTCCAAATGTCTTCTTTCCACTGGCAGACCGGTAATCCTTACTCTTCAGTCTATGCTTTTTCCAATAATAATCCCGAAAATTAGATTGGTCGATGGTGGTTGCCGCTTCCTGCAACCGATAGTCCTGATTTTGCAGGGTGGTAATCGTCCCCACTACGGCATTGCCCACTGCCACTTGGCTATATTGATTCGTAAATTGCCGGCTGATGTTCAGGCCGAAATTTTGACCTACCTTGATTTGCCCTTTTACCGGCGCCTCAATAATGTACTGCGTTTCCGTCGTAGTCGTAAGCGTGCGTCGTTCTTCGGCCGCATTCGGCAGACTGCCGTTCAGGGAGGCCGTACGGCTGTTGCCGGGGTCTAAGGTAACACCGGGTATATAGCCCGGATAAAAGGAAATAACGTAATCGCCGTTGCCGTTTATTTCGACACTGCTGCAATATGCGGTCGTTTTTCCATTTTCTTTACCTGCCCAGGCAGGACCCGCAATCGTGCCGATATTTTCTCCTCTGTTTGAAGTTCCCTGATAGGTCGGCAAGATTTGATAATCAGCCTTGTTATGATCACTGGCGGCAAAAAACGTTTCCAGTTCAGCCTGCGTCAGATAGCCTTTAAAAGCCGGTCCGTTAACCAACACTGTACCGGCGGCGGTATTATCGTTAAAAGTAAGTTGCTTCTGGGCCGCATCATAGGAAATAACATTCGCTTTCGGCACAGTCGTGGAAAGCATTACATAGTACCCGTTATGCTGCTTTTTTTTGTCCCGGCCGCCAAATTGTTTCTGCTTAATTTGCGTAATTTTCTTTCCAAGTCCACGGCGGCTCTCGAGGTAATTATACACGATATGCGGCGCCATGGTTAAAACCTGCGTGGAAGTACTCTTCCTGGTCCCGACCACCGGGTCGCCGCCGGCGAGATTTTGCACAGTGGCTGCCGCCAGGTTAAAGTTACCGCCGACGTCAATGGTTGCCGCTTTATTGGTTACAAGCCCGGTCCCATTTACCAATAACCCCTTGGCATCCTGCAGTTTGTTCGCGGCCACGTTCAAATCACCTAAAGTAACAATCGTAGCGCCGTCTTGATTCATCAGCTTATCTTTTACCCATAAATTGGCGAAATCAGTTGCCGCTATTACCGCGCTCTGCCCTTGATTGTTTATCGTATTGGCCGTAAGTGTTACCTTGCCGCCGATAATTGTGCCGGTATTCGTCAAGCTTTGACTGACAAGCGAGAGCTGATTGCCCTCCAGCCGCCCGGCGTTCATAATGCTGCTTTGCGCGGTAAGGCTTGTTTGCTTGGCGTTAATGATGCCGGCTGCCGTGTTCGTAATGCTGGCAGCCTGAATATCCAGCCCGCCGTTTACGGCTAACGTGCCCCGGTTGATAAAATCATCGCTGACGCTAAGGCTTAAATTGCCCTGGGCTGCCAAATGATTCGCCGTATCATCCATATGCGCCGCGCTGACACGTAAATCGCCGTTACTGCCCATAAAGCCGGTTTGATTGTTGAGATTTTTTACGGCAGTAACGTTAAGCGCCGTCTGATTGCCAATATTACTAATCTGGCCGCCAACGTTATTGATATTTTGGGCGGTAATAACCGCTCCGTCCATTGCCTGTATTTTTCCGCCGGTGTTGGTTAGGTCTCCCTGTGCGCTTAAATTTAGTGCGCCGGTCAAAAGGCTGCCCTTGGTATTGTCAAATCCGGACGAAGCCCGGATGACAGCCTGTTTTTGCACTTCCAGCCTGCCGTCTTGATTCGTAATGCTGCCTGCCGTAACCTGCAGCTGCCCATTCGTTGCCAGTAAGCCGGCGTTATTATTAACCGTATCGGCGCCGATTGTCAGGCTACCTGTTCCGGCATGCTGGATACCGTTTTGGCTGCCGCTGTTGGTGTTTAATAGGGAACCTGCCTGGATGGTAAATGTATCTGCCTTGCTGATTAACAGTCCCGCATCATTCTTCAATAACTCGTTTGCCGTTACCGAAAAAGAAGCTGTACCGCTGTGCTGAATTTTCCCCCGGCTATTGTCAATCGTCTTGGCTGCTATCGTCAGCGAGGCGCCCTTGGCGGCAATCGTGCCGTCTAAATTATCGATGCGATTGGCCGCGGTTAAAACGGCTGAATCACTGCCTGTCTGCCAAATAGCACCGCCCTGGTTATTGATATCGCCGGCGGCAAGCTTTATGCCATTGCCGATCATTTGGCCGCCGGCGTTATTATAAATTGTGCCGTCAGCCTGTAAGTCCAGCAGGCCATTGCCCTGCAAAAGCGCGCCGGCATTATTTATATCACCGGTATTGGCCGTAACTGTGACGTTGCCGCCGGCAATTGCAGTAGCCTTGTGCTGGTCGATGGACGCACCGGTAACGCTTATATCGCCGGCAGCAACATTTTTGCCAGTTATGGTAACTGTACCGGTCGCGGCCAAACCAAGGTTCCCCGCCGTATTGGCCGTACCGTCGGCTTTAAGGCCGGCGCCAAGTGTTCCGTCGGATGTTATTGTCTGAGCCGTTATGCCGGTATTACCGTTTGCGGCAATTGCCCCGTTGTTAGTAAGGGTATTGGTTTGGATGGTAAGTCCATCTGCGCCGCCATACAGTACGGCGCCCACATTATTATTCATGGCCGCCAGCGCAGTTATAGCAGCGCCACGGTTGGCCGTAATACTAGCGCCGCCGGTATTGCTTACCGTATCGGCGGACATTGTCATCATATCAGCCGCTATCGTGCCGCTATTATCGATTTTCCGGGCGTCCGCCTTAAGTAACCTGCCTGATACTATTCCCTTATTGCTTAACTGCCCGTCTGTTTTTAACTTCAAAACTGCCCCGCCGGCAAGTTTAGCACCGCTGTCATTCTGAATTGACCCCGCCGTCAGCTCAAGGTTGCGTACAGCTGTGATACTGCCCGCCGAAGTAAAGGCGTCCGCTGCTATCGTAACATCCCGATTGGCGGCAAAATCCCCGCCTAGCAAGTGGTCAAAGCTGCCCGTGGCTGTAATAGTTAGATCCTGGCCGGCAACGGCCTTACCGCCGCCGATTATATTATTTCCCGCAAGCGCGATACTCTGACCTGCCGTCAAATTACCGCCGGTATTATTGATTAATTCTGCTGTTAAGAAAATATTGCCCCCGGTACTGATATTGCCTTGCGTATTGGTTATGGCAGCCGCTTTGCCAATGTTGATATCCTGCCGGGCGGCAATCACCCCGCCGGTATTGTCAAGCAAACCAGCAATGCTTGCCGTAAGATTGCCGCCGGCAATCAGTTTGCCATTGGCGCTATTTGCATCTTGCGCCGCTAGTTTGACGTCGCCGTTGCCGCCAAGTGTTCCGCCGCTGTTATTTACTTTTTGCCGAACGTTTACCTCCATTCCGCTCTTATCTAAACTGGTTATGCTCCCTGCCTGATTATTTATATTTTGGGCGGCAATCGCCAGGCTTTTCCCCGCTTCGATAATACCCAGCCGATTTTCCAGTCCGGTTTGCAGTGTAATTCTCAGCGCGTCACCAGCAATAATGCTGCCTTGCTTATTGTCCAGGCTTCCCGCTTGCATTTCTATCCCATGAACCGCAGTAATTTTGCCGCCCGTACTGCCAATGGATTCAGCCGCAAGGGAAACCGCACCATTCGTCGCTATACTGCCGGCATTATTTATCAGTTCTTGTTGCGCAGTAAGGCTTAATAAACCCGTTCCCGCGTGTAGGATTCTGCCTTGGTCGTTTTGGAATAAATTTGCCGTAATTGACAAGTCTAGGCCGTTAGTTTCCAGCGAGCCACCTGTGTTATCGATGGTATTGGCTGCTGTTATCTGGGTTGCTGCCGACCCGGTTTGCAGAATTCTGCCGCCTTGATTGTTGATATCGTTGGCCGCCAGCATTACTTTGTCACCAATGATTTGACCTACAGAGTCATTCAGCTTATCGTTTTTTAGTGTCCCGGCAGCGCTGACCGTCATGGCCCCCGCTGCTTGCAGCGCTCCGCCGGCGTTATTGACATCACCCGATTTTGCGGTAATATCCGCTTGGCCGCCGGCATAGGTTACGGCTCCGCTTATGTCAACTGCGGCGGCGTTTATTAGCAGGTCGCCTGCCGCCAGGTTTTTACCGTTGACATTGGCAAGCCCGGCAGCAACAATACTTAGGCCGCCGACCGTCCCCAAAGTACCGTCATTTTTTATACCGGCACCCAGACTGCCTGTGGATGTAATATTTTGTACAGTGAAATTGGCATCGCTGCCGGAAATCACTGTCCCGCTATTGATTACGTTATTTGCCGTTACGGTTAAAGCACCGGTAGTGCCGCCATTATAAATAACCGCCCCGTCTAAATTATGGAAAGCCGCCGTTGCAGTAAGATTGGCGGCATTGTTGGCGGTAATACCGGCACTCGCCCCGGTATTATTTACTGTATCTCCTGCTATGGTAAGAACATCTGACAAAATTGTACCGTTATTATTCAGCAGGGAAGTATGCATATCCAAATTGCTGCCGACAATACTGCCCGCATTCGTCAGTTTATCGTTGATTGTGAGAGCAAGCGCAGCGCCCCCGGCCAGTTTGGCCCCGTGTTCATTGACAAGATTATTGGCATGTACTTGCAGATTTTTCACAGCGGCAATATTGCCTTGCGATATAATCGAATCCGCCGTGATACTGGCGCTCTGATTAGCGGAAAATTCTCCGCCGGCAAGCTGCTGCAAGCGATCGGCAACCGTGATACTCAGATCTCGTCCCGCAAGTACTCTGCCGCCAATTACCGAGTCGCCGGCAATCGTAAGATCGTTGCAGGCAAACAAAGTACCTTGATTGTTGTTTAGCGTACCGGCATTCATGACGAGATTGCCGCCTGCCGTAATACTGCCCTGATTTATGTTAGTAACCAGGGCTGCTTTATTAAAAGCGATATCCTGCTGTGCCGAAATCGTGCCGCCCGTATTATCCAGCCGTAAAACATTGGCAGTCAAACCGGCGCCGGCAATCAGTTTGCCATTCGTACTGTTGAAATCCTGCGCCGTTAAGCGGACATTTCCGTTCCCGCCGATGATTCCGGCCGTATTATCAATTTTTTCCAGGATATTTACCGTCATTTGACTGGCGTCCAGGCTGGTAATGCTGCCTGATTGATTATTCAGGCTTGCGGCATTAATCGCGACCTCCTTCGCTGCCTCCATAATCCCTTGCTGATTGCTCAGAGAGTTTTGCAGTATAACGTTTATTGCCGCCCCGGCGGCAATACTGCCTTGATCATTGTTGAGACTTGCGGCTTGCAGGCTAAGGCCTTGCGCACTGCTGATCTTGCCGCTTGTACTATCCACATTTTCGGCGCGAATGCCTGTCAGTCCATTGGTCGCAATACTGCCTGACTTGTTTGTGAAATCATTTTGCAGGTTGAGGCTAAACTGCCCTGTTCCCGCATGCACAATTTTGCCTTGCTCATTGGTTAGTGTGTTTGCCGTAATCAACAGATTGAGACCATTGGTTTCTATTGCGCCGCCAAAGTTATTGAGGCCATTGACAGCTTTAATTTCCGTATCCGCCGAACCTGTTTGCAGGATGCTGCCGCCTTGGTTGCTAATGTCATTGGCAAGCAGCGCGACTTTATTCCCCAGGATTTGTCCGGCTGAGCCGCCGCTTACCTTATCATTTTGCAATACGCCGGCCGCCTGTAAGGTTACAGTGCCGGCCGCCTGAATAAGCCCGCCGGCATTATTTATGTCACTTAACCCGGCCGTAATATCTACATTGCCGCCGGCAAAAGTAAGGGCTTTGCTCTGGTCAATACCCGTGCCGCTTATTTTTATATTTCCCGCCGCCAGGTTTTTGCCGTTTGCCGTAACAAGTCCGGTTGATAGTAGGCTCAAGTTTCCGGCCGTACCCAGCGTTCCGTCACTTTTAACACCGGCGCCAAGTGTGCCTGTCGATCCCATACTCTGTACCGTAAAATTAGCATCACTGCCGGAGGCTATCACGCCGCTGTTTGTCAATTTGTCGGCCTTTATATTCAATGCCCCGCTGCCGCCACCGTTATATATGACCGCACCATCGGCATTGTCTATTGCTGCGGCTGTAAAGGCGGCGGTTTTGTTGGCCGTAATATTCGCGCCGCTGCCTGTGTTTTTTAGGGTATGACTTGACACCGTGAGGCTATCCGCCACAAGCGTACCACTGTTATGCAACGCATCGGTGCGGACGTCAAGGATACCGCCGGTGATGCCGCCGTTATTAGTAAAATCATTGTTGATCAATATCTCAAGGCTTGCGCCGCTTGCCAAAGCGGCATTACTGTCATTAAGAAAATGATCTGCCTGCAGCTTGATATTTTGTGCTGCCGTAATAGTTCCCTGGGAAGTGAGCGTAGCCGCATTTAGGGAAAGGTTTCTGCCTGCTTTTATGCTGCCTTGCTTAAGGTTAGAAATTAACTGCGCTTTGCCAAAAGTAATGTCCTGCCAGGCAGTTATGGCCCCCCCGGTATTGTCCGTGATTCCGGCTACATTGGCCGACAATGCGCCGCCGGCAATCAGGTTTCCCCGGGTATTGTTTACATCTTGCGCTATGATATTTACATTGCCATTACCGCCAAGCGTCCCGGCTCTATTGTCGATCGTCTCTGCAGCGCTTACCGCCAAGCCGCTGTTATCAAGGCTGGTAATACTGCCGCCTTGATTTTCAATACTGTGCGTGGCTACGGCAAGTCCCTTGCCCGCCTCAATGATACCCTGCTCATTGCGCAATTCATTTTTTGCAGTTATCTTCATGGCGCCGTTTGCAGTGATTGCGCCATGATCATTGAGCAGTTGCCGGCTATTGATATCCGCAGCTTGCCGGGCATATATCGTACCGCCGGTACTGTCAACCGTGGCGGCACTGACCGTTAGTTGTCCGTTAGTCAGGATTTTGCCGCCGGTGTTGGTAAGCTTGTCTGCCGGCTGCAGGGTAAGCTTGTCATTGCCGGCGTGAATAATCTGTCCGTGGGTATTGTCTATAGCATTGCCGGCAAGCGTCAAACCGGAACTATTTGTCGCAATCGATCCGCCGGTATTATCTAATTTATTCTTGGCATCAATCCGGGTAATATCGCTGCCTGTCTGCGTCATCACGCCGCCCTTATTACTGATGTCCTGCGCCGTTATCACTACTTTATTTGCCGTAATCTGCCCGGCTGTGCCGCTGTTATCTTTATCATTGGCAACCGTTTTTAAAGCGGTCATCGCTACCGTCTTGGGGGTTCGCAGGGAGCCGCCTATATGCTTGATATCTCCCGCAAATGCCGTTAAACTGACATCACCGCCCGCATAGCTTTGGGCTCCCGACAAGTCAAGCGTGCCGCCCCGCACGGTCAGCTTGCCGGCCGCGAGGTTTTGTCCGGTAAGCGTTGCCGTCTTATTGGTTGTTATCCATAAGTCGCCGCTAGTGCCTACCGAACCGTCTGTGTTTATTCCCGCCCCGACTGCGCCGCTTGAGTTTAGCGTATCAGCCGTTATTGTGGTATGCTGTCCCGCAATCATTGCGCCAGTATTGGTAAGTGTGCCGGGAGTCGAAATCACCGTATTTCGCCCGCTGGCAAGATTGCCCTGATTGGAAATCCCGTCGTTTGCCGTAATTAGGGTATTACCGGTTGCTGCCGTATTGCCGGCAAGGATGATTTTGCCTGTTTGGTTTAATTCCAGATCGCCGCCGAGCGCTGAAATCGTACCCTGACTATTGACACCCAGGCCTTGCGCTGTGCCTACCAGCCTAATCTTGTTGGCATACATACCGCCTAGCTGCCCTACGTCCAGGGCCACTTGCGTACCTGCATTATTGTCTAATTTTTGCGTGTTTAGGTTGTTATACTTGACTTCATTGTTGCCGGTAATGACATTGAGTTCCTTGGCCCATACCCCGGCGTTGACACTTGCGGTCTGACTAATCAAATCTACTTTGTCAACACCTGTGCCATCCAGGCCGCTGCCTTCCACCGCAATTTGGCCCCCTGTTACGCGAAAGGCTTCCAGACTGCCACTGCCGCCAAAAACAGGAATACCGGTTGTAAGCGTAGTCCGGCCGGCATTAATAAAACCGAAGCCGTTACCGACTATGCCGTTAGGGTTGGCAAGGATAAGGTCCGCTTTCGCCCCGGCAATTTCGGTGTACCCGCGCAAATAGCTTGGGGTCGCCCCTGTTACTTCATTTAAAATAATCCTGGCGCTCCCCCCGGCCAGATTGGGGTTGCCTGTAATATAGCCGGCCAGCTGCGTTTGGGTTATAAGCCGCGCATTATTCAGAATTAATCCCTGCGGATTAACGTTAAATTGCTGATATAAATTGTGTGATATGCCGGCGGCCGAAGGTTTGGCAATCTGCACTACGGTCGTACCGTTAGCCGCTTTGTCGACAACAGGCTGTTTGTTCTTGCCGGCATTCGGGTCAGCCACCACGTCAGCAGCAACCGCTAAGGTTGGCTGTAACAGGTAGAGACAAAGGGTAAACCAGGCTGTAACTTTTTTCAGTTTGCTAAACCTGTTCTTTTTCTTGGTTCGGAACATAGTCCTTACCTCCTTGTCGGTTTTGTCTATGTAAAGTGACGGAAGTTCACGATTTCTATATACAATGTGCTAAAGAATTTTGCAGGCGGGCGGTGTGTTGGCAAAAGCGGAAGTCAAACGCCAGTGGTGGAGCGTTGACAATGCATCACCCGCCTGGGCCGGCAAGTTCTTTAATGCGGAATATATAGCTAAATTTGATAGATGAGCTGAAACCCGATTGCCGGTGTCTTCGTCCGGATCTCCTTAGGCTTCTTTAGAGCCCAGGAACTAAAGAACTCATAATTAACGCCTTGCAACTGCCCGCGCAGGCCGATAGCCGCGCCCGCGAGCGCTTTGCCAGAAAAAGCGGCGGCAGCCGGGCCGCGCACTTCGCCATAGTCAAGTCCCACATACACTTCTTGTCTGCCAAGCGGCACACTGAGTTCGTTGCGGAAAAAATAACCCCGTTCGGCGGCTAACGTTTGCTCCCCGTCAAAGCCGCGTACGGTATAACGGTTGCCAATACTGAAATAGTCAACCGCATAAAGCACGTTATTCGTGCTTTGTACACGCAGCGTCGCGCTGTATCTCCCCTCGACTTTGCCAAGAGTCACCGGGGCAGTATAGTTGGCTTCCATTGTCCACAGATTATAGCGGGTAGTAGCCATATCAGCTTCTTTTTCGGCCTGAGCGCCAAACCAGGGAACACCGCGTTTGTACGCAAGCCGCAAGTCCAATATTTTCCTGCCGAAGTACTTTCTGGTGGCAACTGCCAGTTCGGCAGCGGTAGTATTTTTATGCTGCACGTCAATTTCCGTATCGGCCGCAAAATTTCTGCTTTGCTTTTTAGTAACCGTAAATTCTATATGCGTTTTGCCGGTCTGGTCCCGCTGAATCAGCTTATCGATTTTTAACTGACTTTCATCACTGTCCCCGGAATAAGGGAGCGTCTGATTGGGCAATTGCACAGTTTGATGATAGGTATGGTGCTGCTTAGAAAGTGTAAATGTCCAATTACCGCTCGGCAAAGAATAATAAACGCTGTAATCATCCGTGCCGCGCAAATGATCCCTTGGTTCAGCGTCTTTATTAAAGGAAATATTAAATAGATCATTCGCGCCAAACGGATTATCGAATGCTAAGGATACGGAAGACTGCAATTTTCCCGTTGCCTTGCTGCCGGAATCATCCAGCGAAAGCACAGCGCGCGCATCCTTTCCTTTTTTCATACTGATGACAATGGCGCTTTCCCCCGGCTTTTTACCAGGGACAATTTTAAAGTCAGCATCCTGCGAAGGAACTCTTTTCAACTGTTCCAAGCCTTGCTCTAAATCACGCAGATTCAGAATATTTCCTGGTTTGGTCGGAAAAGCATTCTGCCAGTTGCCGCTTTGCCCTCCGTTATCAAACCGGATCTCGCTGATTATGCCGGGGACTAGTATGAGCCGTAAAATACCGCTTGCTAAATCTTGTTCCGGAATTACAATCCGGGTTGTTACATAGCCGCGATTAATCAGTTCGTTGGTTAAGCGTTTGACAATGAGATTGATGCCCTCCTTGCCGATTTGCCGCCCGGCATACTGATTGAGCATGGGTTGCAGCCAAGGAAACCGTTCCAGCCTTTCTCCCTGTAACGTGAGCGTACCAATAGGAAAACTAAGTTTTTCCGACGGCAGACTCGTATCCTTGGTCCCGGTTAGACCTTTTTGCAAAAAAACATCTTTCTTTTGCTGCAAGGTTTGCCGCTGCTCTGCTTCTTCGCGGGCGCGGCGGTTTAATTCCTGCGTTTCGCCCGGACTCCGTACTTCCGCCCAGGCTAACTGAGTGCAAAACAACACGCTTAACACTAAAGCCGCAGCCAATTTAATAGATTGCGATAACAAACGTATGCTCCTTTCACATGATGGATCAAAGCGGACATGGAAAAGGAGACCGGTATAATATCCGGTCTCCGTAATAATCTTCCAGGGGACTTCTCTTTATACCTGTAACCATAACCGTAAATGCTCATTAGTCAATACACATATTCTCTTTTCATCCACATATTCCCTTTAATTATAATTTTTGATAATTTTGTTTAGTTTTTATTTAATTTTTAGGTATAGTCTTATTAAATCATAAGAATAAATAGAAAGTGCTCACCATCTTCTTCCCATTCAGGATGGTATTTTACTTATAATGTATTTTGAACTAAGCTGTAATCGTCAAAAAATTTCACATGGCAATAAAAAGCCACCTGATTACGATAAAATAATCAGGCGGCTTACAAAGAATCTCACTTTAAGCAATAAATTCTACTACTTTATTCCTGTCCCTAGCGGATCATAAACATTACTTTCTAAAAAAATTGTTTTGGGCGAAAGGGCCCTAATGCCTTTTTCCACAAACCATTTCGGCATTTTATCCATGAGTATTTTCCTATAATCTTTGCTTGCTGCCGGGGCAGTTAACTGCACTTGCGGCGATATGGCAACCTTCTTTTCTTCTCCTGTTATACTTTTAAAAGTAAACGTCCTCTGCCCGCTAATGCCATTGTCCAGCCAATAATCAAGGTCTTGTACTCCCATAAGCGTTGTTGATACCCCATCAATAGCCACTAATGAATCCCCTACCGAAACACGGTCTAATTCAGGAAATTTTTTCGAATCAACCGTGTTCACTTTGAATGGCCCTTTCTTTATATCTTTTCTTGCAAGCGAAAAGCCATAATCAACTTTTCCATATAGCTGGTTATAGACGGAATGTAGATTCATAGCCCATAGTTCGGAATGCGTCCGCCAATAATTCCTGGTATTAACCACTAGACTATTCGATGAATCATTTTCATAGAATGAATACTGTACGCTGCCAGGGAAATAAGCGCCATTATAACCAAATCTGCCAGGAGTACACTTCTGCATCATCAGATTTATCGTTACCCATACACCATTGCTATATGGACGACAGGCAACAGTGACAAAATCGGTAGTATCACCAAAACTGCTCCTGCAAACCAATTGGGTAACGTAAGGGTCAGAAGTGTGATTAATGAAATATCCACTGGCATAGTTAAATTCTTCTTTACCCTTATAGGTATCGAAATTAATTTCATAAACTAATGCATCCAGTACTTCTTCCGGCTTGGCATTGGGAATAAATATCTGGGGATGGAAAAACGCCTTGCTTGGTTCTTCGGTCGCTTCCAATACTTTTCCCTCCCGAATATAACTATCCTTTTCCAGCATGATTAATCTCTTAAACGCTTTAACTGTCGAGTCCTTAACAGCTCCGGTTTCGGGCGATGCTCCATCAAACTGAAAAGCTATACTCATTTCTGTCGCTTGCGCAATCTGTTGGCGTACGTCTTCCGGTAGAGAATAATACTCTTGGTACGAGTTCTTCACAATTACCGGTTGAAAGTTTGTAAGCGGCTGCAGCATGACACTTTTTCCATTGATTGTTAATGTTGCACTGTTTACATGTTTTTTTCCTACTTTTCTGTCTTCAAGTTCCGCTGAAAGAAAATAATACATCTGCCCTTTATTGGGAAAAACTTTATGGATGGTAAAGTTCCAATTTCCACCGATTGCTTTCGCAAATAACGATGTTGTACCATCCGGTCCTTTATGACCATAAACTTTGCCGTTTTCAACATCAAATGGCGCTGCTTGAACCAGGCTTGGAATTATCCAACAAATAAGGCATAGCAACACAAAAGCAATCTTTTTTGCTATATTCATTACTATATCCTCCCTCTAATTCTTACTGTAAAATTTGTTAAAAAATCTTGATAGGTCAACGGCTTTTTGCCCATTGACCTCTTCTTACTTTTCATTCTCCTTTTATCCACATATTCCCTTTAATTATAATTTTTGAGAATTTTATTTAGTTTTTATCTGGGTTTTAGCTGATTGGTAACAGCTTGGGGAATGCCACCGTCAGTAGGAAAATAGAACTACAAATAGATGTATCTGGGTTAAAAAGCACATTGAAAGCCTGCCAAATGTGGCAGGCTTTCAATGTGCTTCCTAATAAATGTAATTCCGCTTACACTAATCCCTGTGCCTTCATAGCTTCCGCGACTTTCACAAAGCCGGCGATATTGGCGCCGACTACCAGGTTATTTTTGTGACCGTATTCTTCAGCGGCTTTACTGGTATTCTGATAAATATTAGCCATAATGGTTTTCAATTTGGTGTCAACCTCCTCGAATGTCCAGGAAAGTCTCATGCTGTTTTGGCACATTTCCAGAGCAGAGGTTGCCACTCCGCCGGCGTTGGCGGCTTTAGCCGGAGCAAAAAGAACACCATTTTCCAGAAACAGTTTCGTTCCTGCCAGTGTGGTCGGCATATTGGCCCCTTCACCTACGGCTTGGCAGCCGTTCTTGATCAGGGTTTTCGCGGCATTGTCATCAATTTCGTTTTGCGTCGCGCAAGGGAGTGCAATATCGCCGGGAATCGACCAGATACCTTCACAGCCTGGATGATACTCAGCCGACGGCTGCTGCTTGACGTACTCGGAAATTCTTCTTCTTTCCACTTCTTTAATTTGTTTTACAGCAGCTACCTCAATACCGTTTGCGTCATAAATATAGCCGTTGGAGTCACTCATGGCGACAACCTTGCCGCCAAGCTGCTGCACTTTTTCCGTGGCATAAATCGCTACATTGCCTGAGCCGGACACCAGAACGGTTTTTCCTGCCAATGACATGCCTTTCGCGGTAAGCATTTCGTCCATAAAATAGACAAGACCGTAGCCGGTGGCCTGTGTTCTCACTAAACTGCCGCCGTACGTCAGGCCTTTGCCGGTCAAGACACCTGCCTCATAGGCGTTCTTTATGCGCTTAAACTGGCCGAACATAAACCCGATTTCCCGGCCGCCAACGCCGATGTCGCCGGCCGGAACATCCGCGTCTTGGCCGATATGCCGGTACAGTTCGGTCATGAAGCTCTGGCAAAACCGCATCACTTCCCCATCGGATTTGCCTTTGGGGTCAAAGTCTGAGCCGCCCTTCGCACCGCCGATCGGCAAACCGGTCAGGGAGTTCTTGAATATTTGTTCAAACCCCAGGAACTTAATGATCCCGGCATATACAGAAGGATGGAACCGAATGCCGCCTTTGTAGGGGCCGATCGCACTGTTGAACTGTACCCGAAACCCTCTGTTAACCTGTACTCTGCCGGTATCGTCAACCCAGGGGACCCTAAAAATAATTTGCCGCTCCGGTTCAACCAGTCTCTCCACGATTCCAAGTTCCATATATTCCGGATGCTTTTCCAGCACTGCAACTAAAGATTCAAGAACTTCCTGCACGGCTTGATGAAATTCCGGTTCATGAGCGTTCCTGTTGACAACCCGTTGATAGAGTTCTTCACAATACTTCTTAGCACTTGCAGTCATAATAAGCCTCCCTTAATTAATAATTGGGTGTTACTTATAAATGCTTCCCTGAAAATTTCTGCCGTCAAGCTTAACTAAGAAAGGTTCTTCCCGGCGAATCAGCCGCACTCGCTCTGTCTGTTTCCGCACCGGCTGGTTCATTAGCCAATCCCAGTCAATCCGCTCTTGCTCATCATTGTATTGGATATGCAAATATCCCATGCTGGTTGCCGTGAGGTTATGGAAAAAATGACTGCCCAGCGACGGTTCCGGCCGGAGGTCCTTGGTATCCACTTCGACGATCACATGGGCCTGAGACATTTGCGACCAGTCTAACGGAACTCCCAGCCAGGGATCTGCTGTGCCAACCCGTCCAAAACTGATGAGAATACAACGGCGTCCCTCTTCATAAAGCTCATGATTTATTTCGCCGATCTCACGGGCAATCTGCCGGCTGTCTTTCAGATTAAACGTTGCGGGATTAACAAAAATAATATCATGGAGGTCTTGAAAAAATCCATTGCCAATGGTACGCCGGCTATAACATAGGCTGTCCTTGCTATCATCCACCTTTACCTGAAAAGCCTCTCTGCCCACCACCATCGGCCTGATTTGCAGAATATAAAATTCTTTGCGTTTATTGGGGCCGTGCGGAATATTTACGGCAAACTCAATTTCCACATCGGCACCGAAAGATTGCTTGCCCAATCTGAGAATATCTTTGATGATGCTGGTCAGAGGCAGTCTATTATATTTAAGAATCTGGGAAAATGTTATAAGTTTCGGACCCGGTCGATTGGCATTGTCATAAATGTAATCATCCTCTCGGGAGTAGGTACTGCCGATATACTCCAGCGTTTTATCTTGGTCCGCCCGGGAAATGGGAAGCTTCTCATAATTGCAATTATCATCAACGCCCATTTTTATATCGGCGGAAGCGCTCAAGTTTACAGCATAAAATGCATTTTGCGATTTTTCGAGATAGTCCCGCGGGCTTGCGTACATGGGATTCATTTTAGGATGAGCCGGTGAAAAGCGATATACGCGTTCGCCTTCGGCAATGCTTTTGCCCAAGCCTAATGCCAGACTCACTGTTCCTTCCTCCGGCTGCATGGGGTAATACGGATAAAAGTTATAGGATTGCGCCACACCGGAAATAACCGGATAGTACATATCGTCATAATGTTCGCCGACCAATTCTTGTATCAAAACAGCCATTTTCTCTTCTTCGATACGAATATCGGCATTATGGGCATATTGCCGGGGAGAAGCATAAAAGACAGAGGCAAATACGAGCTTCACGGCTGCGGCAAGCTGCTTAACGCGAACAGCCGGATCACTATGACTATTGGGAACAACATAGGTCTTGTAAATCCCGGCGAACGGCAATACTCTTGAATCTTCCAGAATACTGGAAGAGCGAACAGCCAGCGGCGATTTTACATACTGAATCAGGTCATAGAGATTTTTTTGAATCATGGCCGGCAGGTCGGCGGCTAAAAATTTTTGGGCAATGACTTCTTCATCAGAGGTTCCGGCTACAAACTGATAAAGGTGGTTCGTTTCGATAAATTCTTCAAATACCTCGCTGCAAATGACGAACGAACCGGGAACTTTAATTTTTATATCTTCATATTTATCTGTTAGATACGCTTTCGTTATCAGCGAATTGATAAAGGCGATACCTCTGGCCTTGCCTCCCAATGACCCGTGTCCCAGCTTAATAAAGGCATTTTCAATATCTTTTTTGGAGAGACCTGCAAAATCAAGAATAACCCCGGACTGATAACGCTGAAAGTAGGCTTTCAGGACTTCCAGAATATAGCTTCTGATATCTTCTACGCTGGAAAAGCCCAGAGCATCCAGATATCTTAGTTTATCCGCCACCTCAAATTCTGTCCGCGCTCGAAACCACCGTGAAAAATGATTGTTTACCGCATGATAATACAAACTCTCCTCCGGCAGGTCCTGAATGATTTTTTCTAAATCGGTGATATGCGTCGCTTTGGCAATGATTGTTCCGTCCGGGTATTTAAAGATA
Organism: Sporomusa acidovorans; assembly: GCF_900101845.1. Lineage (GTDB taxonomy): Bacteria > Bacillota > Negativicutes > Sporomusales > Sporomusaceae > Sporomusa > Sporomusa acidovorans. Next base: position 1,666 of record NZ_FNAM01000059.1, on the reverse strand, counting down.
AAAGAACCAAACCCGTAATTATCAAGAATAAAGGTACGCAGATCATGCAACAAATTGGGAGAATTTTTATCCATGAAGGGAACATGTATGGTGCGGGCTCTTGCCGCATTTTCCATATCTTCCGACAACAGCAAAAATGGAAAATCGGTGATCATCTGCCTTACTTGCTGCGCTAATTCAATGCCGGCAGCCTGATTCATCGTTCCTTTGCGGGGAAATTTGACATCAGAAATAACCCCCAGCAAATTGTAGCGATACTGAGCAATGACGGCCATAGCCTCTTCATAGGTTTCGGCAAGCAGTATTTTCGGCCGCAGGCGTACCCGCAGCAAACCATGGCTGATATTCATGGCGTGCAGGACCAAGTAGCGCGTCTGGCTTAAAATCTCAGTATAAATTATCGGTAAAATCTGCGAATAATATACCGGTGAATCATCAACAAGCAGAATGGCTTGAACGCCCTGTCTGCTATCGGCCTCCATATTCCGCCGGTCTTCGATGTATTTAATAATGGCCAATAAAATATTGCTGTCCCCGGACCAATAGAACACCCTGTCAATACAGGGATTTTTTCTAATATGCTCGATTGTGCCGGCAGTCAGCCGCTCATAAGACAACATCACAATGGGTATGTCAGGATAAGCAGCCTTTAGGGATTTCTCAAACGCAAAAGAAGTCATGTCACTGATGCGGGACATGGTAATAATCAGATGAAAGGGCCGCGTTGCCAATGTTGCGAGTGCTTCCTCCAAACTGGCAACCTGATGAATCCTGGGAATCATGGAAATACTGAGATCGGCAAATTGGTTATAGATCTGGTCGGATAACTGCCCGTCTTCTTCCAGTACAAAACCATCATACAAGGTGGAGACCAAAAGGATTTCGGTTACCCTGAATTTCATTAAATCATGAACACTTGAAAACTGTGTCTTCAAATCGTCGAACCGCTTCATATGACAAGCCCTCCTTTTTGCAGCAAAGGACGGTTCTGCTGCCACGCAACTATCTGCGTACCAGCCGAATCGTCCCCTCGTCATCCCTAATGCTATTTCAGTATTTCCTGTGAACAAGCTGCGCACATTGCGTTATGATCTACCATCATCCTGGTGTCGCAGGTACAATGTTCTGCTGCTATCGTTGTGTCCCGCCTATCTCTTGGAATGGCTACGCCATTTAGATTGCCTATGGACTTAACGTTCGCGGCCGCCATAAGTTTTTGAGAACATGCCTTACAAACAGCATTATGGTCTGCCATCATCGACAGGTTGCACGTACATTCTTCCAACAACAACACTTCCTGATTCTTAATTTATATTTTCACTACAAACCGCGGAGTTTTAGCTTCCACCGATCCTCATTTATTGTAAGATATTATATTTGCCGCTATATATCGTATCTAATAAAGATTTTCTATCGATATATACAACGTGCTAAGGATTTTTGCAGGCGGGTGGTGTGTTGGCAAAAGCGGAAGTCAAACGCTAGTGGTGGAGCGTTGTCAATACACCATCCGCCTGCGCCTGCAAACTTCTTTAATACGGAATATATAGTATTCATCAACAAGCCAGTTATTATTAGGGCAGGAAGATCCCCTCCGGGTCAATTACCTTATACAATAGTTCCACTTGCTTTCTGGTAGGCGGCAGTGTTTCCCCCGCTACCCGTG
>NZ_FNAM01000066.1 GCF_900101845.1 Sporomusa acidovorans | reverse complement strand
TCCCTATCCATCGCGGGCGTAAGAGACTTGAAGGGAACTGCTCCTAGTACGAGAGGACCGGAGTGGACGGACCAATGGTGTACCAGTTATTCCGCCAGGAGTACAGCTGGGTAGCTACGTCCGGAAAGGATAAACGCTGAAAGCATCTAAGCGTGAAACCAGCCTTAAGATGAGGTCTGTGATTCGCAAGAAGTAAGGCCCCTTATAGATGATAAGGTAGATAGGCCAGATGTGGAAGTGGAGTAATCCATGGAGCTGACTGGTACTAATAGGCCGAGCACTTGACTTAACTTGTTCGCATAAATGCGAACGACGTAAAACCTAATTGTAGTGAGAACGAGTGAAAAATGAGGTTACTCACTAACGCTCGTAACTAAGCGACTTACTCAGGTTCTAGCGTCGCTGACGCTCCTAATAACCTGGTTCGCTGCTTATCTTCTGTGAAGTTTTGAAGGAGCATACCTTCAAAAAAATGATAAATCGAAAGTCGTAAATCGACAATTGAATATCGAAAATATTCCTCGATAGCTCAGTTGGTAGAGCAATCGGCTGTTAACCGATCGGTCGTAGGTTCGAGTCCTACTCGGGGAGCCATAAGCAGCGAACCGGGTTTTTGCGAGCCGTGAGGCGAAGCGAGAACCCGAGTGAGTCGCTTAGTTCCGAGCGGTAGTGATAAGCAGAGAGCCCAAGAAGGCAAGCCGAGAGGCGAAGACTGATTGGTGCGAATCGCTTAGTTCCGAGCGGTAGTGAGGAACATCAATAAAGGAACTTTTATATCGCGGGATGGAGCAGTTGGTAGCTCGTCGGGCTCATAACCCGAAGGCCGCAGGTTCAAGTCCTGCTCCCGCAACCATGCTAGTAATGCCAAATGAGGAAAATACCTTATTTGGCGTTTTTTATTTTTGATAAGAAAACTTAATTTTATAAAAATTGTTAGTAATGAAGTAAAGCCATAGATTGATTGAAAAATATTGCAACAATAAATTTTGATTTATAGCAAAGGAATGTTTTTCCCAATTTGATGTAATTCATCGATATAGATGTTTTATCAGAACTCAACAAAGGGTAAGGTGTGCAGCTGTAATAATTCCAGCAAAAAAACTGGCTCATAACGGGCCAGTTTTTTTATCCGGGAATCTATATAAAATAGGCCTTTTACTACTGTAGGCTGATTAAAATCAGACCAATCGTAATAAAAAAAGCACCAATAACTTGACTGGTGGTGACGATTTCGTTCAGTATAAAATAGCTTAAAATGATTGTAACTAAGGGGGCACAAGACATAATCAGGGATACTTCATTAATATTACCGGCTTTTAAGGCGTAAAAATAGGCTAAATCACCTAGGAGTGCAGCCAATATGGCTTCAATAGTTATGATGATCCAGAGCGATGGCGGGATGCTGAGAAGTTCGGTATAGCTTCTGGCGCTAAGAAACCAGATCGCGATGATAATAGCGGCAATCATTGTTCGCAGGACAAAGGCTGTAGCAGGATTGATGCTGTTTAAAACCGCTTTCCCGAATATCGGCGCTAATCCTAAGCAAAGCACTCCGGTCAATGCGTAAATTAAAAACATGATCATTCCTCATTTCAACAGACTCAGTTGTAGATAAATATGCTAAAATAAGTATAAAAAAGAACTATCTTTTTTCTGTTGGGATTCGTTACAATAATAGTAAGATCTAGCTGAAGCCCAATAAAGATTATCTCTGTCAGGGTGCTGGTACGCTTCGTCGTTGTTGCTTGGCATTAGCTTTTACTAACCTGCCTGCAAGTCCTTATTGGATACTATGTAATATGATGAGGAGCTGATTTAAATCGTTACGAACATACTTTTAGTTGTAATCGGTGGTGGCATAGGATCTGTAGTTAGGTATGCAGTTTCCTTGTGGGCTGCAGATAAGTTAGGCACGCTGTTTCCGTATGGTACATTACTTGTTAATGTGGTAGGGTGTTTTATTATAGGACTATTTATGACACTCGTTACGGAAAAGTTTATCGCAAATCCTTATTGGCGGTTGTTAATTACGACAGGTTTTTTGGGTGGGTTCACTACTTTTTCATCCTATAGTTATGAAAGTTTAAAACTGCTGGAGGATACCGGCGTGATGGCTGCTTTTAATAATATTGCCGCTAACCTGATTATCGGACTTATGGCTACTTGGGTAGGAATTAAGGCCGCGAGAGTTCTTTTTTAACATGCTAAATTTCTTCTTGCTGCATATCTTGTAGGGAAATATGTCAGCGGGGAGGTAAGCACATGGGACTTGAACTTACGGCGCTGCACTATGTCTATGTACTGTTTGTGTTTTTAATCTTAGGGGTCATGGTAAAGCGACGTGACACATCCCTACTATGTATTGTCGGAATTTTTGTCATTGGTTTCATGGTGACAGGATCAATTTATCAGGCAATTAGCGGCATATTTAATAGTTTTGTATATGCTGCCACTGAATTGATGGATACTATTTTAATTATTTCCATCATTGTTGCTATGAGTAAGGTGCTTTATGTCACAGGCATTAACGCAGCTATGGTCGCACCGATAACTAAGCTTATCTGTACGCCGTCTCAAGCATATTGGATTACAGGTTTAGTCATGTTGATTATGTCCTGGTTCTTTTGGCCTTCGCCATCGGTGGCGTTAGTGGGAGCCGTACTTTTTCCGGTAGCAGTGAAAGCGGGGTTGCCTCCTTTGGGGGTCGCAATGGCGATGAACTTATTTGGCCACGGGATTGCACTGTCTGGCGATTTCGTTATTCAGGGAGCACCCAAACTGACGGCGGCAGCCGCCGGAATTCCCGTGAAAAGTGTTGTTAGTGCCAGTGTGCCGTTAGTTTTCGTTATGGGCTTGGTTACCACAGTTACCGCTTACTGGCTGTTAATACGGCAGATGCGGCAGGAAAATATGGCCGGCAATCAGACAACCGGAGCTGATGGCGATAAGTATTTGATCGAAAAAGATGAGGAGAATACAGTACTATTTGCTGCCTTATCTGTTACCGTGAAGAATATCTTTGCTATGGCTGTGCCGATACTATTCTTTATAGATGTAATTATTATGTATACTACTGGTTTGCAAGGCGGTGATGCCACCGCATTAATTGGCGGTACGGCGGTATTTATTTTAGCGTTAATTGCTTTGGTTGCTCATAAACAACAGGGATTAGAAAAAATAACAGCCTATTTTATTGATGGTTTTAAATTTGGGTTTACGGTATTTGGCCCTGTAATTCCTATTGCGGCTTTTTTCTACTTAGGAGATAGTGGTATAACCCATATTATGGGGGAGATTTTGCCGGCAGGTTCACAAGGCTTGGTTAATGATGTCGGTCTGGCAATTGCCAGAGTAGTACCCGTTAATGCCGGAGTCAGCGCGATTACCCTGACAGTTGTAGGCGCAGTGACAGGGTTGGATGGATCGGGCTTTTCGGGAATCTCATTAGCAGGATCTATTGCCCGGTTGTTTGCAGCAGCCATTGGTTCAGGAATTGCCACGCTAACCGCATTAGGTCAGATTGCTGCCATATGGGTAGGGGGAGGAACCTTAATCCCCTGGGCGTTACTGCCGGCAGCCGCAATTTGCGGCGTGAATCCATTTGACCTTGCAAGACAGAACTTAGTACCGGTATTATGCGGGCTAATCACAACTACAATCGTCGCTATGTTTTTAATTTAATTTTCTTTTGTGTTTATCAGGTGATATTCTTAAAGAAGGGCAAAGTGTCTGTTGATGGCTTAGCGAAAATTAGCTACCCGTCAAGGTGCACTGAGCGTTTAGACGAATGCGATAATTTTGATTTATTTTGAGAGGCAGGGATAGTGTGAAAAAAATAGCAGTAATAACGAGTGGTGGCGACTGTCCGGGAATGAATGCAGCTATCCGGGCCGTAGTTCGCGTAGCGATGGCCAACCAGATTGAAGTTTGGGGAATAAAAAACGGCTATGCTGGTATGATTGCCAATGACATGACACAATTAGATTCACGTTCTGTCGGTGATATTATTCATAAAGGCGGCACCTTTTTGGGAACAGCCCGCAGTGAAGAGTTTAAAACTTTGACAGGACGGCAAAAGGCCGTAGCCAATCTACAGGCACATGGGATTGAGGGACTTGTAGTTATTGGCGGTGACGGTTCGCTTACAGGAGCAAAACTGTTGGCCGAACTGGGAATTAAATTTGTCGGGTTACCGGGAACGATTGATAATGATATCTGGGGCACTGATTATACGATTGGTTTTGATACAGCCGTAAATACAGCCCTTGATGCCATAAATAAATTGCGGGATACCGCTTCTGCTCACGGACGGGTTATGCTGGTTGAGGTAATGGGGCGGGCTTGTGGCTGGATTGCTCTTACGGCAGGACTGGCAGGTGGAGCAGAAATTATTCTTATTCCGGAACAGCCATTTTCCTCCGAAAATATTTGCAGGCAGTTGTTGGAGTCGCGAGCTAAAGGAAAACAATACAGTATTGTAGTTGTAGCAGAAGGGGCAGGGAGTGCCATCGATCTTGGTAAAGTTATTTCCGCTAAGACAGGGTTAGAGACACGGGTATCTGTTCTGGGACATATTCAGCGCGGCGGGGCGCCTACCGTATCTGACCGACTGTTGGCTAGCCGTTTGGCGGAAAGAGCCGTTAGGGATCTTTTACAAGGCAAATCAGATATTATGATTGGTTATCGGAACAACCAGTGTGTGGAAGTCCCAATAACAGACGCTATCAGTAAGAAAAAGGACATTGACCCGGAGTTATACCGGTTGTCAGATGTTTTGTCACAATAATAGAAACCCGCATTTATTTCCAGGGAAATAAATGCGGGTTTTTGTCTATAGCCGGACGATGGCAGGCTGGATCCGTCGAACCAGAGAAAAAGGTATAATTTGTATCTCACTGAGAGAATCAAAAATGTAATGTCCAGCATTTCATGGACCCTGACTTATTTGTTCTTGCCATAAGACTGAATTCTATATAGTATATAATTATTGGTATTTCAATCGGGTTTACTTGGATACCTGGACAGGGAGTGAGATTGACAATGTGGTTTGGTAAAAATAAAGCGATTGAGAAATTGAATGCAGTGATGACAAGCTATTTACATGGTGATATGTCAGAAACGGTAACGATAAATGATTACCCAACAGAAATTCAGCCATTGGCCGGTAATATTGCCGCATTGGCCGAGATGCTGCGTGGTTTTATTCAGGAAACGCAGGTATCATCAAGCCAGGTTTCGGCAGCGGTAAATCAAGTGAATGCAGGGATTGGGCAAGCAGCCAACTTAGCTGAACAAGCGCGCCAGGAGTCTAACATTGCCGACCGGCTGTCCCAGGATATTGCCGAGGCTACAAAAAATGCCGCCAAACAAATTGACGACGTTATGTTGGCCACTCAAACAATCACCGAAGTAGCCGGTGATATTTATCAGGACAGTATCACATCCAAAAAGGCGGCCGAACAGGGGTGTCAGGCCACTGCCAAAGTGGCAGTGGCTATGGATTCTATCAGACAGGCCTCAGCCGAAGTAGGAGAAAAAATAAGTATTCTTACCAAAATGGCCCGGGATATTGACGGCCTTCTGACTACCATCCAGGGAATGTCGGCCCAAACCAATCTTTTGGCACTTAATGCGAGTATTGAGGCTGCCAGAGCGGGTGAACACGGGCGTGGTTTTGCAGTGGTGGCGCAGGAAATTCAAAAATTGTCAGATGCCAGTGCCGATGCCGCGTATTCTGCTAATAAATTGTTGGCTGAAATTGACGGCGGCGTAGTATCAGCCGCTAAGGCTGCGGCAGCGGGGGCCGCTGCTGTTGAAACAGGAGCCAGGGAAATGAAGGGGGCAGACGATAGTCTGCAGGCGATTTTTGCTGCCAGTGTGCAGGTTGAAAATAAAGTAGCCGAAGCGACTGCCGCCCGGCAGAATCAACTGGCGGCAACACAGAAAACAGCCGACTTTTTAGGCCAGATTGCTAACATAGCCGGGCAAGCCGCCAGCCGCATGATGACGGTGGCGGCTTCCATTGCACAACAGGATAAACACTTGAGTAATACTCGGCAAATGGGAGATGTCTTAGCGAAGGTTGCGGATAGCTTGGTTGCAACTACCGGCAAAATCACCCTTATCGATATGAATAGCGGCCGGCAGGCGGAGCTTGATGAAAAAATTGCCAAATTACATACCTTACTTGCCCGGGTAGTAAAGGATGAACGTATCAAGTCGCTGGATTTTTCTAACCATACCGAAGTTTTAAAAGATCTTATGGCTAAAAATCCTGAACTTGAGGCTGCCTGGACGAATCTTCCGGATGGGCAATTTGTTGTTTCGTTGCCGCCTGCCGGAATTGCCAACGCCCAAACGAGAATGTGGTTTAAGCAGGCACTGCAAGGTGAGTTCTATGTATCAGAGATATATGTTTCCGCGATATCTCACCAGCCGTGTTTGACCATTTCTTTGGCAATTACGGGTGATCATGAAAATATAACCGGCGTGCTTGGGGTTGATTTACGTCTATAAGTTACATGACAAGCACTAATAACATTTTAAAATTTTCTACAGCGTCTAAGGCATGAGGCACTTCAGCCGGCATAACAACAACTTGTCCGGTAGTTGCCGTGATTTCTTCACTGCCAACGGTAATACTGGCTTTGCCGTCAAGAATATAGACCATGGCATCACCAGGGGCGGAATGACTGCTGATGGCTTCGCCTTTAGCGAAGGCAAACAATGTCATACTAAGCGTTTTATTTTGCGATAACGTCAGGCTGACTACTTTGCCGGGTTGATAGTCGACCAGATTGACCATCTCCAGGGCTTTACCAAACTCAATATTTTTGATAAATTGTTTTTCCATGTTAACCTCCTGATAAAATTTTGTATTTAGCTTGTCATAAGTTTACCAAATCAATGGTAAACAGGCTGTGATTAAGGTCACAGTTTTCAAAAAAACAGGCCGTATGGCCTGTTTTTTTGTGTGTGCATCCAGCGCTTAGCGGACATCATCATTCAAGTCCAATGTTCCGTCCTCTGAAACCCGGGCGTTAAGGCTTACCTTCTCTTCGTGCCCCCACAACATTCTGGCTACCAAGCTGTTGGTGGCATGCTTATTGCCCGGCTTTAGTTTTTCTGTTCGCAGGGAATCCTCGGTGGCATCAAGACTAGTGTCCTGGTATACCGCATTAGCATTATCAATATCGGGTCCTTCTTGAAAAGTGGGTTTATTCGCAGCAGTTGATGTTTTTGTTTCAGTTTGCGCATTGGTATTCATAGTTTCCATGTAAATTCCTCCTAACTGAATCAGGTTTATTTGAAGTTAGCGTATCCGATGAATCCGTGTGCCATACATACTTTTTCAGTTTGTGACAATTGTTTGCCATTGCGCATATTTATAAGCATGCGAATCAATGTGAGGGCAGAGCCGCCTGTGCAGCGCGCCAGAGAGCTGGCGGCGTAGTGACACAGGCTATTCTTTTAGGGAGATGATCGTACATGTGTGGGATTGCTGGATGGATTGACTGGGAACAAAATCTTGCGAAAAAAAGCCATATCCTGTCCGCTATGGTTGAGACGCTGGCAGCGCGCGGGCCGGATGCGCAGGGAGCCTATATTACAACTCATGCGGCTCTAGGACACCGCCGGCTTAGTGTCATTGATCCGGTAGGGGGCGCCCAGCCCATGATCCGCTACCGTGGGGATCAAAAATATGTTATTACTTATAACGGAGAATTGTACAATACGCCCGAACTGCAGCAAGAACTTGAGGAACGGGGTTATACGTTCACCACCCACTGCGATACGGAAGTGTTGCTGGTGGCATTTATTGAGTGGGGAGCAGCCTGTGTTGAAAAATTTAATGGAATCTATGCCTTTGGGATATGGGATGAAAAAAACCAAAGCCTATTTTTGGCACGTGACCGTATTGGTGTAAAGCCGCTGTTTTATGCTGAACGCGGAAACAGTTTTATTTTTGGCTCTGAGCTCAAAACCTTATTGGCCAATCCGCTGGTACGACCGGAAATTGATGAAGAGGGATTAGCTGAAGTATTTATGCTGGGGCCGGCCCGTACGCCGGGAAACGGAGTATTTCGTGATGTCCGGGAGTTAAAGCCCGGTTATTCCCTGATATATAACCGGCAGGGAAAGATGATAAAACAATATTGGGCGCTGGAGTCCAAGCCGCATACGGACGACTTTTCAACGACCAAGGCTAAAGTCAGAGAGCTTTTGATCGACGCTGCCAGCAGGCAATTGGTATCCGATGTTCCCATTTGTACCCTACTGTCCGGCGGACTTGACTCCAGTGCGCTGACGGCGCTGGCCGCTATGTCCTATAAACGGTCAGGGCTGGGTAAACTGGACACTTATTCCGTCGACTATGTGGACAACGAATTATATTTTAAGGCTAGCAGCTTCCAGCCGAATGCGGATGCACCCTGGGTTACCTGCGTATCCGACCATTTTGATACCAGTCATCATACCATTTTATTAGATACTCCCGAACTGGCGGCGAGTCTGAGACCGGCAGCATTGGCCCGGGATTTGCCGGGGATGGCGGATATCGACACCTCGCTGTATTTATTCTGTCGCGAAATTAAAAAAGGGGCGACAGTAGCCCTATCCGGAGAATGCGCGGATGAAATCTTTGGCGGGTACCCTTGGTTTCAACGGGAACATATGATTAATGCCACAACTTTCCCCTGGTCCCCTAATCCTGAAATCCGTATTCCCTGGCTTAACTCCGCGGTTCAGGAGAGAATTAAACCTGCCGAATACGTAGCGCAGCGCTATAGTGACGCTTTGGCTGAAGTGCCGCACTTGCCGGGAGAAGAGAAACGCTCAGCCAGAATGCGGGAAATATTTTACCTTAGCCTTACCCGTTTTATGCCGACACTGCTGGATCGCAAAGACCGGATGAGTATGGCGTTTGGTTTGGAAGTTCGCGTACCTTTCTGTGATCATAGGATTGTTGACTATGTTTGGAATGTTCCCTGGGACATGAAAAATGCGCAAAACAGGGAAAAGGGACTACTTCGGTATGCCCTGGAAGGTATTCTGCCGGAAAATGTTTTGTGGAGAAAGAAGAGCCCCTATCCCAAAACGCATAATCCGGCCTATACAAGAGCTGTTGTAACTGAGGCTCTCCGCGTTTTAAACCAGGAATCATCACCACTCAAGCAGGTTCTTAATATTAATAAACTTAGAGAAATAGCCAGTGCGGATTTATCTGCTTCCAATATACCTTGGTTTGGTCAATTAATGAGCGGGCCGCAGCTTTTTGCCTATCTAATTCAAGCTGATCATTGGCTGCGTGAGTACAAAGTAAAAATAGTATGAATGATTCCGCCGCATGGATAACAAATGCGGCGGATTTGCTATTGGTAATTGTTAGAAAGATATTTATTTCACATGTGGCTTTCGATGGCAAATAAAAGGGAATATGGTTGTAAAAAGCGAATATATTAATTAGATAAATTTATCTGCCGGAGCGAATTATGTGGGCGAATTTGAAGGTAAAAATGGAAGAATTCATGCAAAAAATAAAAAGGATTAAGCGACCAAACATGAGTAAGCCGGATTTCCCCGGGATATTTGGCAAAATAAAAGCGGGCTTGGGAAGAATGGGGACAAATCTTGAGGCAAGACACTTGATCTATTTTGCCTTGATTTTGATGCCGGCTATTGTTGGGCTGGGGGCCTATTATGGGATTATGGACAGCAAAGCTAAGCTCGAGGCTGCCAACTTGCCGGAAAATCAGCTTATGCGTACGGGTGTGAATTTTACGGTCGAAGATTTTGTTAAATATGCCGGCCGGGGGAAAAAGGATATTACCGAATTATTTATTCGGGCCGGAATGTCGCCGGATTCTTACCGGAAAAATGACGGGTTTACACCGCTGCATGCCGCAGCCGCTTACGGGCGAACTACCATTGTACGTCAGCTCTTAGACAAGGGAGCTGATATAAATGCCCGGGATAAAGAAGGTCAAACACCGCTGATGAAGGCTGTTGGGAATAATCATGCCGATGTGGTGACAATTTTGCTGCAAAGAGGGGCTAACAGTTCTGCCCGGGATGGTAACGGAAATTCTGCTGTAAGTCTGGCTAAGGCAAAAAACGACCGCAGGGTGCTGGAAGCGTTAGCAAAAGCGGGAATTGGTGAAGGGCAGGAGAAAATCGTTCCCGTTTCCAATAAAAACGACAAATCTTATGCGCAAGCTGGCAAGCTGTCGAGAACCGGAACCAGCAGTGCTACAGCCCGTTCACCGGAAGCAGCGGCTGGTCCGGCAGGCCAATTTGTATTAACTTCAGGTTACGCGGGAAACATTGGTGTGGGTAAATCAATAGAGGCTTTATATCAAGAGTTCGGTAAACATGCCGTAAGCGCCGGTGAAGAATTTTTTAGTGGCAGACTTTATCCGGTGCTCAAGGCATACGACCAAGATGACGGGGCGCTGTCGCTTGCTATTTATTTTGCTCAAAAGAAAGATAGTGAGAAAGTGGTTACTGCAATTCATGTATTTGACAAAAAATATAAGACAGTCAGTGGTATTGGCGTAGGCGCTACCTTAGGAGAATTAAGAACAGCAGGCGAAGTGAGTTCCATAAGTTACTCCGACGCCCTGTATGCGGTTGCGCGCGACAGAAGAATTCGCTATGAGCTTGACATCAGCGCTGACAGCCTGCCGACTGACTGGCTGAATGGCGGCGATACCAATTCATTGCCTGATGATATGCCGATTAGGAGTATCTATATATTTTAGATCACTTTCTCGTTGACAACCCGGATGCTGGTATGCTAATATTTCAATATACCTTTTATACGGATACTACTTGGGCTGATTAGACAACTAAAGGCCAAAGAATTGCTCTAAAGGGCATTTCTTTGGCCTTTTTATTTTTAACAATAAACTTTTGCAATTTAAATAGGTTGAGTGTAGTTACAAAGGTCTAAGGTGCGGTTAGCGTCCTTAGTCTTACCTGCAAAAATAACTTCGTGTCATCGGCGCGAAGTTATTTTTTTAGACAGGAAGCGGTGTACGTATGAAGATAGTCTAAATATTTTTTCAATGAGGCAGGAATGAAAAAATATTTATGGAAATATAAGGCAATGGGTAAACTAATAACAGAGAAGGGATGATAAAATAAAATGAATAATCAAACGCAACCGCTATTAGTTCCTTTTACCTGTGACAAATGCGGCAAGTTATTAACCTGGACATTGCCTGATGCCCTAGTATGTTGTAAACAGTGTGGCAAATGGATTGCAAGCAGTGATGTGAAAAAAGATAATCCGGCAATAACGGCATGAGATAGTTGACAAAAGAAAAATAACTATATATAATATCTATTGTGCTTAAAATTTAATCTATATATTGGGGTGTCGCCAAGTTGGTAAGGCACGGGACTCTGACTCCCGCATTCCTAGGTTCGAGTCCTAGCACCCCAGCCATTATGCTGACTCACTAGCTCAACTGGCAGAGCAACTGACTCTTAATCAGTAGGTTCACGGTTCGATTCCGTGGTGGGTCACCATCTAAAAACTCAGGTGTATCAAGGGCTGAAAGGCTTTTGATGCGCCTTTAATTTTTGCCTATTACGGTAAACTAGTGACACTTTTGGTGACAGCGGCTTAAAATCTTGTACTAACAAATACAAATACATACAAAGTAAATTTTTAGAATGGGAAAAATTTAAGCAGGCTATTTTGCCTGCTTTTTTTGTTTCTCTTTTTCCTTTTCTTTTGCTTTTTCGGTTGCTTGCTGAATGAAGTTTTCCATTTTATCGGTTGTCTCTTTTTCGGCTGATTTTAATAGGTGGCTATAAACAACAGTCGTTGTGGTAGTATTTGCATGCCCTAACTTACCTGCTACAGTTCTAATATCAGTACCTGATGTTATAAGGTATGTAGCAGCCATATGTCTAAAGCTGTGTGGTGTGGTGATATGGGGTAGCTCATTATTCGTAATGAAGTCCTTAAGCCAAGTATTTACACTATCGGGGTGAGCTTTTTCACCGTTCCAGGTTGTAAAAATAAAATCATCTTCCGGTTTTTCTGCTCCTTGCCACTTGCCGCCCTTATCCGGTGTACCGCCAAGCTTAAGCCGTTTGGCTGACTGTTCAGCCTTGTATTGGTGCAGTAGATTTATAATGCTAGTTGAAATGGTGATAGTTCTTTTGCTAGATTCGTTCTTCGTTTCTTTAATGAATATCCCTTTTCCCGGCAGATATTGGCTAGCCTGCTCAATTTTAACAGTACCTTTGTCAAAGTCTACATGATGCCATTGCAGGCCGAACATTTCCCCGCGTCGCATACCTGTACTAATTAGCAGCAGAGCCATTAATTTATGTTTTAGTTCTTCCTTTTCTAATAAGAGCAGGAATTTGCCTGTTGTTTCTTCATCATATATTTTTTTAACTGTTTTTTCTGTTTTGGGTGGTTCTACTCTTTCGGCTGGATTATATGCCATAAAATTCCACTGTACTGCCTTTTCAAATAATGAATGGAGAAAAACATGGTATTTCTTTATGGTATTAGGGGATAGAGTATTGTTAATAATAGGGGTCTCAGTATTGGAAACTTTATTCTGGTTTTCGGTATCAGAATTAGGTGTCTTTTCTTTTTTTCTGCGTTTAGCATTAGGGTCTTGTTTTACTCCTGGTTCCGCGAGATTTTTATAAAACGATAGTAAATGTTTAGGTTCTATTTTATCAAGCCGCTTGTGTCCCAATGCTTCTTTGATGCGCTTAAATAAGCCTTTATTAAAAGATATGGTTTTAGGAGCATGACGGCCTATAGCGTAGTTTTCCTGCCAATATTCAAAGAATTGTTCTAAAGTCATTTTGCCGGATGTGGCCGTCTGGCCTTTTTCGATATCGGCTATAAATAGGGCAAGCTGTTTTCTAGCTTCCTTTTCCTGCTGTTCTTCGTTGTCACTGGTGACATGAACCGTCTTAGTGTGCCTAATTCTTTTGCCAGAACCGTCAAAGCCGCTTGAAACGGTTAATTTCCAGGAATGTTTACCCGTTTTTTGAACAGAGCCGTAAGATGTTGCCATGTTTACACCTTCTTCTAATAACTATATCTTTATTGTAATATACTTATTATGATATGTAAATACTTATATTGACATATTAGAATGTATTTTATATAATTATTGTAAGAGGTGATATAATGAAATATTATACTGTTCGTGAAATTGCAGACATGCTTAAACTTACAGAGCGTGGCATACAAAAATGGATTCGTGATGGTGAAATAGTGGCCTACAAGATGGGGCGTGAATATCGCATAGAGGAAAAGGATTTTCAAGTATTTATGGAGAACAGGAAGAATGTTAAGTAGGGATGATATATATTGAGAGTAGTAGATTTTACTAGAGAAAATGATATTTTTAATGATAATTATTATTCGTCATTTGATAGCAAAAAAACCAATAAAATATATTCAATAAAACGCTTCTATATCCATAAGGAACTAACAAAGGAAATGAAAGAGTTTTTGCGCTTTGGTTTGCAATTACTTGCTAAGATTGGCGTAATTACTGAATTTGATAGCCGAGTATTTTATCTGTATGAAGTTGATAAAAAGAAGCAAGCGGAGATTGCAAATCTTCTTAATTCAACGATTAATATAGTGAAGAAGGTGAATCCTAGGGTTAGAAAGAAGTTAGCGGAAAAATCTAACCTTGTTATCGTTACTTTTTTTGGAGAATCTATTGAGGAATTGCTTGAAGAATTAAATTATAGTGAATGGGCATTAAAAAAAGGAAATTTACAGAAGAACCGCGATAAAATATATAAACAGTATGGAACTTCGCCGGATGTTGAAATTAGTCTAAAAATAGATAATTACCATGAAATCTTTTGGAAGAAATATTTGGAAAGTGATTCTGATATTTTAAATTTTACTAAAACTTTACACCAAGATGCTAAGTACAAAGAATTAATACAAAAACTTGAAGCAGTTAAGAAATCCACTAAATACATAGAGTGGGCTACGTGCGTTAATAGAGAACATGAGATTCTTGACAATCAAACACGAGATAAGTTCCTTTGTGAAAAATATAATACCAATATTAAGGAATTGAGCGATATTTTAAGCATAAAAAGAAATCTACTTATTAATCAACAAAGAGAAGTTATATTTTATCTATGGGGATATATTCAGATTGAATGGATGAAATTAAATAAAAGTAGTTGGGAGTGAATAAATAAATTTGATTTTGATGTTGACTTATTGCGGCACTTTTGATACCATAATGTTAAGGGTGAAGTTTAAACAATTTTAATATGTTGAGCCGAGGCTTTATTGCCTTGGCTTTTTTATTTGTGGATAATTAATAAAAGTCAGTCCTAAAATACCGATTTTACATGTTATAGTGTTAGTATCGAAAGTCGCTTAAAGTAGTTATGGTTTTTCTAAAAAATTAATAAACAAGAAAAGGCACTCATTCATTTTATATGGGTGTCTTTTGCACTTTTTCTAATCTGAAACAGGAGAAAAAAATAACATGTCGAAAATAGTGTGAGCACCATAGGGTGCTTTTTTTTATGCCAAAAATACCAACAAAATCAACATCATGGGAGGATTTAAAATATGACCAACAATCAAAAAATTAAAACTGCGCTAAAAAAGGCGCGGATTCCTCAATGGCGGCTAGCCGACTATTTAGGTATTCGAGAAGATAGCCTATCTCGTATGTTCAGGTATGAAATTAAGCCCGACAAAGCCGGGGAAATGTTGTTAGCAATTGAAAAAATAGGCCGGGAGGTAAAAAAATAATGGAAGTTTTAAACGACAAGGAATTAGCAAAAAAAATTGACCCATCGGGGAAAATAGTTACGCCCTGGACAATCAGAAAATGGCGTATTGAGGGTGGAATGCCGTCATTTAAAGTCGGTCGGCGTATCTTTTTTAGATTAGAATCCGTCATGAAATGGATGGACGAACGAGAAAAAAGCGAACAATGCAATGAACCACAAGAGTATGGTACGCTCCGCAAAATCTATTAAAATACAACAAAAAAGCCGCTATTGAGAGTAAGCGGCAGGAAGTGGGTGATATATTGAATTTACGCTTTAATTATAGCAGAATTCAAGGAAATTTACAATGTTTTACTGCATTGGCGGTGATGGAATAGTGGATATTATTGAAGCCATTAAAGAAAGATTACTAATTTTAGATGCATATAATCGCTATTGTATTGGCGGTGCATTAAAAGAAAAAAACGGGGAGTACTGGGGCTGCTGCCCATTTCATAATGAGGATACCGCTAGCTTTTCTGTTAATCCTCAAAAGGGAAGCTTCTATTGCTTTGGCTGTGGGGCCAAGGGTGATGTTATAGAATTGGTGAAACTAGCCAAAGGGTTTGCGAATACGGCAGACACAATTAAATTCCTTGCTGATGAATTGGGATTGAATAATGAACCGCCAAAACAAGCGTTTGATTGGTCACAAGCAACAAAAGATCGTGAACATGTTTGGACTACAATTGAAGGTCAGGAAATTCTTAAAAAAGAAATTTGGAAGATGCCGGACGGTCAGAAACAAGCATTATGGTTTCATAAAGATGCAGGACAATGGCTCAAGGGTAAAAACGGTTTACAATGTGGATTATATCGACAGTCAGAAGTCCAAGATGATATTGAAAACCATAGAACTATCTATGCTGTTGAGGGTGAAAAAGATTGTGATACTGTTAGAGGGCATGGTTTAGCAGCTACAACCGTGGGCGGGGCTTCAGATTATTGGAAGGTTCAACATATCAACATTATCCCGCCCGGTCATGAGGTAGTCATTTTAGGAGACAATGATTTGCCGGGACGAAACTTACAACAGGATACAGCCAGGAAGTTATATGAGCATGGTTGCAAAGTTAAAGTAATTGATTTACCGGGGCTGCCACTCAAGGGGGATATAACAGATTGGCTAAGTGCAGGTCACACTAAAGATGAATTGTCAAAATTAGTTGAACAAGCACAGGAATATACTTCCCAATATTCTCAAAATCCTCAAAATGATGAATGGCCGGAAATAATTCCCCTATCGTCATATACAGTGCCAACTTTTCCGGTTCAATGCTTACCTGATTGGTTACAACGATATACTACGGAACTATCGATAGCTACACAAACACCGATTGACTTATCTTGTATGTTGGTTTTGTCAGTGATCGTTGCTGCTGTAGCGCGGAAGGTTGAAATAATGCCACATGATGGGTGGCGTGAACCGCTTAACATTTATACCGTAACTGCGTTGCCCCCTGCAAGTCGTAAAAGTGCGGTTTTTACTGAATGCACCTTGCCCTTAGTAGAATATGAAAAAGGATTACGTCAAAGCAAAGCAGCCGAAGTAAGAACTGCTCAAAACGAATTTAAAGCATTGGAACAGGCATTACAGCAAGCACAGAGTGCAAAAGCCAAGGCATTGGCAAATGGTAAGTCACTAGAACACGATGCGATTAATGAATTGTCAAAGAGAATCGAAGAGTTTCAAGTACCAAGTATGCCGCGTTTAGTGGCTGATGATAGCACAATTGAAAGCATAGCGGCATTATTGGCTGAACAACAAGGAAGGATGGCTATTATGAGTGCCGAGGGTGATTTATTTGATATATTAGCAGGAAGGTATAGTTCTGGGAATATTGTTAATATTGGGGTTGTACTCAAGGGGCATTCAGGTGATTTTGTACGCGTAGACAGAATCGGCAGGGGGTCCATAAGCATAGATAATCCTGCGCTTACTATTGGACTCGCAATTCAACCGGATGTATTAAGGGGACTGGTACAAAAGCCGGGTTTTCGTGGGCGTGGATTGCTAGGCCGGTTTTTATATAGCTTACCACAGAGCAATATAGGTCACAGAAATATCAATACTATAGCACTGTCAGAAATGACGCATCAGCGATATTGTAATAAAATTAAAAGCTTGCTTGACTTGCAATTTCATGGCTACACAAATGTCTTATTACTAGATGATGCCGCCAAAGTAGAATTTATCAAATTTGAAGAATGGTTAGAACCAAATTTAGCTGATGGCGGCGAACTTGCCAGTATAACAGATTGGGGTGGAAAACTGTCCGGAGCAGTTGCTAGGATTGCCGGTATTCTTTATATGGCAAAACATGCCGGTGATAATGAGCCGTGGAAACAGCGCATTAATAGGGATGAGATTAATAATGCCGTTAAAATAGGCAGTTATCTTATCGAACATGCTAAAGCCGCATTTAATATCATGGGCGATAATGAAGATATAGAATCAGCGAAAATATTCTTGCGATGGATTGAAAAGACAGGGGTCCAGGAATTTAAAAAACGGGATTTATTTCAGTCTATTAAGGGTAGTTTTCCAAGGGTAGAAATGTTAGATGCTGGTTTGTCAATTTTACTTGATTATGGATATATTCGTAAAAAGGTATCAGAAAAAAATAAGGCAGGTAGACCGAGTGTGATTTATGAAGTAAATCCAAAATACACTTCTCAAAACTCCCAAAATACTCAAAACCCATTAGTAAAGGTTAGTTTTGGGGATATTGAGGATATTGAGAATAGTCTTCAAGGTATTAATTTATTAGGCGGTGAGTTCTAATGCAACAGATTATTGAACTTGAACGGTTGGGATTTGTTTTTTTAATTGTCAATAAGAAGCTGAAATATCAATATAATCGTGAAGGGCTGCCGGACAGTTCGGCGGCTCTTTTACTTGGTGAAGTTAAAACTCATAAGGAAGAGGCTATAACATACCTGCAAAGCAGAATGATGGACGCAAGCGAAGCTATCAAGCTAGCATACCAAGGTAAGCTAAAACATTCGGTATTAATTGAGCCACAGCCAGAATATGCCGAATTATGGGGCGGGGCAGTGTGGCTATGCCCTGATGATACCAGCAAACAGCGTATACGGCAGAAATATCCTGCAGACCTTGCGCTATCGGCTGGTGAGTTTTTTGAGATTTGCGAAGGTCTAAGTCATGGCGAGGACATGCGGCCAATAATTGATGCTATGCGATTATTTGGCGGGAGTCTGGGAAAAGTATCATGATAAAGGAGAGTAATTTAATTATGGAAACAAAAAAATGCTAATGATTGCAATGAAATAGGAAATAGAATATTTGAATTATGTAAAGTGATTAATGAGACCAATGAATTAACAAACGAGCAGACTCAGGAAATTTTAAGGTTAATGACTGCTCAAACAAACCAATATAAAATTCTGCTGAATTATTTGGTACAAGCAGCCCGACAAATGAAAGAATGGAAAACATTCTGGTGTGAATTAGAATCTCACGTTGACCAACTTAATACTGAACAAGACATAATGTGCAGGTTCCTAGATGTCAAGGATTTGCGGCAACAGTACATTGATTTTGCAAATTCAGAACTGGCACAGTTACGGCTAAAGGTTGTAGAAGGGGGTAAAGGTAATGATGAATCGGATTAAGGTAGTATGGACACAATTTAGGCGGCGACTAGCAGATGATATTTTGTTATTCCTGCTAATATGGTCTGGGGCGGTGCTATTATGGGTAGGTCTGAAATAGTTATCCGGTTGCCACGTTGTATTTTAGTGCTGAAACATGATGAAATCATGGCAATGCTAAAAGTTAATCCAAGCATATGGGCGCAGGCTTTACGGCGTGGCAAAGGATATTCGAGAACTGAAAAAGCAATGAGTAGAAAGGATTGATTAGTAGTGGAAAATAAATTACTAGTTATATTAGATAATGGCAAGTACGCAGTTACCATGAATACCGGAAAAGAAAAAGACGGACAACCAGTATTTGGGTTATTACGGTCTTTTGAGTATCCCGTTGATGCATTAGCATATGCCAGTGGTATTGTTGATGGTTGGAGACTTGCTCAAAAAATTGGGGGTTATTTCATTCCTTTTGATTCTGATTATATTAAGGTAACACCTGAGGTTGCTGCTGTATTAAATAGCATAATACGCCCGGTTGAAAAAAGTAAGGTAAATTAGATTGAACAACAGCGATATTGCGGCAGTGAGAGGGCCGTTAATAATTGTAAAAGGTTGTGTATGTATGGAGACTGAAAAAGAATATGCCTTAACTGGGCGGGGTGTGGCGTTAGTAACATTCCTTACAGACCCAAAAGAAGCAGATAGGGTAATGTATTACAAGAACTTATTTTTGCAAATGGCTGAACGTCACGGCATGACAGTAGCGAAATTTGAGGAATACGCCGGGGAAACATTACCGCCTGTTATGTCTTATCATGCAGCAGTATTGCAGTATCTAGAAACGGACGGAGATCGCATAGCAAAGTTTGTACAATGGATATTTAATGAGCAGTATTTGACTGATACTGATGTAATGGGCGCATTTGGTGCAAAGGTAGCAGAGCCGCCCAAACAAAGCAAGAACTTTAAGCCAGCGGGTAAATTGGACGAGCTAAAGGCAAAGCAGCCTGTATGGATAGAGATAAAGTCTGCGCCAAATAATAACGGCTTTAATGTGACTTTATCAATGTATGGACAAGAGTTTACTTATCCAGAGACTATGGAACTAGAAGAAGCCTGTTCTTGTGTTGCTTGGTTTGTAGAGGAACATAGGTTACCTTGGGGTGAAGCGGTGTTTATCCCGGTAAACGAGATAATAAAACAAAGTGATCGGTCTTTGACGTGCAGGCGAGTATTAAAAGAGATGCAGTCCGAAGGTTTACTAGTTTAAGACCAACAGGACAGCGATATAAGCGGCTATGGTGAGAAGAAGCCGAAACTATGTATAAGCCAGTTTGATGGCGTGGTGAGCTTGTGAGACTTGAATTAGAGCGATTCTGAAAAAACGTAAATGTCTACGGGAAAAAAAGTAATTCTTTAAAATTCATCGTGTTAAGCTGGTTCGCATTATGTGCGAGGTTTTTCACGTGAAGAATCTAAGTTCATAAGTTTTTAGCCTGTTTTCAGATAGTAAATTTTATATTTATTTAGCTCTATGCGTGAAGGGCGGCTAGACCCCCCGTCAAAAATTCTAGCAAGTCAGGAGTCCTTTGCTGTGCTTTAGCCGCCCCGTTAATTTAGTAAATTTTGCAAGCGCAAAGGTAATTTTCAGATGAAAAAATTTTATAATATCCGCTACACGCGCGAAGAATTTTGGAGGTTGATATAATGTTAAAGGTTTTTGATGGTGATAAAACAACGAAACATGAGGAAAAGCCTAATTTATATGATAAGCTGATGGCTCTTGCTGGTAAGTGTGATCCACAAGGTAATTTACCGCCGGAATATAACGGGGAAATGCTATTAATAACTTCCTTAAAGGATTGCAGGCTATACCGGCTAGTGCTTATCAGGTTGCCGGGGTTGCTGCCGCTTTGGGAATTAGTTGATTTGTATTAACGAAAACGTTAACATTTTTAAATGCTGGTGTTATTGGATTAAGAACGGCATTAGCTTCAACTGTGCCTAAAAAATTAGAAGATGCGGCGGCAAGTACTGCAGAAACAATAGCCTTAGATGCAGATACGGCTACTACAAATGCTAATACGGTAGCAAAAGGCCGGTTGGCTGTAGCTACTACGGCTGCTACCGGCGGTATGAATTTGATATTAGCGGCATTAACGGCGGCGGCTGTCGGCGGTTCTATTTATGCTGCTAGTTTAGGGGCTGCTGGCAATGCTACTCAGAGTGCCATACAAAAAAATGAAGATTTAATAGCAGCAAAAAAACAAGAATTAGAAATGAATCAAAAACAAGTTGAGTTTATCGGCACTCTTGGCGAGTCATATAGTAAAATGCAGCAAAGCTTAATTGCTGTCGGTGATGATGAAAAAAAAGCTACTCAAATTAAAAAAGATATGCAAGCAACAGAGGACGAACTTGCAAAAATAGTCGGTAAAGATGCTGCTGAACGTATAACTCATTCCGAAGATATTAACGCCGCTATTACTCATGAGCAAGAAGTACATGCTGAAAAAGGTAAAAATATTCAGAAATCATTAGATAATATCGTTACCGTTCAAAAGCAATTAAGAGACGATACTATAAATTATTGCAATGATAGGATTGACGCTATTAACAACGAAGCCGTTGCTTTTGATAAAGCTGCTGATGCAATAGAAGAGGCATTGGGCCGTATTGATGCAGCTATGTACCGTTTTCATGAAAATAATGCAAAAGAAGCAAGAGCGAAAGCAGATGAATTGCAACAGTCTGGCGCAGATAAAAGCGGAGCACAGATACTTGCAGATGCTACTGGATGGCAACCATTAAAAGACATAGCTAACTCTGAATTCTTTAAAAATAGAGATGCCTATTATGAAAATGCAAACCAAGAAGCTATAGAAGGATTAAGAGGATTTGCAGAAAAAGAAGAAGCCGCAAAGCAAGAAATAGCAGATAGGGCAAAAACATTCTATTCCAATAAAGGAGCAGGAGCAGCAGGGTTAGGAAACCATTGGTATCCTTCCGGTGATGGCAGTACTGTTGGTGGGGATGAAACTACTCCCGGTGGTGGAGGAAAAGGCAAAGGTAAGGGTACGGGCAGGGAACGTAAAGGAGATTCTGCCTACACAATAGCGAAAAGGCAATATGAGGAAGATGTTAGTCTTGCCAATTATTCTGCCAATGAAAAATTATATCTCTATCACAAATACCTTGACGGCGTTGAAAAATCCGACAAGGAACGGTTAGACTTTTTAAAAGGACAGCATAGTTTAGATTCTGAAACCTATAAGGATTCGCTAAAGATTCAGTCGGACGAGTTGGAGATGCAACTTGCTAAACGGCAGATCAGCCAAGAAGAGTATTTGCAAAAACAAGTTGAATTAAAACGGCAGTCCCTTGACAAAGAACTTCAAACGGAAATTGAACACCGTGAATTATCAGATCAATCTGCTGGTAGGGAACAGCGGGCGGATGATGCCTACAAAACAGAAATTCAAGGTACAGCATGGTATATAGCCGCTTTAAAAGAAAGTTACAATGTAGAAAAGAAACTTAGCGACTATCAAATCGAATTAGCCAAGAAGGTAGCTGAATATCATCAGCAAATAGCCCTAGATGAAATCAGTGCAGAGGAAAAGAAATATCAGACTTTGTATGACCGGGGGCAAATTAATGAACAGCAATTATTAACTTTGCAAAGCGATTTAGAGAACCAGCGGTTTAAAATACAGTCTGATAGTCTAAATAAGCAGCTATTGGCTACATTGAATGACACTAGCGAGATTAGGGCGGCTTATGCGGATTATATTAATTCTACAACAGACCAAGATCGTAATGCTGCCGCTGAAAAGCTTATTAATTTGACTAAAAATAAAACTGGCACTCTGTCGGCGTTGAAAGAGCTAGAAACCGCCTATTCACAACATGCTGACAAGGTAAAGAATATTGATAATTCCATGTGGAAAGAATTAAATAAAAATATCCTGGAAGCTAAGAATTCTATGGCCGATGCTTTGAGTCAAGCTTTCCAGGATAATCTAAATGGAGCTACTTCGTTTTTGAAGTCACTACAAAATATTTTAAGTTCTGTTGGAAAAACAATTGAAAAACAGCTAACAAATGCAATAGCCAAGGATTTTACAGATAAAGCGTTTGGCAAAGCTCTAAACGGCAATAATAAAGCCTTGCAAGAAAAGCAGAATCAGACACAAATAACGGCTCAGGCGGCTTTGGGAGCGGCGGCAAGAGTAGCTATTGAACAGTCAACCGCCCAACAACAAGCAGCTATCACCCAGCAAAAAGCCATTACCCAAAAAGGCCTTGAACTGAGCAAAGACCAAATTATTACAGGATCGGCGCAAGCTATGGGGCAAACGGTTGTTTCTTCTATTCAAGCTAGTCTAAGTGCTATGCTCGAAATGCTACCTACAATGCTGCTAATGGCGGCTATAGGATCATTATTTGGTGGCGGTAAGTCTTCCACATCTTCAGAGACAAAAGATCGTTCTGCATCATCGTACTATAGTACAGGAACGGTATTAACCAGTTTGCCTAGCTATGACGTAGGATCGTTTGAATTGCCGGAAGATACTTTAGCTATGGTTCACAAAAAAGAAACAATTTTACCAGTACCTTTTGCCGAAGATTTTAGGGCAGCAGTAAAAAGCGGTAGTCTGTTTGGTGGTAATAGTAATAATCAGCAATCACAGCCACAATTTACAGTGCCTAAAATCAATCAGACAATTGTTAACAAAGTTTCTGTTATGGACGGAACCGGGGTAAGGCGTGCATTAACCAACAATGCACATCAAGTAAGACAAGCAACATATAACGTAAATCGTTCTATGGCTATACAGAATGCCAATAGATGGGGGTTGCCGTAATCCCGCCCATAAGTAAATATTACCCTGCTGGCTTAACCGCTGGCAGGGTTTATTTTTTTTATTATTTGTTTGAATATTTTAATAAAAATGTCTAGAAAAATATATTTTTTGCAGGAATAGGCTACTTTTTGTAGTAATATGGTAAATATATGTAAAATATTGAATAAGGAGTGGTCGTATTGAAGAAAGTTTTCGCATTTATTCTTTGCTTAGTAATTTCATCATTTGCAATACCTGCACATGCAGAAGTTAATTTTAGTTCTTCTCTTGAATCTAAGCCAACAATAGCAGTTCTTATTGGTGGTCAGGGAGCTATTCGTAGTAATGAAAAAGCTATAAAAATAATCTATGATAAGTTAAATGAAAAATTCCCGAATAAAGCTTACAATCTGGTCACTGATAGCAAGCTTTCGCAAGATGTATTAATTTTCACCGAGGATGAAGAAGTGACCGATATTTCTCAAATAAAAAAAGGACAACTTGCTAAATTTGGGAAAGAGCGAAACTTTGATTATATAATCTGCCTAGTTTTAGGTATGGGTTATGGTAGAGCGGGAATAGATTTTTGGTCTGCTAAATATAATATTGATGTGGATATGCAAGCTAAGGTGGTTGATGTTAGTACTGGTCAATATATATATAGACAAAACATCATGGGGCATGGAACAAGTTCTGCTGCACTTGGGATGCCTAGTTCGGTAAATGCATTTGCCAAGGCTACGCAGAAATGTATGGAGCAATTTGTTAAAGATATTACCATAAGTCCTATAAAGCCAACACCAACAGAAGATAAATAATATAGGTATACAACAACTGAAGCCGTTCTCACAAACGAGAACGGCTCTCTTTATATGTATCCATAAACTTAATAATACCAGGGCATGTTCATGAAAAAAGGCAGGGATTAAAAAGGACTTTCTCCATATAGTCAGGGTCTAGCGAGCAACGATAGCGCTTGCGCTGAATAGAGGCATTATAATCAGATTCTAACTTCAACAAATTTGCCGACAGTCTCCTCAATTGTGATAAATTTGCCGCCTCGATATTCATTCGCGTCTGCCACTGATCTTCTCGAAACCCAACGTCCAACACCCAGTGTAAATTATTTTCAATTCCCCAGTGCGACCGGGAAGCTTGGGCAATTTCTTCGATAGTGCCTTTCATACTCGTAATATACAAGCGAATTTCTGCCTCTGCTTTTTTGCCGCTTTTTACGTCTGTTCTGC
>NZ_FNAM01000046.1 GCF_900101845.1 Sporomusa acidovorans | reverse complement strand
ATAGTGAACGCGCCCCCAGCCTGAGATAATAGTCTCAGGAGGGATGCAAAAAATGAAACCTGATAAACGAAAAACCTTTTCTGATGCCGAAAAAGCATTGTTGTTAGAAACATATCAAGCCAGCGGAAAAATGAAAAAAATATGGTGCAAAGAAAATGGCATTGGCCTAAGCACACTGCAACGCTGGCTACGCCAAGAAAAAAATCAAACCCAGATCCAGCCTCTGCAAAACTGGGTTTCCGTAATCCCAACTGTATCCGAAAAATCAAAAGCTCTTGAAATACAAATTGGTAAATGCGTCATTCCCATTGATCATCAGACCGATCTGAATTTTTTGGCGAGTGTGCTGAAGATATTGGATCAAACTCCCGTATTTTTAGCCTGCGGTGATACAGACATGCGAAAGTCTATTAACGGCCTTAGTGCCATTGTCAAACATAGCTTTCAGCTCAACCCGTTTGATAAAGTGCTCTTCGTCTTCTGCAACCGACAGCGCAACCGGATTAAAATACTGACGTGGGAAGACAATGGTTTTTGGCTGCATTTAAAACGCCTGGAACGCGGCCATTTCAAATGGCCGGCGGCTGGTGAAACAGCTACCATGACACTGACAGCCGATGAACTCTGGAATTTAATCCAAAGTCCCGGACTTGAGCAAAAACTGCGTCGCACACAAGTGCTAGCGGGCCGCTAAACCCACGAATTTACTGGATTTACGCCTCGTTTTGTGGTAAAATAAAAGGGAGAATTGGAACGGAAACGAGGATTTTCTCTTGCAAACACAAGCGCAATTAGAAGCTGAAAACACTAAATTAAAAGCTCGCATTCAAGAGCTGGAAGCTTTGAATAAATGGTATGCTGAGCAACTGCGGCTGAGCCGACAAAAACAGTTCGGTGCATCGTCGGAAAAAAGCCAACGCGACGATTTAGCCCAGCTTAACTTGTTTAATGAGGCCGAAGCAGAGCGCCAGCCGTTTGTGGCTGAACCGGATACCCAAACCATCAGCTATCAGCGCCAAAAAGGCAAACGAGGTGAATCTATAAAGCATCTGCCGGTGGAAGTCATTGAATATACATTGCCGGCAGAAGAACAAGTTTGTCCTCAGTGCGGAGAAGATCTGCATGTCATGAGTAAAGAAGTTCGCAAAGAACTGACGATCATTCCCGCCCAGGTCAAGGTTGTTGAGCACGTAAGCTATGTATATAGCTGCCGTAACTGTGAAAAAACAAATATTGAGACACCTGTTATTACAGCCAGCGCGCCCAAAGCATTGTTGTCTAAGAGCATGGTGTCCGCCGAACTCATGGCCTATATCATGAGCCAAAAGTTCGTCAATGCGATGCCGCTGTATCGCCAGGAACAAGAATTCAAGCGACTTGGCGCTATTCTTTCCCGCCAGAACCTGTCTAACTGGATCATCAAAGGTGCAGGGCTGTTGGAGCCAGTCTTAACAGCCCTGAAGCAAGACCTGCTCGCTCGGCCGCTGCTACACGCTGATGAAACCACGTTAGAGGTGCTCTGTGAACCGGGAAGGCCGGCAAAGGCCGATTCCTACATGTGGGTATATCGGACTTCTGGAGATACGCAACACCCGATTGTGCTCTACGACTACCAGGAAGGTCGCAGCGGACAATTTGCCAAGGACTATCTGGCTGGTTTTACTGGTTATCTCCATACCGATGGGTGGAACGGCTATCATAAGGTCGAAGATGCGGGAGTCACCTTATGCGGCTGCTGGGCGCATTATCCCAGATGTATGATTATCCGAGGAGATTCGGCGCAGGCTGCATAACTGTTACGTTTTCGTCATTTTTCTCAAATAATCCTTCTCCTATTACAATAGAAATGTACCTTAATATTTCTGTTGTGAAAGGAGACAGCTATGAGTACAAAACAATACGGATGCCAGTCGTTTGATTCATTGAAGAAGGGTTTACTGAAACTACTTCAGGACAAGGCCTACGGAAATGATACCATCAATAATTATCGCCGGAAGTTGAATCAGCTAGAGCGACATATGATTGCGAATGACATCGTCACTTATGACCCGTCTGTCGGCCAGAGATTTGTTGATGATTATCTTTCAACGCATGCACTCAGTAAAGGCATTCGGCAATACATTAATACAGTCATTCATCGCTTAGATGATTACTGTGTTGATAAGTATCAAATCCAGCGAAAATCGGAACTCACCCCGTTGCCCGAAAGCTACACCACATTGATGGATGTATATCTGCAGAAATGCAGGGATGATGGAAACAGGGAATCAACAATCATTGGAAAGAGCCATTTTCTTCGGGAATTCTATTGCCATCTCGAATCCCTTGGATGCTATGACCTTAGGGATGCGGATGCTGCCATCATCGGCAGGGCATGCCTCATGCAGAACAACAAAGACGGATGGGCTGTCATCAGGATGTTTCTGCGGTATCTGAATTGTGCCGGTCTGGTAAATCATGATTTCTCAACTATTATCCCTCATTTTAAGAGAGCGTTCCGCCTTCCGAGTACCTATACAGAGGATGAAGTCAACCGTTTTGAGGCAACGATAGATACTAACTCCAAAATCGGAAAACGTGATTATGCGATGCTGCTTCTCGCAACTCGGCTTGGTATGAGATCCGGCGATATAGCAAACCTCACTTTTTCGTCGCTTGACTTTGGTAACGACACTATCAGTATTACACAGGAAAAGACGAATGAGCCTCTTGTCCTTCCTATGATCCCGGCAGTAAAAACTGCATTAGCTGATTATCTTAAGAACGGAAGGCCGGAATCAGGTCAACCTTATGTATTTCTGAGGGCAAATGCCCCATTCGAGAAGATAACTGCTTCTGTAGTCCGCTTCGAGACTAACAAATATTTCGGTAAAGCTGGCATCGATATCACTGATAAGAAGCATGGCCCCCATGTGTTCCGTTCTTCTCTGGCCAGCTCAATGATAAACCATCTGGTGTCATACGATGTAGTACGGAAAATCCTTGGACATACAGATCCTAATGCCGTCAAGCACTATGCAAGGGTTGATATCGAGAGGCTTCGCGAGTATGCTATTGAGCCACCTGCACCTTCCGGTTGTTTCAAAGAGTTTCTGGAAGGGAGATGGCAGTTATGAGGACATTCAATAGCCCCTTCCAGAAAGAACTTGAGGATTTTCTGTCCTTGCGACAGGCATCACTCAGTAAGAGCGCATATGCCCATGACTGTCATTATCTTGCAGATTTTGATACGTTTTCAGCTAGATATACAAATGAAAAGTTCGTATCAGAAACCCTGATTAATAACTGGATTCATACCCTGAACGGAAAGAGCAGTTCCATAGCAAATGAGGTCATAGTCATACGTATATTTATGAAGTACCTTAATAGTATCGGGATTACCGCCTACATTCCTCCGATACCCAAGGTTGCTGATGACTATGTCCCATATATCTTCTCGGATGAGGAACTGGAACGGATATATCTACAGGCAGACAACCTTGATGTCGCAAACACAAAGAAGAATCCGCTGATTCAGTACGAGTTTCCCATGGTCATCAGGCTCATGTATGGCTGCGGGCTCCGGATAGGAGAGACGCTTGCCTTAAAGATGAAGGATGTCGACCTGATTGGTGGGATCTTGATTATGAGGCATACAAAAGGTGACAAGCAGCGTCTAGTGCCGATGAATCCTTTGTTGACTGAGATTCTGGAACGTTACTGTCTAGCAATGGGAATCGTTGGGGTTCCAGATGCTTGGCTATTTCCCATTTTTGGAAAAGATAAATCAATGACGCCGAAGGATACCCAGCACTGGTTTGAGAAGATACTCCGTCTTGCGGAGATATCTTTACCTGGACGGAAAAAGCATGAACGCGGTCCCTGCCTGCATTGCATGCGTCATGTTTTCGTCTTCAAGTCCTTTGCCGCTGCAGAAAAAGCCGGGAGAAAGATCGATGATTCAGTACCTTATCTCTCCATATATCTCGGGCATGACAGCCTGCAGGAAACCGAAAAATATATGAAGTTCAGTAGTGAACTGTTTCCCGAGGCGATGGAGCTGTTTTCTGATTATTCAGCAGATGTATTTCCGGAGGTGACGTATGAAACATAAAGCCTCCTCATTTCTTGAACTGCTGAACAGTTTTGTAACAGAATACCTTCCGGGTGCTGTAGGTGCCAGCCCGAATACGATAAAATCGTACAAAGCGGCTTTCAGACTGCTTCTGAAATATATGTATCAGGAGAAAGATATCTCAGCTGACCAGATATCTTTTGAGGCTCTTGATTACCAGACAATGATCGACTTCCTGTCGTGGCTTGAAAAGTCCCGAGGATGTAGTGCAACCACCAAGAACCAGCGTCTGTCAGCACTTGCGTCATTCTCCTCTTATACACAAAACAGGGATTTCGCAGCTGCATCGACATTCAGAAGCAGTGTCACAAGGATTCCGATGAAGAAGGCCACACATAAGAATCGGGCGATCTTCACAAGGGAAGAGGTCACAATTCTGCTGAGGCTTCCGGACGATCACTATGAGATCGGTCTTAGGGATAAAGTGCTTCTGAGTCTCATGTATGCTAGTGGCGCAAGGGCTCAGGAAATATGTGACCTTACTATGAAGGACATTCAATTCTCGGAAAAAGGCGCTTCTCTTAACATCACTGGAAAGGGACACAAAAAGAGAAGGATTGGGATTTCTTATGGATGCGCGTCTCTTTTAAAGGGCTACATTGATCATAGGAAGATAGCATCGCTTCCAGAAAGGCATATATTCTCCAGCCAGACGCACGAAAAGATGACCGTATCCTGCATCGAAGAAATCTACAAAAAATATGTCTGGATAGCAAAGCAGAAGAATCTCGGCTTATTTATTGATAACAGTTATACGCCCCATTCAATGAGGCACTCGACAGCAAGCCATATGTTAGAAGCAGGTGTCCCGCTTGCTGTGATTAAGAACTTTCTGGGACACTCGTCATTACAGTCGACTCAGATTTATGCCGAGATATCTCAGAATACAGTGGATAAGCATCTGAAGGAATGGAACGAGCGGTGGTTCTCAGTACCATCCATTGCTGATTATAGCACTGTCCGTGGCAATGAGGTGCCTGATTTCCTACGCTGATTGTTTCATTATGATTATCTGAGAAGGTTTCAATACTTTACCTATCTTTTTAGCTTTGAGCATACTTTCTCGGATAATCATACATCTGGGATAATGCGCCTTATTCGAGAAGTAAGATAAGGCGCATGCGCGGAGAAAATTTAATGAAGCCTTGGTTGCCACAGGCGCTAAACAGGCCGATAGCCCAGAAGCCGTAGGTTTTGCCTATTGCAATCAATTGTTTGCAATTGAAAAAAGGCAGAGCAAATGAAGCCCAAGGATCGGCATGAACTAAGGGAAAAAGAGTCTAAGCCCATTGTCGAAGCTTTTTATCAATGGATAGAAGCCTGCTGGGTGAATACCTTGCCGCAAAGTCTATTAGGCAAGGCGCTGACTTATGCCCAAAATCAAAAGAAATATTTGCTGGCGTTTTTAGCAGATGGACGTATTGAACTGTCGAACAACCGGGCAGAACGATCCATCAAACCTTTTGTCATTGGCCGGAAAAATTGGTTGTTCTGCAATACTCCTGGCGGAGCAAAATCATCTGCCGCTATATACAGCCTGATTCAAACGGCTATAGAGAATGGTCTTAATCCGCAGGCTTATTTGGAATATGTCTTTAAGCAGATTCAGCAACACAGTGATATCGGTGTTGAAAAACTTCTGCCTTGGGCTGAAGAAATTCCCGTAAACTGCAAGATGCTGGTTAAAAAATCATAAGCGCTCCGATAACCATCTGATATTTTTTATCGTACATCAGGTGGTTTTTTATTGCCAGGTGGCTTTGCGTTGACGCTTACCAGATAGTCGGCTTTTGAGACATGCCAATGAGTCAATTTATAGAAAGTAAGGGTTGATATCCTTGATATTGAGGGTACGGTCGCTTCCGCACGTATAGTTTTAGAGAATGCGCATGGCGCCATATACACTGACTTTCAGCACTTGCTTAAAATAGGCAGTGAATGGAAAGTTATTTCGAAAATATTCCACCAACATTCCTAAAAGCAGAGTTCATCCGGAAATAGACAAACCCGTTCAACCTTACTTTTGATGTAAGGGGAACGGGTCTTTTTATTAATATAGTGAATTCCCACATAGGGTACAGATTGATATTATTTTTCATGGTTATTTTGACGGTAATCCCGGACCATGATCAAATAGTTCGGAAACGTCTTTTAAATGCTCTACTATCTTCAGATGATGAGGACATGCCTTTTCACACTGTTTGCATTCGATACAGTCACCAGCCTTGCCATGATTGGAAGTAAGGTTTAAATAATAAACAAACTGGCTGGAAATATTATCGGTGACGGCACGCTTTGAACTGTTATATAAGGCAAAATAATCAGGGATAGCAATCTTCTTAGGACAGCCTGCTTCACAGTATCTGCAAGTTGTACAAGGAATAGCCGTATTTTCATTGATAATATCAATGACCTGATTTATAATCTTGTATTCTTCAGCGTTAAGAGGTTTGAAATCTTCCATATAAGAAGTATTATCAAGAACCTGTTCCATGGTATTCATACCGCTAAGTACCATCGTGACGCCTGCTTGGCTGGCAGCAAATCGAATTGCCCAAGAGGGAATGGATGCATTTGGATTGTAGGCATTCATCAATTTTCCTGCTTTTTCAGGAACTTCGGCAAGATTACCGCCTTTACAAGGTTCCATGACAAAGATAGGCATGTTATGTTTTTTTGCTACTTCATGACATCTTCTTGACTGAATACCAGGATTATCCCAGTCAATGTAATTAATCTGTAACTGGACAAAATCGAGTTCAGGATGGGCAGTTAAAATTTCGTCCAATACCTCCGGTGTGTCATGGAAGGACATACCGACATTTTTAATCTTTCCTTCTTTCTTTTTATTTAAAACAAAATTGAAAGTATCAAATTTACATGCTTGTTGATAGGCACTCACACCAATATTGTGAATTAGGTAATAATCAAAAAACTCTACCCCGCATTTTTCTAACTGCTCATTGAAAATTTTTTCTTGATCACCCTTTTCTTGTAACATTCTTGGTGGAAGTTTTGTTGCTAGAGTAAATTCATTTCTCTTATGCCTTTTTACTAAAGCTTCTTTGACTGCTTCTTCACTTTTAAATCCATGGTAAGCGTACGCAGTATCAAAGTATGTAAATCCTTTCTCCAAAAATGTATCTACCAGTTTGTTCAATGTTTCGGTATCAAATGATGTTTGGTCATTTTTGTCCAGAAGCGGTAATCTCATGCAGCCAAACCCTAATTTTTTTTCCATATCTCTTCTCCTTCTTCAAATTTATCTTTTTATGTTACAACTTTGAGTACACTCCAAGTCAATAGGCTTTATGAAGCTTTTTACAATAAAACACCGCAAAGATTCAGAGCCGGAAGTCAGACCAATTTACAAACGCAAAAGCTTGTGGTAGGAGTATATTCCCAAGATAATACTTGACATGGACTTAACTCGAAGTGATAGGCTATCCTTTACTGTTACGTCCGTCATTCCAGAACAAAGACACGATTTCCATTAGTGAACATTTCCCTTAAAATTTAGTAGCACTACCCCCACAACAATCAATAGAAGTCCCAGTCCACTACATAAATTGAATTGTTCTTTCCAGATGACAACACCAATTAAAGCGGTTGCTGCTCCGGTTTCGTTGTGCAGTGCAAAGCCGCAGCCACTTAACAGGAGTGTTATGAAGCCTGCTCCGATTCCTTTGATGAAAGCTCTTCTGTCCATAGAAGTCCTCCTTATCAGCTTACGTTTAGCGACCAAAGAATTGATTGGCTTCACGCATGCGGCTGCGTATATCTACGTGGAATGGGCAGCGTGGTTCACATTCACCGCAGTACGAGCAGTCTCTGGCAGTCCGCCTCAGTTTGAGATAGTGATCTTTAGCAAGCGCATCGCCAGATTTGGCAAGGTCAAGATATTTATTGACTGCCCCGATATCGATGCTGTAAGGACAGGGCTGGCAATGATTGCAGTAAATGCAGACGCCGTTCATATCCTGATGCTGGGCGCCGGCGATAAAGGAGTAGTCGCGCTCTTCGCGCGACGAATTGTAGTAGGCGAGTACACCGGTGAGATCTTCCATATTGCGCATGCCAGGCAGACAGGAGATAACGGCCGGACGGTCCAGCGCGTACTGGATGCATTGCGGCACAGACATGGCGCGACCGAACGGTGAGGAACTTTCATGCAGGAGACGGCCACCGCCGTAAGCCTTCATTACGGTGATGGCGGCACCACGTTTTTCAGCCTCCTGATAAAGTAGCCGCCGATCTTCGGCCAGCTTCAGTTTGCCGTCAACCGGAACAAAGTCGTAGGCCGGATTAATGCTCAGCATGAAGATATCAATGACGCCGGTTTCGAGAAACCGACGGGAAATATCTACCGAATGGGAAGAAAAGCCAAGGTAACGGATGGTTCCGTTCTGCTTTAGCTTTTGGGCGTACTCCATGACACCGCCGGACATCACTTTCTCGAAATCATCAGGTTCATCGACATAATGGATGAGTCCGATATCGCTATAGTCTGTGGCAAAACTTTTGAGCTGCTGCTCGAAACCCTGCTGTACCTGCTTTAAGTCGCGTGTCCGGGTGTAGGTTTGGTTGGGATAGGTGACGCCAATATGCATTTGCATCAGCATTTTGTCGCGCCGGCTCTTTAGTGCACGACCGATAGCTTCTGCCGGGCCGAACTGCGACATGACCGTATCCATGAGGTTGAGTCCTTGTTCTGCTGCATAGATAACCATTTTTTCGATCTGAGCGGCAGATGACTCATGCAAAGCACTTGCACCGATACCGATCGTGCTGATTTTTTCGCCGGTGCGTGCCAAAGTACGAATTCGATTTTGTCGGTGAAAGCCGGTGAATTTTGTTTCTCGGATGAAGTATTGTCCGAATTAGCAGCCGGTATTGGCGACTTGAAATCGCAGCCGCCAAGCATAAGGCCTATGGCTCCGGTTCCCATAGCTTTGATAAAATCACGACGTTTCATGATAATGCCTCCAGTTTTTTCTAATGAAACCTAGCATACCACTTGAAGTCAACTCTAAGTCAAGGGGATTTTATAAATTTATGCCGCAACCTTAAAAAAATAAAAAACTGCTCTTGACTTTGAGTTAACTCAAAGTGATAACCTATGATCGTAAAACAAATCCAAAGCTTGTGAGCTATAGATAAACGAGAGGAGTTTTTTTGATGAATAACAATATTTTGATTGTGTATTATTCGCATTCTGGCAACACGCGTAAGCTGGCGAAGCTGATTGAACAGGAAATTGGCGGGATGCTCTGCGAACTGGAACCTGAAAAAGTCTATCCCAGCGACTACAATACAGTCGTGGAACAGGCTAAGAGAGAAATCCAGGCGGGTTTTCGCCCGGTACTCAAAACCACGATCAAGGATATTACAACCTATGATCAGATTTTTATCGGCACGCCGAATTGGTGGAACACAATTGCACCACCGGTTGCAACCTTTTTGGAAAACTGCGATTTTTCCGGGAAAACTGTTGTACCGTTTTGTACCCACGGCGGAGGCGGTGCCGGAAATATTGAAGCAGCAGTCAGAAAACTCTGTCCTGCCTCGACCGTGCTAGCTGGCCTTGCTATTTACGGCAACACGGCAAAGGATTCGCAGGTTGAGTCCTGGCTAAAAAAGCTTGGTGTAAAATAAGCTGAAGCAAACTAAGGAATAAACTCCAATAAACAATAAAGGAGAGATTTCAATGAATAATATAAGCGATAGCGTAATTTTTCCAAAAGGCAGCAAAATGCCGGAACCGTTCAACAAATACTTTACTGGTCAGGCCTATCTGGAGATGCTGGTGTCAGGTGACAAGGAATTCAACTGTCCGATTGGCAATGTAACATTTGAGCCGGGCTGCCGCAATAATTGGCATAAGCATCCGGGCGGTCAGATTCTCTTGGTTACAGGTGGCAGAGGTTGGTACCAGGAAGAAGGAAAATTAGCGCGCAAACTTATGGCAGGCGACGTTGTCAAAATTCCTGCAAATGTGAAGCATTGGCATGGTGCCGCCAAAGATAGCTGGTTTGTACACCTTTCCATTGAAACTAACTGTCAGGCTGGTCCGGCACGATGGTTGGAGCCGGTTACCGACGATGAATATCACAACTTAGATTAGTCAATTTGCTATTATTGGATATATATCAGGGTGTTGTGTTGGCGAATTCTCGTCAGTACAGCACCCTGTAGATTTTAAAAATTAAAATACTAATAAAAAGCTATTGACTTTGAGTTAACTCAAAGTGATAAGATCCTTGCATATACAAAATGTAAATTTGCAGGATGAAGGTGAGTGCAATGAAAAAATTGACTGGTATTTTTGCTGTTATGATGGTAGTTGGCGCATGTAGTTCAATTTTATGGTTGAAATGTTTTATCTGCAGTAATTATGTGTCAGATGAGGATTATGGCCGGATGGCACAAGAACTGGTAAATGAGTCTGGACAAAGATAAGTGCATGTGGACAAAGTTGGAGGAATACAGGGATGAAAAAATATATTGTACTGATGGTTGCTGTGGCTGCGGTAGGTGCGTTTGCGGCGATGGCAGCCTTGCAGAAACCGGCGGCAGTATTTGCGCCTTCTCAAGCAGCTCATACAGCAGCCGCAGCTTCGCAAACAGGTGAAACGGTACCCAATATTCCGAAGGATAAAAAGGCGTTGGTGGTTTATTTTTCTTATTCAGGCAATACGCGTATTATCGCTGAGCAGATTCGGCAGAGTGTTGACGGTGATATTGTTGAGCTTCAGCCCCTTACGCCGTATTCTGCCGACTATGATACTGTGGTAAAGCAGGGGAAACAGGAAATCGAATCAGGCTTTAAGCCGCCTCTCAAGGCGAAGGTGGAATCTTTAGCAGCTTATGATGTTATTTTTGTGGGAACGCCGATTTGGTGGTATACGATTGCTCCGCCGGTTGCCTCATTCCTGGCTGAATCTGACCTTGCCGGCAAGACGATCATTCCGTTCTGCACGCATGGCGGCTATGGTCCAGGTCATAACTTAGAAGATATCAAAAAACTTGCACCGAAGTCACGGGTATTGAATGAACTTGTGCTTAATGGAAGTAAAACATATGCCCAAAAGGATATTCTTGCCTGGCTGAGCAAGGTTGGTTTTGGCGAGTGAATGGATAATCTGTAAATAGAATGGAAGGAACATGAAAAAAACGTTGACTAGAAATATATTGAATATAATAATGACTGGCCTTTTGCTGGTGGTTATGAATTATCGTTATATCGGGAATAGCTCACATGAAATTGGTGGGGTGGTTCTCGCCTTGCTTTTTATTTTGCATAATATGTTGAATTGGCGCTGGTATGGGTATTTTTTCAAGGGTAAGCAGAGTCTTAGACGCATACTCATGAATCTTACCAATCTGCTTTTGGTGGTTGCGATGGTCACGGTATTTGTAACCGGTGTGTTGATTTCGGTGACAGTGTTTGCGCCGCTAGGCATACGAAGCAGTAGTCTCTTCATGCATGAGCTGCATCAGGGATCAGCCTATGCGAGTTTTATCCTCGCAGCCGTGCATTTGGGATTTCACTGGGAAATGCTTGTGGCGAAGTGCAAGAATTGGCTGCATATTGATGGTGCCAGTCGCGGTTGGATCATAATGAGCCGCAGTGTATCCATTATTGTCATTACTTACGGTATTTACGCATCCTTTGTAAATCAGATCGGAGACAATCTTCTCATGCAGCATAACTTTGCGGGGTGGGGAGCAGAAATTTCTCTTCGCGGGTTTTTGCTGGATTATTTTGCGATTATGGGCTGCTATGTCGGCATAACCTATTATTTGTTACAAGTGCTTAACATTAAAAAACAGGGAGGATTATATTAGCAAGCCAAAACGGGTAACAGGAGGCACAAGCTTGGCGCAGAAAATAGTAGCATCAAATAAATTTGTTGGTACTTTGACTATGATTTTTTGCCGTATTGCCCTCGCTTATCTCTTCAGTATTTATTTTGATATGGGAATGTTCGGCACATGGGTAGCGATGTTTATTGATTGGATTGTTAAGTCGATCATTTTTGTCTACCGGTATGTGAGCGGCAAATGGACTGGGTTTCAGGCAATTTAACTGCTAATCGGCAAATCCGGCTTTGGTAACTTCGTTATGGAGGGATTAATTTGGAATATCGAGTGTTAGGCAGAACAGGGATAAAAGTAAGTGCCATTGGTATTGGCGGTGGAGGCTTTGAGAATAAAAGTTATGTAGCTTGTGAAGAAATGCTTGATTGTGCTATCAAAGAAGGTATTAATTTTTTTGATATATATAATTCAAATCCGGAAGTCAGGAGTAATGTCGGCCAAGCATTACGAAAATATCCTCGTAACAGTTTTGTTATTGAAGGACATCTATGTTCTACCTGGGATAACGGACAATACCGGCGTACCCGAGATTTTAATGAAGTTGTCAATGCCTTTGAGGACTTATTAATTAGATTGCAGGTAGATTATGTTGATGTAGGGATGATTCATTATGTGGATGATCAAAAGGATTTTGATAACATTTTTCATGGAGAAATCATTAACTATGCAAAAGAATTAAAAGAAAGAGGCATCATTACGTCATTAGGACTATCTACGCATAATCCAGACATTGCTTTTAGAGCCGTGGAAACGGGAATAATTGATGTAATTTTATTTAGCATCAACCCTGCTTATGATATGCTGCCAGCCAGTGAGGATGTAGACATACTTTTTGAAGAAAGTACTTTTAAAAACAGAATTTATAAAGGCATTGATCCAAAACGTGATGAGTTATATCACACTTGTCAAAATGCGGGCGTCGCGTTAACTGTTATGAAAGGATATGCTGCCGGCGTGCTGCTAAGCGACAAAGAATCGCCCTTTGAGAAGGCAATGACTCCAGTACAATGTTTACATTACTGTTTAACTAGACCAGCAGTTGCGTCCGTGATGGTTGGCGTTGCTGATACAAATCAAATACTGGCAGCAACAGCCTATGTCACTGTCAGTAATACAGAAAAAGATTACAGTGAAATTCTTGCCAATGCACCGAGAAGTTCATTTAGCGGACATTGCATGTATTGCGGACATTGTGCGCCCTGTTCGAAAATGATAGATATTGCATCCGTAAATAAATATCTGGATTTAGCATTGATCCAAGATCGTGTTCCTGAAACAATAAAGAATCATTATGATTTATTAGAACATCATGCAAATGAATGCATAGAATGCGGGCACTGTATGAAAAACTGCCCATTCGGTGTAGAAGTTATAAATAAAATGAAACAGGCTGTTAAACTTTTTGGCAGTTAAATCCTGAGACTATCGCAATAGCCACCGAAAAATTATGTAATGGAGAGTTTTATAATGAACGTGTTATATTATGACTGCTTTTGCGGCATTAGCGGTGACATGAATCTGGGTGCGTTACTGGATTTAGGAGTGGATGAGCATTATTTAAGGCTGGAGTTAGCTAAGCTCAATCTGGACGCAGAATATGCGCTGCAGGTAAAAAAGGATAATAAAAGTGGGATAAGTGGAACCAGAGTGGATGTGCTCTTAAAAGAAGAAATGCATAATCATAGGCAGGATCACCATCATGAGGTGCAGACGGAAATGGAGTCGGAAAAGGGGCATACCCACCATGCTCATAGAAATTTAAAAGATATTGAAAATATAATCATAAACAGCCGTCTGAGTGATAAGGTAAAAGAGTTAAGCTTGGCCATTTTTACGAAGGTGGCGGAGGCTGAGGCGAAGGTTCATGGAAAATCACTTTATGAAGTGCATTTCCATGAGGTTGGGGCTGTTGACTCGATTGTTGATATTGTTGGAGCTGCCGTGTGTTTAGAGTATCTAAAGGTAGACAAAATTATGGCTTCATCGGTTCAACTTGGAGGCGGGTTTGTAAAATGCGTCCACGGTATCATTCCCATTCCCGCTCCTGCGACTGTTGAAATTTTGAAGGATATACCGGTTAAATTAGGCTTAGTTCCTTTTGAAACTACTACTCCTACCGGGGCCGCGATATTAGCGGCCAATGTAGGCACATTTACAGGAGAGAAGAAAAGCTTACCGATAGTTATATTGCCATTATTTCGGCAGGAACTTCTGACCTGCCGGTAGTGGAGGAAGCCG
Organism: Sporomusa acidovorans; assembly: GCF_900101845.1. Lineage (GTDB taxonomy): Bacteria > Bacillota > Negativicutes > Sporomusales > Sporomusaceae > Sporomusa > Sporomusa acidovorans. The sequence continues at coordinate 26,960 of NZ_FNAM01000046.1, read as the reverse complement.
TAGAAACAGCAATTATTCTTGGAAATCGCATAGAAAAGATTGTGGATGTGGGAGTTGCCGGCATTCATAGACTTTTTGCCAAACTCGATATTATTCGGGGTGCCAAGGTAGTTATTGTAGTAGCAGGTATGGAAGGAGCACTTGCCAGCGTTATAGGAGGACTTGTGGATAAACCCATTATTGCTGTTCCCACAAGTGTTGGCTATGGAGCAAACTTTGGCGGTCTGGCAGCGCTGCTGACTATGCTGAACAGCTGTGCAAGCGGTTTAAGCGTAGTCAATATTGATAACGGTTTTGGCGCGGCGTATAATGCCAGCATAATTAATAAATTATGAGCATAAATAAACAATCTCAGCAGCTAAGCATCACTCGTGTCGCCTGTCAAGACTGGCCGGTTATCAAAAAAATGTTTGCCGCCGCTTTTGAGCATGATATCTATTTTGTTCTAATGAAACGCAGACTAAGGCTGGCTCAAATATTTTCCTGTCTTTCTGCGAAGATGTCCGCATTGCTTGTCGGCAATGTCTATTTATTACGGTCAGATAATGAGCCGGCCGGATTCCTCATACTTAAAAAGCTTGGTGACAAACAAATGCATTTACACTATATAGCGGTTGCGCCAGAATTTCGTGGGCAAGGCTTAGGAAGGGAACTGACGGCTTTTGCCATCAATATTGCCCAGGAATGCGACAATGATATCTATTCCGGTGCAATCTTCTTGGTACTAAGTGGTGCAAAATGGACGGGGATAGGTTCGGCGTGGCTACGTAATCGTGTTGACTATGTTACTATGATAAAGAAATATCAGCCTTTATGAGTTTCACCTCCTCCTTTAGAATCTCTCATAGATACATATAACATAGCACTTGAAGTCAACTCGAGGTCAAGCTGCTATGAAAAAAAGTTTTAAGATTTGCAGTCATATATTTCTGATATACGATATTAGGTTGTAAATTTTTTCAAAAATTCTCTTGACCTAATGTTAACTCCAGGTTGTACAATAATACAAACGTATTGCAATAAGTAAAAAAGGAGAGATAAAATGAGACGAATTACAGTAATAATCCTGTCACTTTTCCTGCTCGGCTCAGCGGGCGCTTTCACCAGCAAAGCAATAGCCACCGTGGGAAACAAAGATTCGCAAATAATTCTTCGAGCTGGATCGGATTCTTCCTTAAAAGGGGAGGCCGAACATTTTACAGGCAGTGTGCGCATTGACCCTCTATTCCCCATAAACAATTCAGCACACCTTATTGGTGGTATTGTTTCCTTCGAGCCAGGAGCCCGATCTGCATGGCACATTCATCTAACAGGACAGTACTTGATCGTTACAGAAGGTGTCGGTCGGACACAGGTGTGGGGTGGGCCGATTATGGAAATCAAGGCAGGTGATGTCATTTGGTGTCCTCCTGGCGTTAAACACTGGCATGGGGCCTCGCCAACCTCTAGAATGACTCATATCGCTTTCATTACAGAAGCGCTTGATGGAAAAAACGTTGAATGGTTGGAGCAGGTTACTGATAATCAGTACAATGGAAAAGATATCATTTAGATTTTAGAGTAAAGGGGGGAGCTAACATGAATGGAAAAATCACAGCAATTCTAGTGGGGGTTTTCATCACTGTGATTAGTCTATCGTCTATATCGGAGGCAAAAAACATAAATGATCGAGGCTTGAACGCAAGACAGCAAGGTATCGTCACCATTGCGGCTTTCACAGCCAAAGGCGATTTGGAGAGGCTGAAAACGGCTTTAAATGATGGCTTGGAAGTTGGTTTGACTGTTAACGAAATCAAAGAAGTGCTTGTGCAGATGTACGCCTATTGTGGCTTTCCGCGTAGCTTGAACGGGCTTAGTACCTTTATGAACGTCGTAGAAGAACGAAAATCGAAGGGAATTCAAGACGAGATTGGTAAGGAAGCAACCCCCTTGCCTACAAATAAAAACAGAATCGAACTTGGAACAGAAAATCTGACAAAACTAATAGGGGGCGTACCCGTCCGCGGGTCAGTTAATACCTTTGGTTTTGCTCCCATCATTGATGAGTTTTTAAAAGGGCATTTGTTTGGGGACATCTTTGGACGCGACAACCTGGATTTTCAGAGCCGGGAGATCGCGACCATATCTGCGCTGGCAAGTATGACTGGTGTTGATTCCCAATTACAGGGGCATTTTAGAATGGGTTTTAATACCGGACTGACGGAGGCCCCAGATGAAAAGTCTGATATCCGTTCTTGAAGCTAAAGTTGGTAAAAAAGAAGCTGATAATGCCGATGGATTATTGGATAATGCTATAAGCGGCAAATGATTAACAGGGAGAGTACGGGTAAAAAAAGATCAACATCTTGTGAGCTGATTTGGTGTTGTTAGAGACAGTTGTTTGTACGCTTCTATTAAATAGACTAATATTAGGCCGGGCTTGCCTAAGGGTTATAACCTCTTGCCTATTCTGGAAATAATTAAAAATAATCCTTGATAAGAAGGTCTAGCAGGGTGTTGTGCTGATCAATTTTATCAGCACAACACCTCTATTTCAATGCAATTTAGGTGCAAAAAAAAAAACGAAAAAACTATTGACCTTAAGTTAACTTAAGCGGTTAAACTCAATATAAGAAGTATGAAGGTAATAATGATGGAGGTTTTTATGATTATTAAGGAAGTTTCACAGATCACAGGTATTTCCGTTGATAACCTGCGATATTATGAAAGAATAGGTTTAATTCCGCCTGTGCCGCGGACTGAATCGGGTATCCGAGACTATGATGAGATGTCACTGCAATGGATTGACCTTGCGATGAAGTTTAAAAAAGCAGGAGTACCGCTAGATTCAATTATTGAGTATATACGTCTTGCGATGGAGGGAGAGCACACAAAAATTGCCCGTCGGGAAATCTTAACTGAAGTTAGGGATAACATTCTAAGTAAAATTAATGAAATGCAGGAGTTTCTGCAACTTATTGATTATAAGATCAATAATTATTACAGTGTGTGCCTACCAGCAGAAGAAAAACTCGTCAACGAATGGAACAAATCTAAAAATGGAAAGGAATGAGCTGGGTTTAGTTATTTAGAAATGAGTAAAAGAAAAAATTCACAACGTATTGAATTGGCGTTGCAACCAAGAAAAATATAAAAATTATACTATACAGAAACATGCTTTCTAAAAGAAGGATAAAGCCTTAGAATGATGTGCTGTGGCCTACAAGAAATGCAAAAAGTAGTGACCAAGTAGTAACGCCGAATGCGTGTGTCAAGAAGGGAGGAGGTAATTTATATCGCTTTGGCTATTGAATTCAAAGTTACTATGAGAATAATTTATCAGCAAATGCTTGACTTGAATTGGATTAAAATCCAAAAAAATTACAAGGAACTGTGAGATTACCAAATAAAGTTTTTTTAGTGAGGGATTTGATTATGTCAAAAAATATACTAGTTTTAACAGGAAGTCCGAGAAAAGGCGGTAATAGCGATAAGTTGGCAGATGCATTTATCGCGGGTGCTCAGCAGGCGGGACACACGGTTCAAAAATATATAACAGCAGGCAAGACCATTAAGGGATGTATGGACTGTAAGACTTGTTTTAGCAAGGGCATAGCTTGTTCTATTCCTGACGATTTTAATGAACTTGCGCCGCTAGTGGAGCAAGCCGATATGATTGTATTTGCAACTCCATTATACTTTTTCTCGTTTACGGCACATCTGAAAGCTGCTGTTGATAAGTTCTTTTCCTTTTATTGTGGGCAAAGGGCTGTAAAGATAAAAGAGAGTGTGCTGCTAGCTTGCGCCGCTGATCCAAATGAATCCAGTTTTGAGGGGCTTGTTGCATCATATAAGTTAATCGCCAAGCATTGGAATTGGAAAGATTGCGGCACAATCCTTGTATCGGGGGTTCATGGTAAAGAGGATATTATGAAGACCGACGGGTTAAAAAGAGCTGAAGAATTAGGGAAAAACATACTATAAATAAATTTAAAACGACTTCTAGTAAACTATAAGTTGTATGCAAAATAAAGAACGAGATTCAACTTGAGCTAAAATCCAGATGTATATAATAAATGGAGGTAATAAAAATGAAAAATAACATTGGTACTGGATTGGCACTGTATCCTACCCCGCTGGCAGTCGTCGGTACGATGGTAAACGGTAAGCCAAACTATACATTGGTGGGCCATCTAGGTATTATTGGCCATAACCGCATCATGGTAAGCTTGGCTAAGCCCCATTATGCCAATCAGGGCATTAAGGAGACACGCAGCCTAACGGTAAGCATTGTAGACGAAACTATGCTGAAAAAAGCCGATTATGTTGGCTGCGTTAGCGGTAGCAAGACCGACAAGTCGACGGTTTTCGACTACCATACTGGCGAGACTGGATCACCCATCATTGATGAGGCGCCCGTTGTTATGGAGTGTATAGTGGATGACATTTATGAAACGGACGGCTTTGAGAGTTTCATCTGCAAGATTTTGAGTGTATATGCGGAAGAAGCCATTTTGACCGAAAATGGCAAGATCGATTACCACTCCCTCAAGCCTGTGCTTTTTGAGATGCCGACTTATGAATATCTCCGCACTGGAGATGTAATCGGCAAATGCAAGAGCTTTGGCAAAGAGTAAGAAACTTTGGACAGTTGGGCGGAGGAATACGTCACGTATCCGCAAATCAACTGAAACAGCGTAGCGAAGGAAGGAAGTACTTATGAACAAAAAAAGTATTGTAATATATTTTTCTGAATCCGGCAATACAAAGACCATTGCGAAGTTCTATAACTGAGGGGATACTTAAGGTACCAGCGAACGCACACCATTATAATTTCAGACTCGTAATGTTTCCATTTAAATAAATGCTGTGACATTCTTTTTACCTCAACTTTTAAGTTTAGGGTAATGATTATATCACGGCTTTATTTTTTGCACCAGAGCCCCTGTTCCTAGCCCCAAAGTAGCCTTGTCAATCACGTCAAACCCACGAGTCAAAATCGGTTGAGACTGGAGTAGATTGCAAAGGATATCAAAAACTTATTGAAACAAATGATTGAAATGCCTGTAAAGCATTGATGTTGCATATTTTTAAGCATTGGAATAATTTGTTATTACAACTTAAAATAAATAGATGAAATGGATTTATCTATCGTTTGAGGAGGTGTTTGCAATGAAATGGAAAAAATTCATTGCGTTAGGTTTGACAGCAGGGATTATCATGACAAATTATTTAAGCGTGGAGGCAACAAATATGGAAAACAATGAGAACAAAGTAACAAAACCAGTAGCTAAGAAGATTGTACAAACAGCAGGACACGATGTATTAGGGGATTTTGCTCCAGATTTTGCACGATATAATGATGATATTTTGTTTGGTGAAGTGTGGTCACGCAATGACAAACTTTCGCTGCATGATCGCAAGATATTGCATGAGGTGCTAGGCGTCCTTATGTTAGTAGCAGCAGTTTTTCATCTCATCTGGAATCGTCAGTGTTTTTCCTCATTGCTTAGAGGAAAATGGACTTTCAGGAGATGCCTATCGGCAGGGATTAATTGGCTACTAATTGTCAATGTTTTGATTATCATGGCGACAGGCATGATGATTTCCAATCATTTGTTCAAAGGCGTTTTTGGAATATATCTACAGAGAAACATCATGGTTCATCAGCTTCATGTATCGTTGCCTTATTTGTTGCTCATTCTGCTGGGGCTTCATCTGGGGCTGCATTGGTCGTCTTTATGGCAGCGTTTTACGAATTGGTCTTGCTGGAATCTACAATCACTGAAATACCGGATTGGATGTTATTTTATGATGTTTTTCTTGATTGCTGGTGGCGTCTATGGGTCATTTATGCATCAGGTTGGTGATCGATTGCGACTGAAGCATCTCTTTATTACGGCAGCAACGCAAGCTCCTTTCGGGATATTCATCTTGACGCTTCTCAATATCATCGGCATGTATGCTGTCGTGAGTTTTATGGTTCAAAGAAGTACAAGGAATTCTCGTGATAAATGTGTGGATAATGAATTTGAAGGTGAGTTTTGTAGTAAAGAAAGGGGCGTTTGACATGAAAAAAATGATGACACTCCTCTTATCCGTATGTATTCTTATGACGTTTACTGCATGTGGTAGTACCAAGGCAACAACGTCTTCGCAATCGGCACAAAGTGGAGTAGCAACGGAGAAACCTGCATCGGAATCGACAGCGACTAAGGTAAATGGGAACAGTAAAATCCTGGTCGCATATTTTTCCTGCACGGGCAATACGAAAGCATTGGCAGAGAATGCAGCGGATGTTCTCAAAGCAGATCTCTATGAAATCGTACCAGAGAAAAAATATACCCGTGAGGATCTGAACTATAACGACGAATCTACGCGCGCTACAGTGGAACAAAAAGATAACAGTGCACGTCCAGCTATTACCGGGAAGGTGTCATCTTTTGAACAATACGACACAATCGTAATTGCCTATCCAATATGGTGGGGACAGGCTCCACGTATTATCAATACTTTCTTGGAGAGTTATGATTTTTCGGGTAAAAAAATAATACCGATTTGCACATCAGCTAGCAGCGATGTAGGCTCTAGTGCAGATGCGCTTCATACTCTGTGCTCTGCTTCCGCAAACTGGGTGGATGGTAAACGTTTCTCGCAGAGTACCTCAAAACAGGAACTGGAACAGTGGTTTTCGAGTCATCAGGCCCAATCAGGTAAATGAATTGGGGGATGGAAATGAAAAAGAAATTAATAGGTGCTTTCGCGGTAATGGTATTCACTGTTTTTGTTTATTTCTGGAGGTGCTTTGTTTGTATTGCCAACGCAAATGATGTATTTTCGGAAGATTATGCACGCATGTCACAAGAAATTGTTGAGCAGAGTTTGCAGAATTAAGTAAAGGAGAACGAAATCATGAACATGAAGAAGCTGTGCTTACTGGGGATTGCCTTCCTGTTCGTTATTGCTGCTGTATGCGCTGCTTATGGAAGTAGGAGAGATATTCAGGCTGGGGTCGTAAAGGCAGAAAATGAAACGCTGTCGCAAGCACAGGATGACAAGCATGTCCGTATAAAAATTACTTTTGAAGGCAAGGAAGCAATCGCGGAATTGCAAGATAACGGACTAGTCGGGATTTCCTCCAAGCCATGCCGATGAGGCTTCACTTCAAGGATTATAATGAAACAGAAAAAATCGCTGATCCACCCAAGACACTGTCGAAAGAAAATGCTCCGGAAGGATTTGCGCCAAAACCTGGTGATCTGGCAGTTTATGGTCCATGGGGCAATGTTTCTGTTTTTTATAAAGAATTCAGGTATTCCAAGGGTCTCATCCCTATGGGACATTTTATCAGTGGTCTTGAAAATCTGGCTGGCATGAATGGTGAATTCGATGCAAAAGTTGAAGTTGTTTCTAAGGAGTAGACAGGAGGATTTGTATGGACAGACGGGAGTTCCTGAAAGTTAGCGGCATGGGTACATTGACGCTCTTTTTGAGCAGCTGTGGATTGTATGCAATGGTTGGGAATAAGGAGAATGAAAATAAAGTTCCGGAAAAGGGAAGCGTATCAGGAGGTAAGAGCATGAAAATTGTAGTTATTAATAGCAGTCCGCATCCAAAAAATGAATCCACATCGATTTATCTATCTGGACGGCTCACTGAAGGTGCAGAGAGTGCAGGGCATGCGGTATTCACCTTTGATGCTGCGAATGAAAATACACATCCTTGCCGTGGGTGTGATAAGTGCCATATGGATGGTCCGTGCGTCTGGCAGGATGATATTGAGAAGAAGCTTATGCCCAAAATGCTGGAGGCAGATTTATTGGTGTTAGTTACGCCGCTTTATTATTACGGAATGTCTGCACAGCTGAAAACGGTTATAGATCGCTTCTATTCTCGTACCGGCAAACTTCATGGAAAGAAATCTGTGTTACTGGCAACGGCTTATAATAGTGCCGACTGGACAATCCATCTATACTGGAATTGGATTAATTATCCTATATGCCATCAGCGGATGGCTTTGGACCGGCCTTAAAGAGCGGTACCAATCCCTTCCATTTCGATTACTCATAATTCATTTGACATATTTCGCAATCCAAAGCCTTCTTTTTTTCGCTGTTAACAGAGGCGGACAATTGTTTTTTTTATAATACATCGGCCCCCCTGCAGGGAACCCAGCAATATCTAATTACGTTGTTCAATATCCAGACTTTGCAAAATTGCATGGTGGAGGCGAATCACGCCAGTCCAAATCCATGAAATCTATAAGAGTACATACCGGCCTAGTCACCAGTTAGTGGACTGATGACCCATGGAGCAGTTATCGCACGTGAATATGCCTTACCAGCAGTTGTCGGAGTAAAAAATGCTACCAAAATGATCAATGACGGACAGAGAATCTCCCCAAAATACAATATGGTAATACGTTGTCAACTCGCGAAATTGGCGGGCTTTTTGTTGACAATAGAAGATTGCAAAGGATAGGCATGGTCTATATTTAAATGAATAGATGCATAATATTACTACAAAGCCACGCTTCACTGTCAAGTCAGTGAGAGTGGCCTAACAGTCCTGAACGGGAATTTCATAGTTCTATATTATTTCAAGGAGGCGTAGCTGCAAATAAAGGAATGCGACGGGCCTTTGAAGAGGCGCTCAATACCGCATGCTCCACCACATTTCAACGTTATGGGTGCTGTGGGCGCAGCCCTTTTGGTCCAAGAAAAAATGCGGGATGTTAAGCAAACAGCATTTCGCGGTTTTGAGGTAGCGGATTTTGAATATCAGCCAAGAAGCTTTGAATGTACTGGCTGTGCTAACTTATGTGAAATCGTAGATGAACAAAGAAGTCATTGCTAGGTGGGGTGACAAGTGCGGTAAGTGGTCTAACGTCCGTTGAAACATGTTTTAAGATTAAGGGTTGAAATTTTATATCAAGAGAGAATAACACACGGCACCGTGACAAGAACTATATTTATGAAGGGACTGCGTTAAAATGGACGATTATCCAGGCTATCTTAGAGGCCTCGCGGATGGTACCTTACAGCAAGCTGCCAAAGCGCTCATGGCAGAACTTGAGGACTGTGTAGTTTGCCCCCACCATTGTCATGTTAATCGAAAGGCGGGAGAGCTAGGGTATTGCCAGAGCGGCTGGAATGTTGAAATTGGAGGCTATGAGCCTCACTTTGGTGAAGAACCACCCCTTGTTGGTACTTATGGTTCAGGCACCATTTTTTTTAGTCATTGTAATTTGGGTTGCCTATTTTGCCAAAATTGGGACATTAGTCATGAAAAAGGCGATAAGCTATCACCTGAAGATTTGGCAAGTATAATGTTAGAACTGCAACAGGCGGGCTGCCACAATATTAACTTGGTTAGTCCTTCGCATTACGTTCCCCAGATCATAGCAGCCGTTCTTCACGCGGCGGAAAAAGGGTTACACATACCGCTTGTCTATAATACCAGCGGCTATGATAATAAGACTACACTAGAGCGTATCGATGGCATCGTAGATATTTATATGCCTGATTTTAAATACGCAAGTTCTGAAATAGGCAAACAATTATCATGTGTTTCGTCTTACTGGAAAGTAACGAAAGCAGCGGTGAAAGAGATGCATCGGCAGGTTGGGGATCTTGTCATTGACGAACAGGGGATTGCTCATCGAGGACTACTGATTCGCCACTTGGTTTTACCGGGTAATCTGGCTGGAACTGAGCAGGTGATGGAGTTCATTGCTAAGGAGGTTTCCCCCACTTCCTATATAAATATTATGGATCAGTACTTTCCTGAATTTAAAGCCCAACAGAATCCTAAACTAAATCGCTGTATCACACGCGCCGAATTTCTACAGGCCGTAGATGCAGCTAAGAGAGCTAGTCCATTCTTTCGTTTGATCCATTAAATAGAAGGCGTAATGGAGCCCACTGTCCTGTTTTTTTGATGGGGTATGAGTATATACGACAAATTAGGAAGGCGGGCTGGGTTAGCTTCCCTTTTAATTCCATTTATAAAAAATATTAATTGGCAGATAATAATATTGTTGACTCAAAGTATATGCTATTAAAGAGGACTTTCAATATGACGGTTAAAAAAGACCTTGAAAAAGCCATGGCTGCTGCCGAATCTGCAAAAGGTACTTATGCTTCCTTTGCGTCGGCAACTGATGACAAAGCGGCCCAACAAATGTTTAAGCAAATGTCACAAGACATGGATCGTCATATCTCGCAAATAAATAGCCGTCTTAGCCAGACAGCGGAGAACCAGATGCAAAATCAGGAAAATCAATAGCAACGCCGAAAAAGGAGGTAAAAATCTTACCTCCCCGTTGTTGAATCAGGAGCAACGACTAAATCAATATTGGATCGCGGAACTGTTCTCGCCATTGATGAGTCCTGCTTACCACTGAATCCCATACACCGAACAGCATCGTTGTGAGACAGATGGCTACAGAAGGTAAGCTTCATGCAGTACAGTGTGGAAAGACTGTACGGTGGTACTACATGGAGAGTCATGCTGAGTTAGCCCGTCTTCGTGGAGAACTTTCATGAAGAATTGAGTCCGAGAGCAGTTACAAGAAGATATAATTGCCGATTAATTAAGTTTGAAGGAATTAACAGACCCGTTTACGGGTGAGCCCGTGAAAAAGTCATGAAAAAAGCCCCTTTAGGGGCAGACTGAGAAGGTTATGCGGTTGGCGGACTTTTTCAATGAGTCTTGAGACTCAGCTAGTACTCAGCCCTTATAGGGTGTAATCAAGCCACCCGTTCTACGGGTGGTCCTGACTTTATCTTAGATAACTCCCTAATTATTTTCATTCTGCATTTTGAAATTATTAAGAATTATATCTACAAACAGCAGTGACTAGATATTCCGAAAATCGTTGAATGGTCCTGATTGGCTTCTGGGCTTGGCATAAGCTTTCATCAGTTCTGCTGTGTCAATCATTGTCATGGCTGTTCTTTGTTTCATGGCAGATTTAATACTTTTGAAACAATGTGCTGTTTCTAATTTTCCCTTGCTGGTCTGCATTTTTCAGAACCGCAGCATTAGTATGACGAAAAATAGAACTTCTGCCAAATTTTTAGGAATTTGGCAGAAGTTTTGTGCATCTTTAAAAATAAATATAGTAATGGATAATTAAATTTTAAAGAATGTGGTGAGTCGGAGAAACTCACCTTTGCATTCCATATCTGCGTCTATATTCGATACCACTCTGCTGAGGAAAATCCTTACGGAGTTTTTTTTTTTTGCAGCGGGACATTTTTATTTAGTTAACATATTATATATTAGTCTAGAAAGAGAGGGGGGATAAAATGAATTATGTAAAATGTTCAATATGTGGTCATGAACATCATCATGAGTGTCCTAAGTGTCACTGGGAATGTAAATTAAAGTGTGAAAAATGCCCTAAATGTGACCATTGGTTTGAAGATGAATGCGAATGTCCAAAATGTCACAAAAAGTGCAAGCATGATTGGTGTGATTAACTTTCTAAAACGCCCACCTGGGCGTTTTTTCCATTATAGGCTTTAGCCAGTGGAGCACGAGCCTTTTGTGCTCCACAAAAAACCACCCGCTACGCGGTGCGGAAACGAAAGTTATACAAAAAAATCACCTTTCCATTATAATGTGGGTGTTTAAAATAGCAATGAGATTTTCCAGGATATTCACCTCTCGGTGCTCTGGTCTTTTATTCTGTAGGGAGACATCCTTTGGCCGGTCTAGCGGCGGCTATGGCTGGTGTAGGTGGGGGATATTCGGCTAATCTGATTATTGTTGGTATGGATGTTATCCTGGCGGGTCTTAGCACTTCTGCAGCGCAAATCGTTGATAAAAACTTAGTTGTCAGTCCAGTAGATAACTGGTTTTTCATGGTTTGTTCAGTGGTGCTATTGACGGCGATCACAACCATTATTACCGATACAATCAGTAATAAAAATGAAAAATATTACGAGGAGAATTCCAATGTCGAAACCAGTAATTTCTATGCCTGCTATAGGTGAGATGGCAAAAGCTTTGTCAGCTCAAATGACAGAATGGAGGCATGATTTTCATGCTCATCCTGAATTAAAATGGGAGGAAGTACAAACAACTGCTAAAATTGCCAAACTATTACATGAAATGGGATATGAGAAGATTAAAGTTGGTTTTGGCGGTACCCAGTCAGGTGTTGTAGCAGACTTAGATACTGGAAAGCCTGGGAAAGTAGTAGCATTACGTGCTGATATGGACGCACTGCCAATACAGGAAGAAAATGAAATTTCATATAAATCGACTGTTGAAGGCATATCGCATGCATGTGGACATGATGCACATACTGCCGGATTGCTTGGTGCCGCCCAAATTTTAATGCAGCTAAAAAATCAACTTTCCGGAAGCATAAGGTTAATTTTTCAACCTGCTGAAGAAGGCGGCGGTGCAAAAGCAATGATCGCTGAAGGGGTACTTGATGGCGTGGATATGATTGCCGGCGCGCATACTGATTCTACCATCCATACAGGAATAGTCAGGTGCCGGGCAGGTGCGGCGTTAGCATCTTCATCTACCGTATCGATAAAAATTACTGGTGTGGGTGGGCATGGTGCAATGCCGCAAGCTTCCATTGACCCTATTGTGGCCGGAGCAACCATTATTAGTACGCTACAAACAATTGTTAGCCGCGAAATTACACCGTTTGAACCAGCAGTAGTAACAGTTGGACATTTTGAGGCCGGTAAAAGGGCTAATGTTATTCCCAATACTGCAGTAATGGATATTACCGTTCGTACCCTAAGTCCGGAAGTAAATCGTTCTATGAAAGAAAGGATTTACCGTATTGTTAAAGGAATAACGGAAGCTATGCGTTGTACATTTGAGATGACTTATACAGTAATCGCGCCTGTATTAGTAAATGATGCGGTGCAAGCTGATATAATGAAAAATGTGGCTAGTGAATTAGTAGGTGAAAAGAATTTTAAAGAATCACCCCAAAAGATGCCTTCGGAGGATTTTAGTTATTATTTGGAGAAAGTTCCAGGGGTATATTTTGATTTTGGAGTGCGCAATGAAGAAAAAGGAATAACTGAGAGTCAACATCATCCTAAATTTAATGTAGATGATGAATGTTTATGGGTTGACGCAGCTCTGTTGGTTGGCTATGTGGTTAAATCACAAGTATAAAAACTATTGTTTGGGCTTCTAAGGGTCATACTGATAAGTTTAAATGGAAATTGCAAGTGACTTTCATTACGTTTACTGAAGAATGCGGCGCTGACAATAATGATGAAGTAATCAGCTGTGCTCCAAGCCAGCTTCCTGAAGGTTATACAACAAGAAAAAACTAACTGGCAGTATTACTAAAAAAGAAGGGGAACAAAAATGATTCTCAAAAAGTCAATAGGTATTCTAACTATGACAGGGTTATTGATGACCGGCTTAGTCGGCAGCGCTTCAGCCGCAGATCGCAATGCAGACAGTAAAACTCTGGATTTTCCTATTACAAAACCAACAGTCAGGCTTATATCTAATGTCATTTATGAGCAGGTACCCAGCCGGGGTTATGATAATGTGGCAATGGGGATGGATGTGTTAAAGCCGGAGAGAAATGAAAAAATGCCGGCAATCATTTTTGTAACAGGCGGCGGTTTTATCAATGCCAATAAAGACAATTACATACAGCAGCGCATGGATATAGCCAATGCCGGCTATGTAGTAGCAAGTATTACCTACCGTGTTGCGCCGACCGCAACTTTTCCTCAACCGCTTGAAGATGTAAAGGCAGCTATTCGCTACCTTAGGGCACATGCTGACAAATTTAATATCAATCCGGAAAAAATCGGTGTTATGGGTACTTCTGCAGGCGGGTATTTATCTGCTATGGCAGGTACTACCAACGGCACCAAACAATTTGATAAAGGCGAATATTTAAACCAAAGCAGTGATGTACAGGCGGCGGTTGACTTTTATGGTTTATCTGATTTGACAAGAGTTGGTGCAGATTATTCCGAAAAAGTACAGCAAGCGCATAGATCTCCCGGCGCGACAGAAGCGTTGTGGGTAAACGGCAGCCCGGTTTTCGGCGGCCAAGACGGTGGTATTTTAGTTGATCCCGAAAAAGCCAAAGCGGCAAATCCCATAAATTATATCTCAGACAAAACTGCGCCGTTTCTTTTGATGCACGGCGACAAAGGATACTGTCGTATCTCCCAGCCAAACGGAACTTTTGCATCAGGCGCTGATAGCTCACGGCATTGAAACCACCCGTTATATTGTCAAAGGTGCGCAGCATGGCGGTGTTTATTGGAATCAGCCTGAAGTAATGCAAATAGTAGTTGATTTCTTTGATAAACACTTAAAATAATACGAAAAGGGTAAGGAGGTTTGTATCTTTGCTCAGAATGTAGACAAATCCCGCTTTTTGGCTATTCAGCCTAAGGCGGGATTTGTCTACATTCTGAAGGTATCTGAGATTTTATCTCAGATACCTTTTTTATTATACATTCTACATTTGTGAATTAAAAAATGCATCATCAAAATTGGTATTTTTAACAAAAGTTACAAAGGCGCTGACCAATTTTATTTCAAGCATTTCTTGCTGATAAAGCATCCATGTCTTTCGAAACAGTGGTTTTTTATCTTGATCATATAGATACATTTTATATATGTCATTAACGTTACACAAAGAAATGTTTGGCAAAATTGCATAACCCAGACCGTTAATCACCATTTCCTTGCAAATATCAATTTGATCAACAGACATGCTGATGGTAGGTGGTTGTGAAAAATTCTCTTTCCACCAATTTTCAAGGGTAATTCTATTTAAATAATCAGTTCGATAATCGATTCTTGGCAGTTGCGGAAGATTTCTTAGATTAACCTCATTTTTTGAGACAATACAAATCCGTTCTTCGCATAGCTCATATTTCTCGTATTTCCAGACATAGTCTCCGCGGGTAAATCCAACATGAAAATCCTGATTATGCATTAAATTAATGATATTCCGGCTGGGGACTGTAGTGACGTTAAAGTCTACTTTAGGATACTGATTCTGAAAAAGGCTAAGCAGGCGGGGCAGGATATACCGTGAAACGTAAATGGATGCGCCAATGCGCAATGTACCTTTTACCCCATTGCCTAAATTTAAGACATTTTCTTGGACGTTGCGGAGATCTGCCAGTAATCTTTCGGCATTTTTGGCCAAGTAGTCACCTGCGGGAGTAAAATGTATACCCTTACTGCCACGGTATATGAGCTTAGTCTTTAAATATTCCTCAATATGGTGTATGCGGGCAGTAAGTGCCGGTTGCGACAAGAATAGAGATTGAGCTGTTTTAGTAATATTTTTATGTTTATATAATGCAATTATGATAAGCAGATCACGTTCTTCCGTTGCAGAAACCTCCCTCATTAACATAAATCGACTTCGATTGGCTCGAATAAATTATTCTGGTAAAATAGAATATTTCCTGCTTTGTAAGGGTGCAAAATAGTGCGAATTATATGTTATTTAATTTTCTGATGAGGTCTATCACGTATTGATATGAGACAATTGACGGAACATTTGCTAGTATTTAATTGCAAATTATTGCGGCAGATACAGCATGGCAGGAAATGAATATTAGAAATAGACTGTATAATCAAAAAAGTGAAAATTAGGAAGGAGGTGTAAGACATAATTTCCGCTGTTCAGCATGTGCGTATCCCGTTAAAAAAATGTGGAGGTGATTAAGCCCAACAATCCCGGATTTTAGAATCAATATAGAAGATGGGTCTAAATATTAAGCTGAAGGGGAGGTGTCTAAAAAGAGAGAACTATCTGAAATCTTTTTATAGTGATTCTAAAACGGTTAGCTGAAATTTTATATACCATTTGTGGTTAAGGAGGTAACCCGATAATGAAATTATTTGCAGTTTTCGTGCTAATTTTGAGTATATCGTGGTTTGTAAAACCTGCATTTGTGTCAGCAGCCGCACAAATGCAAAGTGAGATAGCCGTGTATACCAGTTTGGGAGAAGAACTTTCCCGTTATGAATTGGATGTGCCTAACGCGACCTTAACGAAAAAAGGATCGATACGATTAGCGGCTAACGTACAGTTCGCCGCATTCCATCCTAACGGACATTACCTGTATGTCGTTTCCAGTAACGCTGGCAATGGCACCCTGGGGGCAGCAGGCAATACACACTTACTGAGTGTGTTCAAAATAGATAAAACCAATGGCGGTCTTCAAGCGTATGGTGAACCGGTTATCCTGCCCGAGCGCCCGATTCATATCACTGTAGATAAATCCGGTAACTATGCCTTAGTGGCCTTTAACCAAAGTGGGACGGTGCGTGTATACCGGATATTGAGAGACGGTGCCATCGGAGAAGAGGTGCCTCAACCCCAAAAACCTGACGGCGGTATATTTACCCATCAGGTAATGGTGACGTCAACGAATAATACTGTGATTGCGCTTGGCAGGGGGAACGAGGCTGTACAATCCAGACCTGCAGATATTGGTAGTCGAACGACCTTTAGTTTTAGCGATGGAGTGCTAACCCAGGTGGATAAAACTTACTATGAACAGGAACTGGGTCCGCGTCATTTAGCTTTTCATCCGACAAAGCCTTGGGTTTATGTTGCTATGGAACGCGGCAGTAAACTGCAGATGCACACGCTTAAAGACGGAATATTGAGCAAAGAACCACTTTATCAGAAAGAAACGTTGAATAATCTTGAATACGTACATAAAGAGCGGCAAAAGGGTGGCGTAGTTAAGATCCATCCGAACGGAAAGTATTTGTATGTTACGAACCGGGCTGACGGCACGATCAAAGAAAATGGACAGGCGGTGATTTGGGCAGGCGGTGAAAATAATATCGCAGTATTTAAACTGGATGAAACAAGCGGTGAGCCTACCCTGATTCAACATATTGACTGTGGAGGAATCGAGGCACGAACTTTCGCCATTGATCCAAGCGGAAAATTGCTTGTTGCCGCAAATCAAAAAACAATGCAGGTAAAGACTGGCGATACCTTAAAAACTGTTCCGGCAAATTTGTCAGTGTTCCGGATTGGCGATGACGGAAAGCTCGCTTTTGTGCGTCAATATGACGTGAATGCTGGCAGTAAATGGCTTTTGTGGATGGATCTAATTGAAATAAAGTAGCTACATAATAATGAATTAGGAGGATGAAGATGAGTACACCTGTTGAGAATACGGTGAAAACTACGGGAGTTGAACCTGGGAATAAAACAGTAACATCATTGTGGCGTGGCAAAAGGTTCTTTATTATGGCTTTATTATTTTTTGCTTCGCTTATTAATTATATTGATCGGGTCAGCATGTCTGTTGCCGCGCCGGTAATTTCTAAAGAATTTGGCTGGGATGCAGGTACTATGGGCATTGTACTGTCGGCTTTTCTGTGGAGCTATGCATTTTGTTTGGTCCCTGTGGGATGGCTTACCGATAAGTTGCGTCCGAGAAAAATAAACGCTCTGGCCGTGGCATTTTGGTCGGTTGCAGCCATGTTGACCGGTATGGCAAACAATTTTGTGACGATGGTGTCATCAAGGCTGGCATTGGGAGCGGGTGAATCGGCAACAATGCCTGCGGGCAGTAAGGTGGTTCGGCAATGGTTTACAATTCAAGAGCGTGGTTTAGCGACTGCGTTGGCTCGCTCAGGGGCTGAAGCAGGTCCGGCTATAGGTATGCCATTGATTGCTTGGTTACTTACCGAAGCGGGCTGGAGGGTAGCTTTTGTCATTACAGGTGCAATTGGGTTTGTATGGTTATTCTTTTGGTTGAAATACTTCCGTAATAATCCGCAAGAATGTGCCTGGGTGTCTGCTGACGAACGCAAATATATCGCTGAAAATACGGATAGCGAAAAAATCGGTGAAGAAAAAGGCGTTAGTATTACCGTTATATTGCAACTGCTTAAACAAAAAACTACGTGGGGATTAGCCCTCTCTCATGGTTGCATTATGTATACTCAATATTTAATACTTACATGGCTGCCGTCCTATCTAATGCAGGTACGACACATGGAGTTAATGAAAGCAAGCTTATTTAGTGCTTTTGCTTTTGTTACCGCCTGGGTTCTAGGTATCGCGGTATGTAAATTAAGTGATACGCTTTTAACGCCGGAAAAAGTATTGCAGGGGCGTCGGCGCATTATGGTTATCACGTTTATGGCATTGTCCAGTATATTCATATTTACAACCATGGTGGACAGTCCAATTGTAATTTTTATCATCATAACTTTGGTGAAAACATTCCTCGCATCTACGATTGGCTTAAATATGACACTTACTAACGACCTCGTTGCGAATCCCGCTGTTGCCGGCAGCGCCTTCGGCATTTTACTCCTCGGGGGTAATCTTTTTGGATCAATGGCACCTGTTGTTACCGGATATATTGTAAAGACAACAGGGAGTTTTGACAGTGCGTTTTTATTGGCCGGGGTGCTTATTATTATTGGTGCGCTTATATCAGCTACTATGACCCGTAAGCCGATTAATATTGAGTAAACGCAAAAGCGGTCGCTCCTCTTGTAATAACAAATTTCTATGGTGGCTATCACTGAACGGTATTGGCTTATTTTTAAAGTAATTGGTATTATTAATTCGCAAAATTAATGAAATATAACAGCAGCAATGTGAAAAGAATCATCTAGATGCAACATAGTTTAATAAAGGAAAAGGAGATAATATTATGCAAGATAGTCCTAAAATTTATGCAGATGATCTAAGAAAATTTGTTACCACTGTATATAAAACACTGGAAGTTCCGGAAGAAGACGCCAAACTGGTTGCGGACAGTTTAGTGCAGGCTGATTTATGGGGACATCAGTCACATGGCGTATTGCGCTTATCCTGGTATGTAGAGCGCTTGCGCCGTGCTGTAATGCATAAGGTTACACAGCCTAAATTCGAAGTGGACGCCGGTGCGATAGCGGTTATTGACGGTCAGGACGGGATTGGCCAGGTGTTGGCGGCTAAAGCGGCGGACGAAGCGGTTAAACGGGCCAAAATTCATGGAATTGGAGCGGTTGCCGTACGCAATTCTAATCATTTTGGTACTTGTATGTATTTTACCCTGATGGCCGCACGGCAAGGGTGTATCGGATTTTTAACGACTAACGGCGGACCGGCCATTGCTCCCTGGGGCGGGATGAAAAAAATCATAGGCACTAATCCGTGGTCAATTGCGGCACCGGCAGGAAAGCATGCGCCCATGGTACTTGATATTGCGAATACGGCTGTGGCTAGGGGGAAAATTTATTTAGCTCGGAATAAACATGAAAAAATTCCCCTTGGTTGGGCGTTAACAGCTGACGGTGAACCGACAACAGACCCGCAAGCAGCTATTGATGGCATAATAGCGCCGATGGCCGGACATAAAGGTTATGCAATTGGTGTCATGATGGATGTTCTGGCTGGTGCAATGTCTGGAAGTAAATGGGGGCCGAAGGTAAATGGGCCTTACCATTACGATAAAAAAAGTGGCGCCGGGCATTTTATGATCGCAATGAATATAGAAGCGTTCCGCCCGTTGGCAGCATTTAATGCTGATATTGAAGAAATGATTGCCACGATTAAATCGGTGCCGCTTGCCAAAGGCAACGAAGAAGTATTCTACCCCGGTGAATTGGAAGCGCGTAATGATGTGAAAAATCGCCAGGCCGGTTTATTCTTTCCTGCGGATACGATTGCTGATTTGCAGAAAGTTGCCGGTGAACTCGGCTTGGAATCGGAATTGCCTTTTTAAATTACAGGAGAAGTCATGGTAAAACTATGAGTAAGTAACGCCTTACACGTTGCTATGGTAAAATTCGCGGACTTCCTTTGAGCCGTTATGATGTAATTTTCAGCGGTGCGATTATACGCTGTCATGAAAAAAAGCTATTGGGTATCATGAAAAATTGCTATTATACCTAAGAGCCAATTATTGTTATGCTTTTTAGTAGGTGAGCGGCACCAGTGAGAAACAACCGGCTGTCGAGGGCTACGGTGCGCCGCTTTAGCAATAAGTAATATTGTCCTGAGGCTATGATAACAAACGAAGGATGGGAGATATGACTGAATATATGAAGGGAATTGTAAAAGACAAACCAGAACCGGGTGCAACTTGGCGCGAGGATTTACCAATACCGGCAATTAAAGATAACGAATTGTTGATAAAGGTAAAGGCTGCAGCCATCTGTGGTACCGATATGCATATTTATCCATGGACCGCTTGGGCACAGCAACGATTAAGATTACCTATGGTTTTTGGTCATGAATTTGCCGGCGAAGTTGTAGCCGTGGGGTCTACGGTAAGAAGTTTTAAAGTGGGAGACCGGGTAGCAGGTGAAACCCATATACCTTGCAACAAGTGTTATCAGTGCCAGACGGGTAATCAGCATAATTGTAATGATATGAAAATTATTGGTGTTCACACGGAAGGCTGTTTTGCGGATTATATTGCAATTCCTGTGGATTGCGCCTGGCGGTTGGATGATAGTTTAAGTTTTGAAATAGGGGCAATGCTTGAGCCAATGGGGGTTGCCGTGCATGGGGTTTTAGCAGGTGATATTGGTGGCAAATCGATAGCCATTTATGGCTGCGGGCCGATTGGCCTAATGGGAGTCGGTGTAGCTGCCGCTTGCGGTGCATCCAAAATATTTGCCATTGACGTATTTGATCAGAAACTGGAAGTTGCCAAGCAAATGGGGGCCGATGTAACATTAAATTCCAGGAATGACAATGTAATTGATAAAATATTACAGGCTACAGAAGGGCAAGGCGTGGATATTACTGTGGATTTCACAGGAAACGGTAATGCCATTAAAGAGGGATTTGCAATTCTTCGCAAAGGCGGCCGGGTTACACTGGTTGGATTGCCTAATGAGCCTGTAGCCTTAAATTTGACAGATGATATTATTTATAAAGAAGCTACCGTGCAGGGGGTAACTGGCAGACTTATGTATAAAACCTGGTGGCAATGTAATGAACTTCTTAAGTCGGGCAAAATCGATCTTAGCCCCGTAATTGGCGGGAAATACGCTCTAAAAGATTATGATCAAGCGTTTTCCGCATTGAAAGAGGGCGCTACTGGAAAGATGCTGCTCATTCCGTAAGAATTTATTAGGGTAACCGTTGCCTTTATATAATGATGCTATTCCTATAGCCATACTGGTATATTGTGCATGAACTTAGCAGCCTATTTACAGTCCAACTGTTTGTACCAGTGGATAATCAGGCATAATTTTACTCAATAATTTTGATTGATATGAGCCTGTAGCACTTAACCCAGTGCAGAATTTAATTGTGCCCCCAAAAAAGAGGTCTAACAGCGAAGGCCAAAGGAGTGATTTATATGAAATTGGCATATCCGGTAGGGACACCTGAAGCGAGGGGGAAGATGCTGGCGTATCAGGGAGAATTTGCAGATATATGTAGCACCTTAAAAAGTATCGGATATTCAGGTGTGGAGCTATTTGTGCGTAGCCCGCAGGAAATGGATGTAAGTCGAGTTTCACGGGCTATAGAGAAACAGAATCTTGAAGTGGCTGCGATTGGTACAGGGCCGCTAGTCGGAGAGGATAAGCTCACGTTTACTGCGCTGGATGAGAGCCGAAGAAGGGCCGCAATCGATAGAACCAAAGTAGTAATTGATTTTGCCGCGCTGTTTGGAACGCAAGTTATTATTGGAAAACTTAGAGGCGATTTGCAGGCAGGCAACGTGGAAATATCAAAAAAATGGATGAAAGAGGCTTTTCTTGAGGTAGGGGCTTATGCACATACCAGGAATGTAAAAATCACCATTGAACCGCAGAGCCGTCTTGCGGTTAATAATTTAAACACAGCCGAACAAGCCGTGGAGTGGATTAATGAGTTAAAGCTGCCCAATCTATATGTCATGCTTGATTCTTATCACATGAATATTGAAGAAACGTCAATGGCTGCCGGTATACTAGCGGCAAAAGGCCATAACATTCATATGCATTTGGCTGATGACAATCGCGGAATACCTGGTACAGGCCAGATTGATTTTCACGATTTAGTGCGGAGGTTAAGAGCTATTCAGTATCGGTATTATCTATCACTGGAAATTAATCAGTTTCCGGATAGTTTTAAAGCTGCTCAGGCTTCGTTCGAGTATCTATACCCCATAATTACGGAGAAGCGGTAAACAGATTAAACTGAGTATCATTGGCCATTTCGGAGGAAAGCTTATCCTCGCTAAAGAGCTTTAAGCTTGAGTAGCAAGAAAAGGTAGCATGTCTATCCATTTAAAGCATAAAAATAACGGGTACACCGGGTTAAGAAGATTTGGACGAGTAACTTCCTAATTATCAGGAAGTCACTCGTCTTTTGTCGTATAGAAGTCGATACTATTAGCCAGAAGGGCAGGCACGTTTTCTAGCAGGGATTGTTGGAGAAGATTACAAAATCGATATTGCTATCATGAAAAATTTGTATGGGATAGCATGAAAATCATCTATTATACTTATTTTCTAATCCGGTTTATATTTAATTTATTGAGAGTTATCTAGTAAAATTTAGCAACATACAGAAAGGAAAGTGAATTATGAAAACGTATAAGCTTGGCGTACTCTACGGAGACGGAATTGGTCCAGAAATTGTGAAATCTACGGTGGACGTGTTTGTGGCTGCGGAAAATCACGTAGGCAATGTTAAATTTGATTATGTTGAATTGCCGATGGGATGGGAAGGTATAAAAAAATATAATGATCCGGTGCCAGAGATTACTAAAAAGGAATTAAAGGCCTGCGACGGATGGTTATTCGGGCCTCATGATTCGGCCGCATATCCGCCGGAACATTTAGCCAAACTCAATCCCAGCGGCGAAATGAGACATTACTTTGATTTATATTCAAATGTTCGGCCTAATAAGGCGATACCGGGAGCTAAAAGCCTGGTGGGAAATGATGTAGACATGGTTATTTTCCGCGAGAACACAGAAGGGTTTTATCCAGACCGAAATATGTATAAGGGCATCGGCGAATTTATGGCTAGTCCTGACGTGGCAATTGTTGCCGGATTGTTCACGAAAAAGGCTGCTGAGAGGATTGCCCATTCCGCCTTTCGTTTAGCGATGAAGCGCCGTAAAAAAGTGACCATAGTCCATAAGGCTAATGTTATTAAATTAGGCTATGGCTTGTTTAGAGATACTTGCCGGGAAGTTGGTAAATTATATCCGGAAGTGCAAGTGGATGATTACCATATTGATGCCATGACGGCACATCTTGTGAGGAGAGCCAAAGATTTTGACGTAATTGTTACGACAAATATGTTTGGTGATATTCTCTCTGACTTGGTAGGGGAACTAACAGGCAGCTTGGGTTTGGCGCCGTCAATAAATACTAACGATCATCAGGCCATGGCGCAGGCGGCGCATGGATCAGCACCCGATATAGCAGGTAAGAACATTTCCAATCCTGTAGGTATGCTGTTATCAGGGGTAATGCTTTTAGATTGGATGGCAGAAAGACACAATGATCCGGCCCTCGAAAAGATGGCTCGTATAGCGGAAAACGCGATTATGAAGACACTGGCCAATGGAATTTGCACGCCTGACTTAGGTGGCAGTGCATCTACTACCGGTTTTACAGAATCGATTGTTGAGAGAGTAAAACAACTTTGATTTATCATTTATTTTTTTAGCTTACTAGCATTATAAGTAGTCTAGCAGCCTGAGGGTTGTTAGGCTATTTTTTTTATTTCTATTGAATTTTATGAATAATTTAAATATGAAATTTTGTTATGGCAGGGCATGAAAAACTACTATTATACTTATTGCTCATAAGGGATTATAGTGTAATTATCAAGCAATTCAGTAAACACAGAAAGGAAAGTTAATTATGAAAACGTATAAACTTGGCGTACTCTATGGAGATGGAATTGGTCCAGAAATTGTGAAATCTACGGTAGACGTGTTTGTGGCTGCGGAAAATCATGTAGGCAATGTTAATTTTGATTATGTTGAATTGCCAATGGGATGGCAAGGTATAAAAAAATATAATGATCCGGTGCCAGAGATTACTAAAAAGGAATTAAAGACCTGTGACGGATGGTTATTCGGGCCTCATGATTCGGCCGCATATCCGCCGGAACATTTAGCAAAACTCAATCCCAGCGGCGAAATGAGACATTACTTTGATTTATATTCAAATGTTCGGCCTAATAAGGCGATACCGGGAGCTAAAAGCCTGGTGGGAAATGATGTAGACATGGTTATTTTCCGCGAGAACACAGAAGGGTTTTATCCAGACCGAAATATGTATAAGGGCATCGGCGAATTTATGGCTAGTCCTGACGTAGCAATTGTTGCCGGATTGTTCACGAAAAAGGCCGCTGAGAGGATTGCCCATTCCGCCTTTCGTTTAGCGATGAAACGCCGTAAAAAAGTGACCATAGTCCATAAGGCTAATGTTATTAAATTAGGCTATGGCTTGTTTAGAGATACATGCCGGGAAGTTGGTAAATTATATCCGGAAGTGCAAGTCGATGATTACCATATTGATGCAATGACGGCACATCTTGTAAGAAGAGCCAAAGATTTTGACGTAATTGTTACGACAAATATGTTTGGTGATATTCTCTCTGACTTGGTAGGGGAACTAACAGGCAGCTTGGGGTTGGCGCCGTCAATAAATACTAACGATCATCAGGCCATGGCACAGGCGGCGCATGGATCAGCACCCGATATAGCAGGTAAGAACATTTCCAATCCTGTAGGTATGCTGTTATCAGGGGTAATGCTTTTAGATTGGATGGCAGAAAGACACAATGATCCGGCCCTCGAAAAGATGGCTCGTACAGCGGAAAACGCGATTATGAAGACACTGGCCAATGGAATTTGCACGCCTGACTTAGGTGGCAGTGCATCTACTACCGGTTTTACAGAAGCGATTGTTGAAAAAATAAAGCAATATTAGCATTAAGTGGCTAAGGTCTGGGGCGGGGATTTATACCTGGCTTTAGCCACATATGAATACTTGTTTGCGTTTGTGGGTGACGGACTAAAGTCAATATTGAGTATTTTTGTTTCCGGCCTCGTTTGGCCCACATATCTACGTTGTAGTTGACGCTTTTAGTGTGCCGGCAGTTATAGCCTTAGGCGCTGATACCTTTTACTTAGTTCCACAATTCCTGCTACTTATTTGGGGTTGGGGTTGCTGGGGCTTGAAATAGGGGAACATGTCAGACATCAACTAGGCATTAACAAGTAATTTTACAATGGGGTGAGGAGATCGTATGAGCAAAAAATGGATTAAATTCTTACTATGTATCTTAGTGGGAGCGGTAATATGGTTTTTGCCAATTCCCGCCGGTATTAAAGTACCGGCTTGGCACCTCATGGCAATTTTTGTAGCAACTATACTAGCCTTTATCCTTCAACCGTTTTCTATAGGTATTGTTACGTTTATTGCCCTTACTGTTTCAGCATTGACAGGCGTTCTTAAACCAGGGGAAGCATTAAATGGCTTTAGCAGTGGTGTTGTTTGGCTAATTGTTTCTGCCTTCCTGTTTTCACGAGGATTTATAAAATCAGGACTTGGACGCAGGATTGCTTATGTACTAATGAAAAGATTCGGTGACAGTTCTCTGAAGTTGGGCTATACGCTGGCAATTAGTAATTTAATTATTAGTCCAGCTATTCCTTCAAACACTGCCCGGGCAGGCGGCATCATGTTTCCTATTGTGCGTAGTTTGGCCGGGGTATTTGGTTCAGAGCCAGGTTCTACGGCAAGAAAGATAGGGGCGTATTTAGTACAGACAGTTTATCAGGCCGATAATGTGGCATGCGCAATCACCATGACGGCTATGGCAGGAAACTTATTAATGGTCACCTTTGCTGCTAAAACAGTAAATATTACGCTTACGTGGGGGATGTGGGCGGCCGCGGCTATTATTCCGGGATTAATATCTATAGCGGTTATACCGTATTTTTTATACAAATATTATCCGCCTGAATTAAAGAAAACTCCGGAAGCCAAGGAGGTAGCTGCAAAAGAACTGGATAAAATGGGCGCAATGACCCTGCAGGAGAAAATTTTGACCGCGGTATTTATTGGCGCCATTATTGGCTGGGGTACATCACAGTTTACCGGTTTTGACGCAACAATAGTTGCCATGGCTGCCGTGTGTATTATGATGTTGTCTGGAATTATTAGTTGGGATGATGTTATCACTGAAAAAGGTGCATGGGATGCCATGATTTGGATGGGCGGTATCTTTGGATTAGCAGATAATTTGGCTAAACTCGGGCTTTTCAGCGTATTTGCTCAGTCGGTAAGTTCCGCGTTGACCGGGGTGTCTTGGGTAGCCGCTTTAATCACGGTATTTTTGATCTACATTTATTCTACCTACGGATTTGCCAGTGGAGTTGCGCATATCACATCAATGTATCCTGCTTTCTTGGCGGTAGCGATAACAACCGGGGCGCCGCCTTATTTGGCGGCACTGCTTCTCGCCTTTGGTTCCGGTCTATACCAAGGTCTTACGCATTATGCATCCGGGCCGTCGGCGATATTCTTTGGCGGCGGCTATATCGACCAGGGAACTTGGTGGCGACTTGGCTTTATGGTATTGCTAGTTAACCTGCTTATCTGGGGAACTATTGGCCCGGTCTGGTGGAAAGTTATGGGACTTTGGTAATAACGATAAATATGAGAGTTTAGATGATAAGTAGGCTCTCGGAAACTTAGTACCATATAGTAGGATTTTGAGGGTATTGAGTAGCAAAATCAGAAGTAAATTAGCAAAAACAAGGGATGAGGAAAGGATACGTAAAAAGAGAGCATAGCAAGCAGACCTAGCCAAATCCTAAAAAAACTAGGCCCAAGGTGTAGAAGTGTAGAGTTAAACGCTTAAGAACTAAGAAATTGCAGGAAAGACTTCCGCCGACCACTCCAAAATGAGGGGACGCATATTGATGGCAAGGTGTTTTATCCAGGCATCCATATGTGAACACATGGCAGTGGAATAAGCCCGGAAATACCAATTG
>NZ_FNAM01000094.1 GCF_900101845.1 Sporomusa acidovorans | reverse complement strand
GAAAACCTTCTTCACTCACGCGGCGTTGCTCCGTCAGACTTTCGTCCATTGCGGAAGATTCCCCACTGCTGCCTCCCGTAGGAGTCTGGGCCGTGTCTCAGTCCCAGTGTGGCCGTTCATCCTCTCAGACCGGCTACTGATCGTCGCCTTGGTGGGCCGTTACCCCGCCAACCAGCTAATCAGACGCAGACCCATCTCTAATCGATAGCATTGTAAAGAGGCCATCTTTCTTATCTCAGTCATGCGACCAAGATACCACATCCGGTATTAGCACCACTTTCGCGGTGTTGTCCCCAGCTTAGAGGCAGGTTGTCTACGCGTTACTCACCCGTTCGCCACTGAATTCGCTAGTTCGAGGTTCGATTGCTCGAAGTTCGATTTTAATGTTAGCAATTGATCTATCAATTGCTTCATCATACTTCGATCCTCGAATTCTCGAACCTCGAACCCGCGAAATTCCGTTCGACTTGCATGTGTTAGGCACGCCGCCAGCGTTCGTCCTGAGCCAGGATCAAACTCTCCATAAAAAAGCAGTATTTAGGAAGTTAGATGCACTACATCTAACTAAGCGACTACATCGACGCTAAAGCGCCGTGTATCTGCTTATGTTCGATGCGTTAGCAGTCGAACCTCAGCTATCTTATGAAGCCATTTGTTGGCTCTTACAATCAAGAAATTATTTATTGACGTTGAATTATCACAAATGATAATTCAACCGCACATCTGGCTTTTTGATGCATTACTTACATTGTTCAGTTTTCAGGGAACATCGTCGCTATTTTGCAGAGCCGACAGTTATATATGTTATCATGTCTACTTCATCATGTCAACATAATATTCTTTGGCAAGTCTTACTTGTCTTGGCAATATTTTGTCGTCTCTAGCAGCGACTTTCTTATATTATCATACCTTTCATTTAAATGTCAACACACCTATTGTCTGTAAATTGCAGGAAATAATACGCCCCCGGATACTTATCGATAAATAATCTCCAGGGGCATATTGTTTATATATAGGTTACTTTGTTCCGGCAACCTCGCCGCCGCTAATAGCAGCCTGAGCCGCCGCCAATCTAGCTAATGGCACACGGTAAGGAGAACAACTAACATAGCTTAACCCGATATCATGACAGAATTTAACCGAGCTGGGTTCGCCACCATGCTCACCGCAAATTCCAATTTCCAAATCCGGCCGAACCTTACGTCCACCTTCTACAGCTAAACGCATCAGCTTACCAACCCCTTTTTGATCAATGGCAATAAAGGGGTTTTCTTTCAAAATCTTGCGTTCAAGGTAATGGGGCAGGAATTTTCCTTCCGCATCATCTCTGCTAAAGCCAAGTGTAGTCTGCGTTAAATCATTTGTCCCAAAGCTAAAGAAGTCGCAAAGCTCAGCTAAATCTTCAGCCAAGAGGGCAGCCCGCGGCATCTCTATCATCGTACCGACCGAGTAATGGAAGTTAACCTGCGCGGTTTTCATCGTGTTCGCAGCAATATTCTCGATTTTTTCTCTAAAGAACTTCATTTCGTTGCTATCGATAGTCAATGGGATCTCAACTTCCGGCAGTACTTTATAGTCTTCTTTCGTCAGTCTGGCCGTTGCGTTGAAGATAGCTTGCATTTGCATTTCATAAATTTCCGGGAATGTTATGCCAAGCCGGCAGCCGCGATGCCCCAGCATTGGGTTGAATTCATGCAAAGCACGTACTTTCTTTAACATCTGTAATTTTTCTTCAAGCAGTGCCGGATTCTTGCCAGTTACTTTTAGTTCTGTGGTTTCAACCAATAATTCTTCAAGACTCGGCAGGAATTCATGAAGCGGCGGATCTAACAGTCGAATGGTTACCGGGAGCCCTTCCATGGCTTTTAAAATCCCGTAAAAATCACCTTCCTGCATTGGCAAAAGATGAGA
Source organism: Sporomusa acidovorans (assembly GCF_900101845.1). Lineage (GTDB taxonomy): Bacteria > Bacillota > Negativicutes > Sporomusales > Sporomusaceae > Sporomusa > Sporomusa acidovorans. The sequence continues at coordinate 4,889 of NZ_FNAM01000094.1, read as the reverse complement.
CAATGCCTGTTGGCGCTCTTCCAATGTTTCCGCCAAAATCATCTGCTGAACATAAGGAAGCCGGTCTTGCTGCATAAACATATGCTCGGTTCTAACAAGGCCAATACCGGTCGCCCCGAAATCCCGGGCTTTTTTAGCGTCTTCAGGCGTATCCGCATTCGCTCTGATTCCCAGACGCTTATATTCGTCTGCCCAAGATAACAAAGTACTATATTCCTTAGATATTTCCGGATCTTTCATCGGTACTTCGCCCAAGATTACCCGGCCGGTAGAACCGTCAACGGAAACCAGATCTCCCTTTTTAACAACGGTATCGCCGATCGTAAATTCCTGTTTAATATAGTCAATGCGAATTGCTTCACAACCGCACACACAGGGTTTGCCCATTCCACGGGCTACTACGGCAGCATGGCTGGTCATACCGCCTCTACTGGTCAAAACCCCTTGAGCGGCAACGATTCCATGAATATCATCCGGTGTTGTTTCCGTACGTACCAACAATACCTTTTTGCCGGCTTTGCCCATGCGTTCCGCTTCATCAGCATCAAACACAACCGTTCCGGAAGCCGCCCCGGGAGATGCCGGTAACCCTTTAGCCACAACGTTTAACGTCGCACTACTATCTATCTGACGGTGCAGCAACTGATCCAGTTGACCAGGTTCAACCAACAGCAACGCCTGCTGTTTGCTAATTAATCCTTCCTCTGACATCTCGAAGGCAACGCGCACACTCGCTTGCGCAGTGCGCTTGCCATTCCGGGTTTGCAGTATATAAAGCCGCCCGCGTTCGATCGTAAATTCGATATCCTGCATATTTTTATAGTGACTTTCCAGCAGTCTGGCAATTTTTGAGAACTCGGTATACAGTTCCGGCATCTCATCGCCAAGTTGGGCAATCGGCCGCGGAGTACGAATCCCTGCCACTACGTCTTCACCCTGAGCATTAGTCAAAAACTCACCATATAATTTGTTTTCACCCGTTGACGGGTTGCGGGTAAAGGCTACACCGGTACCGGAATCATTGCCCATATTGCCAAATACCATTGATTGAATATTGACGGCAGTCCCCAGATCGTGGTCAATTTTATTAAGATTCCGGTATACAATAGCCCGGTCATTATTCCAGGAACGGAAAACGGCCTCAATAGCCATAGCCAGTTGTTCCATGGGATCTTCCGGAAACGCCGTGCCGGTTTTTGTTTGCACTAATTCTTTATAATGATCAATAATTTTGCGCAAAGAGTCCGGATTAAGTTCTTGGTCATACTTAACCTTTTGGATATCTTTTTGCCTGTTTAAAATGTCTTCGAATTCATATTTAGGAATCTCCAGGACTACATCGCCGAACATTTGGATAAAACGGCGATAGGCATCATAAGCAAATCTGAGATTGTCAGTGTTTTTCGCAACTGATTGAACGGTAGTCTCATTAAGGCCCAAGTTTAAAATAGTATCCATCATACCCGGCATAGAAAACATAGCACCAGACCGTACAGATACTAACAATGGATTTTGTAAATCACCAAACTTCTTGTCTGCCTGTTGCTCAACAATCGCTAAATTGCGTTTAACCTCATCCATCAGCCCTGCCGGCAGTTTGCGGCCCAGACGATAATATTCGGTACATGCTTCCGTAGTAATTGTCATTCCCGGAGGCACAGGCAAACCTATATTAGTCATCTCCGCCAGGTTAGCCCCTTTACCTCCTAATAAAGCTTTCATATCTGCTTTGCCTTCTTTAAACAGATAAACATACTTAGCCACTTGTTACTACCCCTTTCCGGTAAATATCCAGCACATACGATGCTGTTTCTTCCACAGATTTATTTGTTACATCAATAACAGTGCATCCAAGTTTACGCATAATTGACCAGGCATACTCCTGTTCCGCTGCTATCCGTTCTATATTGACATAGTCAGTCTCCGCAGGTAATCCCATTATCCTCAATCGTTGCCTTCGTATTTCCTGTAAATTAGATGGTTGAATCGTTAGCCCAATAATTTTATTGGCCGGTAATTTTAAAAGTTCATCTGGTGGCTGCGTATCGGGCACCAGCGGCACATTGGCAGCTTTTATCCCCTTATGAGCTAGATACATACATAGTGGCGTTTTGGAAGTACGCGATACTCCAATTATCACTAAGTCAGCCTTTTGCAGCCCGTCTTGGGTTTTGCCATCATCAAATTTTACCGCAAATTCCACAGCTTCCACTTTAGAAAAATACTCTCTGTCAACTTTTCTAATAAGTCCGGGCTCATTGCGTGGTGCTAAACCGGTAATTTCTTCGATTGCCTGAATAACAGGATACATAATATCTATGCCATTCAGGCCAAGTTCTGCTGCCTTTTGCTGCAAACATGCTTTTAAATCCTGACGTACCAAAGTATAAACAACCGCAGCGCCGAGCTGTGCTGCTTCCCCTAAGATATTCTCTATTTCTTCTGCAGAATTTAAATGCGGCCGGCGCTTAATGTTTATCTCGACGCCGGCAAACTGACTGGCTGCTGCTCTTACTACAAGTTCACCGGTTTCACCAATTGAATCGGACAGAATATATATTGTTGTTGGTATACCTCTGGCTGAACGTATGGACATACTTCCTCCAATTACCGATATTACTGATTTTGATTCTTATTTTATTGAGGGTTATATTAAAAAAATGCCGCTTTAACCACCTCACAGCTTTTAATTATACTATACTAAATAAAATTATTAAGGCAATTAGCATACTCTAATAACAGTTTATTCAACGTAAAAGATTTTTTTCCTTCTCTTGTAATAAAAAAAACTATGACAGGTTTAACCGCCATAGTTTTCGCACTCTATGTGCTTCCCATTCAAAAATTTCTCTAATTTGGCAATTCTATTTAGTATCTTCAATGGCCTAAACTTTAAATTTCTGGACAACCAGTCGCAAGTTTTCCGCCATTTTGGCTAACGTCTGACTACTTGCAGCTATTTCCTCCATCGACGCCGACTGTTCCTCCGTGGCTGCCAAGACGGTTTGCGTATGGCCGATTGCCTTTTTGCTGATCGTATCAATATTTTTTACTTCTACAACCATATGCTGACTATTAGATGCCATTTCCTGCATGGTAATTGAAACCTCTTTTATTTGTTCAGAAACTTCCGTAACAAGCTGAGCTATATTGTCAAACGATTGACCTGCTGAAGTAACAACATCTGTTCCTTTTTTTACTTCTTTTGTGCCGTCATTCATAGCGATTACTGCATTATCCGTTTCAAGCTGAATTTCGCTAATCAAACCCGCTATTTGCTTAGCTGCTTCCTGCGATTGTTCAGCAAGTTTCCTGACTTCTTCCGCCACTACGGCAAAACCTTTGCCCTGTTCGCCTGCTCTGGCCGCTTCTATGGCGGCATTAAGCGCCAAAAGGTTGGTCTGCCCGGCAATACCTGATATCGTATCCACAATTTGTCCAATTTCCTTAGAACGCTCTCCTAACTTGGTAACCACCTTGGCGGACATAGCAACCGTTCTTTCGATACAATCCATTTGTTCGATGGCGGAACCAATAGCGCCCAGCCCTTCTTGGGCCGCATCAGCCGTTTTGCTGGTAGTATTCGAAACAGTATGACTACTCGTTGCCGTCCGTTGGATGCTTGCCGCCATTTGCTCAATCGTGGCAGATGTATCGTCAATATCTTTTGATTGCTTTTCGGCCCCACTTGCAATCTCGGTAATTGATGCGGCGACCTGTGTGGATGCCTGAGCAGATTGTTCTGCGCTGGCAGTCAGTTGTTCAGAGGAAGCGACCAAGTGATCGGCTGCCTGGGCTACACTGGCAATGACTTGCCGCAGATTATCAGTCATACGATTAACAGCCTGAACTAACTGACCAACCTCATCGTCAGAAGTAAGATTAACGGTCTGTACGGTTAAATCACCCTGGGAAATACCCTGTACATTGGCAACAACCGCTTTAAGCGGTTTGGCAATGATCTGGGCAACCCACCAACCGAAACCTAAGGCCAATAGGATAGAAATAACCGGGATAGCCATTAACATTTTATTGGCAAACACAGCATCCACATCGTTTTGGACACTTATTTGATCCGCCGACTGGGCATTGTACTCGGCAAGTTCGTCACCCAGCGTATTCATGGTACTAAGGTACGGCAAAGCACGGCTTTTATAGTATTCATACCCTTCCGTTCTTTGGCCGCTCGCTGCTAATTCCAATGCTTTTTGACGCTCGCCCCTATAGGATGCAAGGGCTTCCTTTATTTGTGAAATTTTTTCCTTCTCTGCAGAAGAAAGATTTGTTTTTTCATATTCCGCCATATATTTGTCATTTTCGTCTTTTAGCTTTTGAAATTGCTGGATATACTCTTGCTCTTTGGTTTTATCGTTGTTTACTAACAACATTTGCAACGTAATGCCTTCGCCAGCCCTGAGATTGACCCTAAATGAATTAATCCATTTTAGCGGCAACAGATTGTCTTTATAAATTGTCGTCATACCTTCATTGGCTTTTTGATTGAAGTAAAAGCCGGTAAAACCGATGAAGCCCATCCCGAATGCCATTAATACAATAAGGCTGAGAATTTTAGTTGCAGTGTTTAAATTTTTAAACATAGCCAATGCGCCTTCTTTCAAATATGTTGCTATAGATTACTTCGTGAAATAGGTCAAAAGTCCTATCGAATATGACAAATACTAAGAAATTTTTACATAAAATTTACACGGCATAGGTTATTTATGCCTACTACAAAAACAAAAGCCTGTAATCCTAGCAAAATCAAATTGCCGGATTACAGGCTTTTCTATTTAGTGTCGTGGGGCACTGCCATTTATTCTCCAAAGGGCATTTTCCCGTATTCTCCCTGGCAAAGCCAGGAATGCCCGCCACTCCATGGTGACCGATCT
>NZ_FNAM01000011.1:95881-134363 GCF_900101845.1 Sporomusa acidovorans | reverse complement strand
CAGAGTATAACGGTGCAAAGGGTGCTTCATCAATCTGGCTGAAAACGTGTTCGTAAAATATGGGAGCCCAACTGGCCATTAAGCGTTTTTGTTGACTGGGGTGTAAATGCTGGAAGTCATCAAACAAGCGTTCCTGAAGGTGTGAATTATTTTTGCGAAACATTTATATTCGCTCACTTTCAAATATCGTTATGTTTATAATAATAATATTCGACTTCAAGCAGAAAATCCCTGTTCGCAATACCTACAAAACCTTATTTCATAAGGGCTTTAGGTCATTTTCTCTCGGCAACTGATACCCCTGTGCAGGGGGAGTTTTCGCAGTAGAATCATGATATAAGTTTCAATTATTTTGAAATATTTGAAATATCGGTATAATAAAGTGGTAATATTTTGATAGCGTTTAAATCAGCTAAAACTATAATGCTCAATTAATAGGAAAAATGCTAATAGTTTACGGTGAAATCTTGATGGTTCCACCTGCGTCAGAGGTGAAAATGTGCGGGTATTTTATAAATATGCTCCATTAGTAGTTGCTTTATTTGGAATGTTAGTAGGTCTCACAAGCTATTACCTGGATAGGTATTTACAGATAAGTCTATGGGGTGAAATCGCTCTGTTGCTATGCATAGGCAGTTTTAAGTATGCTGCCGGTGATTTGGTGTTGTCGGAACCGGCCGCTATTTTTGAAAATACGGTCCGGACTACCGACATAGTTGCACGATGGGGCGGTGACGAACTGATTGCGACAGTGGCTGTTCGATGCTAATACGGCGAAGATCAGCGGAGTACCGCAAAAGAGAAGGCGAATTATACGGTAAAATTCGTGAGGCATCTGACGAGTTTACCAGGTGCAGCAAAGCAGGAACGGATACCACCGAGGCTCTCCAGCGGCTGGAGGCGGCATTAGTAGAATTTACGTTATTTCGTAGTAGACGAACATAACATCTAGTGATGTAATAGCAATTACATAATGAAACCAAAACGCGGGAACAGGGATAGGGCTTGGCACTATCCCTGTTTTTTGCTGCCGCAGTGGAATTCGGACGTACCAACAGGTCGAGTTGAAAGCCTGTCGATTACCGCCAATCCTGTCAACCCGGCAGGATTTACCGTTTGCGAAAGAGAATGATCATAGTATTGAATTAAAGGGTACACCACACACTTTCTTATTTGGGTGGGCGGATTATGGAGCGAAAAGGTTTTTGGTTTGTTTGTTTATTCATGCTAGTGATGGCGATCTGCACAGGCTGCGGCTCCTTCCTAAGCAAAGAGAAGTATATCGATTTTAAGAAAGTGGAGGCGCCGCCGGACATTTCCGCCGTAGACGCAGATTCCCAGGCTTTGCGGGTGGCGATTTCTTCTGTGTTATTGCCGCAGGAGACAATCATGCATTACCGCGCCATTGCTAATTTTCTCGGTTGGCAGGTAAACAGGCCGGTGATTTTGATTCAACGAAAAAGCTATGCGGAGATTGCACTGCTGCTCTTAAATGGAGGCGCTGATATCGCCTTTTTCTCATCTGGAGAATATGCAACCTATAGCGGCTTTGAAGAGATTGAGATGCTGGCAGCGCAACAACGGCTGGGCGTACCATACTATCAAGGGTATATCGTTGTAGCAAAGGATAGCGGGATAAACGATGTAGCTGATCTCAAAGGCAAAATTGTCGCCTTTACAGACCCGTTAAGCTATTCCGGCTACACTTTTTTAGTCCAAATGCTTCGGCAAAAAAACGAGACCCCGGAAACATTCTTTGGACGCTATATGTACACGTATAGCCATGATAAATCTTTTCGCGCAGTTGCCAACAAGGTGGTAGATGCCGCCCCTGTTACCAGTATCGTATATGAGCGGGCTAAGCAAAAGCAGCCGGAGCTGGCGGAGGCCGTCAAAATTATCGCTGTTTCGCCGCCTGCTGGGATTGGCCCGGTAGTAGCGGGTAAAAGTGTCAGCCAGGGACAGCGGGAAATTTTGCGCAAGGCTTTGCTCACCATGCACGAAAATCCGGATATGAGACCGGCATTGCAGGGGTTGTCGATTGACCGGTTCGTGCCGCCTCAGCCGGAACTATATGAGCCGATTCGGCGGATGCTGCGGGAAAAGAGAGCGCAACTATGATGCTGTCACGGCTTTCTATTTACTACCGGATATTGGCAATGGCACTATTTATCATTGCACTACTTAGTTTTGCCACCGGCCTGATTGTTTGGAGTTCTTTTGATGATATTGTTTCTAAGCAGCTGGAAAAGCGTGGCGTCGAAATTGCAACCCACGTAGCCTTGGCCGGCGGGAATTATGTTTTAATGGAAGATCGCTACAACCTTTACGAGTTGGCGGCTCAAACGGTAGCAAGCAGCGAAGATGTGCGGTATATTCTCATCATAGATAGTAACAAGCGTTTGCTGGCACATACCTTTCACGGCGGTTTACCCAAAGGATTGCTGGCTGATATGCCTGATTTCACGCAGCAGAATATAGCGGTATTCAACTCTGATGAGGGGCTTATCCATGATATTGTTGTTCCCATTGAAAATGGTGCGGTTGGTTATGTCCGAGTCGGCATGACCGAGGAGTATACGCGCAACTCAATTCATCAGCATATCAGAGACGTATTGCTTACAATCCTCGTTATATGCGCATTGGCTGTATTCTTATCCAGCAGGATATCGACGTTAATTACTAACCCGCTGCGCAAACTGGCGGAAGTGGCCGAATCGATCACACGGGGAAATCTTGAGGTCCGGGCCAATATTCATGATACGGGCGAGGTTGGCAGGCTAGCCTGCGCTTTTAATGAAATGGCGGCCAGTCTGATCAAGGCCAGCGCGGATAAGGAAGTCCTGCTCGGCGAACTGCGCGCCAAGGAACAACTGCGTGATACGTTGATTACGAAGCTGATGACCGCTCAGGAGGACGAACGCAAGCGGATTTCCCGTGAGTTGCATGATGAAACCAGCCAGGCGCTGACCTCGCTGATGCTGACCATGCGGGTCTTAGCGGAAGATGCGCCGAACCAGGAACAAAAAGATGCGTTGCTTTTGGGGCGGGACGTCGCTGCCGGTATTTTGCGAGAGGTTCGCGATTTGGCAATTGAGTTAAGACCGCCTGCATTGGATGATCTCGGTCTTGTCGCTGCCATAGAACGCTATAGCGAGAAATTTGCTATGCGCCATGGTCTGGATATCGACCTAAACACAGCAGGCCGGCAGACTTTTGTTGATGACCAAATTGCCGTTGCTCTTTACCGGATTGTTCAGGAAAGCCTGAATAATGTTGTGCAACACTCCGGCGCAACCACGGTGTCAATTGATATCACCTTTCAGCCCGACCAGATTATGGTCACTATAGCGGACAATGGCAAAGGAATTTCTGATTGGGATTTAATTCGGGCCCAGAAAGAACATCGGCTTGGCTTATATGGAATGCGCGAACGGGTAGAGCTTCTTCAAGGCAGGTTAGATATTAGACAATCCTCCCACGGCGGAACGGAACTCTTCATTGCAATTCCCCAATTCCACCCACGGAAAGGAGAATCATCATGAAACAAAAGCTGAAAGTGCTATTGGCGGATGATCATAAATTGCTTCGCTCTGGTTTGAAACTGCTGCTGCAGCGGAATCCGGGTATGCAAGTGGTTGGAGAGGCGGCGGACGGTGAGCAGACCATACAACTGTTTGAGCAGCTGCAACCGGATATTTTGTTGCTTGACCTATCGATGCCGAATATGGATGGAATTGAATGTCTCAAGGAGATCAAAAGCCGTTATCCTGAGGCCAAGGTGATTGTATTAACGATGCACGAAGATGAGAATTACATAAAACGGGCCATGCAGGCAGGTGCTTCTGCTTACGTGCCTAAAAGCGCAGCGGACACGGATTTGTTTACAGCCATTGAGGCCGTGCAGGCAGGCGGCATTTATCTCAGCCAGCAAGATTCCAACGTATTGCTAAACGTTTTACTAAACCGGGAGCAGGAAGCGATTGATAAAAAGGCTCCTTACGTTCTGCTCAGCCCCAGGGAGCGGGAGGTCTTGCGCCTTGTGGCCCATGGATATTCGCTGGCCGAGGTAGCGGAGAGACTGGCGCTAAGCATAAAGACCGTGGATACGTACAAGGTACGGCTCATGGAGAAACTGAAAGCAACCAAAAGGAGTCAATTGGTAAGTTATGCCCTAAAGTACGGCTTATTGTCGACTGAATAGCTTTTGTAGGGGATTTTTCCGACAGTAAATTAGGGGATTTTTCCGACGGAAAGTTGAGGAATTTTTCCGATACATGGCAGCCTTTTATTGTGTGATAATTAAGAAAACACAATAAAAGGCTGTTTTTTTTACATTTTAAACACAAGGAGGAATACAGGAAAAATGAGTAAAAAGAGCATTCTTCTGCTGGTCATTGTCATGCTGTGCAGCACCCTGTTCGCGGGCTGCGGCGGCAATGATAAAAAAGCAAATGCACCCGCTGCCGATGGCAAGAAACTTGTTATTTATACATCCATGAAGGAATCTCTCATCAGCGGGATCGTGGAGGGGTTCAAGAAGAAAAACCCCGGTATTGAGGTAGATTACCAGTCGGCAGGCGCCGGCAAACTTATGGCTAAAATCGCGGCAGAGCGGCAAAGCGGCCATATCCTGGCCGATATTATCTGGACAAGCGAGGTTCCCGATTTCTACAGCATGAAGAAAGAGGGGATTCTGGAACAATACAAGTCCCCGCTTCTAAATGAAATCGTGAATCCTTTTGAAGACTATGACGGTTCTTTTACCACGGCCCGGCTCGGAACACTCGGTATAGCCATTAATACTGACAAAATCAAGACGCCGCCTACTCAGTGGTCTGACCTTCTGAAGCCGGAATATAAAGGGGCTTTCGCCATAGCGGATCCCGCTCTTTCCGGAACGTCCTATATGAGTGTTGCTTTGTTAGAAAAACAGTTCGGCTGGGAATTCTTCGAAAAGCTGCACGCTAACCAGGCCAGAATAGGCAAAGGTTCCGGTCAGGTCATAGACGACACTGCCTCAGGTGAACTTGCTGCCAGTCTTGCTGTTGATTACATAACAAACGATAAGATTAAAAAAGGTGCCCATCTTGCCCTCTACTATCCACCGGAACTTTTAGTTGTTCCAAGCCCTGTGGCAATATTTAAGGGGACTACCAAGCTAGATGCGGCTAAGAAATTTGTGGATTATCTTCTCGGTCCGGAAGCTCAGGCGCTTATTGCTGCCGAGGGTACGCTTTCCGTACGTCCGGATGTGAAGAGTCCGGAGAAATTCAAACTGCCGGAGGCTGCTGAAGCTTTGAAACGCGCCATCAAGATAAACTATAACGAGGCTTTGGCTTCTAAAGAAGCGACGATAAAGAAGTTTACTGAAATATTACAGGTAAAAAAATAATTTTAGGCAAAGCATCCTGGTTACCTAAAGCGGGACGGATAGCTCCGTTCCGCTGTTTTAGTCAAACAGAATTTGTAATTGAATTCTGTTGATATACGTGCAACCAGCGGCTAGCGTCCCGCTTAAGACTCGGCGTTAGCCGGGTTTGCTAATCGGGCGCTTTACAAACTGCCCGGTATGGGTATGCGGGTAACTTGGGATAACGGGAAAAATGTTTGATAATTAGGAGAGGTACAATATGGAAATCATCCGGGTAGAGGGTGTAGCGAAAAGTTACGGCAAACATCAGGTACATAAAGACCTCACACTCTCCATTGAGCGGGGTGAGTGCTTTACCCTGCTGGGACCTTCGGGGTGCGGGAAAACGGTATTGCTGCGACTGATTGCGGGGTTTGAGGTTCCTGACGCCGGGAGAGTATTGATTAATGATACTGTAGTTTCCGATCCGGCGCAGGGCATAAATATTACCCCCGACCGCAGGGGGCTTGGCGTAGTCTTTCAGGATTACGCAGTATGGCCGCACATGACTGTATTTGACAATGTCGGCTATCCTTTGAAAATTGCCAAGCGGCCTCAAAACGAGCTGAAAGACCGTGTAATGGAAACTATAGAACTGGTTGGGATGAGCGGCCTGGAACGCCGTCTGCCGTCGGAGTTGTCCGGCGGGCAGCAGCAGCGCGTGGCTCTGGCCCGCGCGCTTGTCGCCAATCCGTCCGTGATGCTTTTGGATGAGCCGCTGACCAACCTTGATGCCAATTTGCGCGAAGAAATGCGTTTTGAGATCAAAGAGCTGCAGCGTAAGCTGAATATAACAGTCCTCTATGTTACGCATGATCAAGAGATTGCTCTTGCTATCTCAGACCGCCTTGCCATCATGGACGAGGAGGGCAAGATACGCCAAACCGGCAACCCTTGGGAGATTTTTGAACGGCCGGCAGATTCTTTTGTTTTCAATTTTATGGGTATAGCGAACTTTGTCCCTGTACGGCGGGATGGGGAAGCCTATCTGGTGGGGAACGGTGAGCAGCTCATTCCGTGGGAGCCGCCCCAGGGGGATGCACCCAAATGGGTCGCTGGCTTTCGCCCCTCCGACGTACGGGTTGCCCGGCAGGGAACAGGCCTTAGAGGCACGATAAAGCGCGCCAACTTTCTTGGAGCGATGATGGATTATCTTATTGAAGTGGACGGCGCGCATTTACGCACAAACATAGAAACGCACGCGGCTATTTCCAAGGGGCTTATGTTCAAAGAAGGGGAGATTTGCGTGATCAGTTTCCGGGACCTCTTGTGGTTCAATGCTGAAAGCCTGACGGAGGTGGCGAAACAATGAGTGCAATCACCCCAAAAAGCAATTTTGGCGTGGCGCAGGTTATCCTGTTTCTCTCTATTGCTATTTTAGTTATTGTAGTGGCTGTGCCGGTTCTGTTGATTTTCTTCAACGCGTTCTGGGTGGACGGCAAATTCAATGCCAGTGATGTTGTCAAGATTCTTTCCGAACCGGAGACGTATCAGGCACTGAAAAATTCGCTTATTATCGCCAGTATGACTACAATTGGCAGTACGATTGTCGGTACTTTTTTCGCTTGGTTGGTGACGCGTACCGACCTTCCCTACAAGGGCTTTATGAAGGCCATGTTCTTAGTACCGTTCATGCTGCCGTCATTTATCGGTGCCCTTGCCTGGAAGATGCTGCTTTCACCCAATGCCGGGTTCATTAACAAGTTTTTCATAAGTCATTTTGGTTTTGACGGCCCTGTCTTTAATATCTACAGCTATATTGGCATTAGTGGCGTCGAGGTCATGTATCTGTTTCCCTTTGTCTTCATACAAGTGTGCGGTGCGCTGGAACGCATGGACCCGACACTGGAGGAGTCAGCCCGCATATCCGGGGCCGGGCTGTTCACTATCACCAGAAAAATCACAATTCCGCTAGTGCTGCCAAGTATCCTTTCAGGATCGCTGCTTATCATGCTTTACTCAATGGCGCACTTTGGCACTGTCGCTGTGCTTGGCATAGAAAATGGAATATTTAATATACCGACCCTCATCTATGAGCGTATTCACCAGAGCGGGGGAAGTTTTGACGCGATACGGACAGGTACCGTGCTTGCCACTGTACTCGTAATAACGGCAGCCTTCATCATCTGGCTGCAGGGGAAGGTACTGGGCAAGGGGCATTATCAGATTATCGGCGGAAAAAGCTTCCGGCCGATGGAACTGAAACTACGTGCCCTGCGTGTGCCGCTCCTTATTTTCTGCCTTATTTACATTGCCTTTACGATTGTCCTGCCTACAGCGGTCATTTTCCTGGTAGGGGGACTGAAAACCTATGGACTGCCCTTCACTTGGGATAATCTTTCACTTGCTAACTATAAATACATCCTCTTTGACTATAATGTGACCAGGGATGCCATCTGGAACAGCGTTACGCTGGGCTTGAGCGCGGCAGTTATTACGATGTTTGCCGGCGTCATGATTTCCTATGTCATTGTTAAGATGAAAGTGCGGGGCAAACGTATCTTAGAGTTTTTGGGAATGCTGCCCTTCTCGGTTCCCGGCTCGGTAATCGCCCTTGGCGTAATCCTTGCCTGGAGCGGCCAGTTTGGCATCAACCTCTATAACACAGTCTGGATCATCTTAGTCGCCTATATTGCGCGCTATATGGCCTTTTCGCTCAAAGCCAATTCCGCGGCTTTGGAACAGGTGCATGATTCCCTGGTAGAAGCAGCTCGCTCCTGCGGCGCCAGCATGTGGCAGTCACTTAAGGATATCGTGTTGCCCCTTGTACGTCCCGGTATGCTGGCGGCCTTTTTCCTGATTTTTCTCCCTTCGTTGCGGGAATTGACCGTTTCCATCATGCTTTATGCGCCAACCACCCGTACCATCGGCGTGGCGATATACACCCTGAATGAGGACGGGGAAACGGTAGTTTCGGCGGCCTTAGCCGGAGTTGCATTAATCATCATCATTGTAGGCCAGACGCTGATCAACCGTTTCACAAGAAAGGTAGGTGCGTAGACGGATGTCTTATGTTCGCTTAGTGAATGTTACCAAGAAATTCGGCGACGTTACCGCCGTCAATTCGCTGAACCTGGAGATTGGCAAAGGGGAGTGCTTCTCCATGCTGGGGCCGTCCGGCTGCGGCAAGACTACAACACTTCGCATGGTGGCGGGGTTTGAGGACTTGAGCGAAGGGGAGATTTACGTCGGGGATCGTCTTATCTCCTCACCTAAGCGTAATTTTTACCTGCCGCCGGAAAAACGTAATTTCGGTATGGTTTTTCAGGCTTTTGCGGTCTGGCCGCATCTGTCGGTTTATGAGAATGTTGCTTTTCCGCTGCGCATTCGCAAATTACCTGCCGCTGAGGTTGAGAAACGTACGCAAGACGCTCTGCGGTCGACAAATCTTTTGAAGGTTGCGGAAGACAGTCCGGCAGATCTTTCGGGAGGCGGCAAACAGCGGGTGGCACTGGCCCGGGCGCTGGCCATCAATCCGGATGTCATGCTCTTAGATGAGCCGCTTTCAAGCTTAGACCCTCATTTACGCGAGGAGATGCGGTTTGAGATTAAGGATTTACAGCGAAAGTACGGCTTTTCCATCATATATGTGACGCACGACCAGTCCGAGGCCATGGCCCTTTCGGACCGCATACTGGTAATGAGATCAGGCGTAGTGCAACAGATCGATACGCCACTTAATGTCTACAACCAGCCGGCTAATAAGTTTGTTTTCAGTTTTATCGGCCTTTCTAACTTTCTGGATATTGTCTGGGAGGACGGCAGGGCGTTTGTGCGCGGGGAGCATGCAGCGCTGCCGGCAAGCCTGATGCCGCCGGAAAGCATGCGCGGGGAAGATGTGCTTTCCCTGGCAAGCCGTCCGTCGGAGATCGATTTTATAACTGAGGGCGACGAGCAAGGACTGCGCGGCATTCTCAGCCGCAAAGCGTTTTTAGGAGAAATTATTGACTATCAGGTCAAGATTGGTGATCAGGAAATGCGCGTCCAGAAGGGACGCCGCGATCCTGGCCCTGAATTGGGCGAGGCATGCAATCTGCGCTTGTTACGTCCCTTCTGGTATGCCGGAGAGTAATAGGGGACGAAGATTTCGCCGTGGTATTTACTATTTAAGATAGTTGCTATTTATTGAGCCCTAAGCCGAATACGGCCGTACGGCTTATCCAAAATGAATACTGTTAGCGATGATACAGACACAGACAACTATATCATTAACAATGGCGACCAAGAGGCCTCACAAAAGTTAATTAGTGAGGCCTCTTTTACTAATTTGATCCGGGCAAGAAGGGACGGTTCTTGACTTACCTATTGATTGGGGTTAAGATAAAATTGGGTGAAAAAAATGCCAAGACAAGCAAGAGAAAAAGGTGAATTTAGTACATACCATGTTATACAGCGCGGAAATGAACGGAAAAGTCTTTTTTTATCTGACGATGATAGATTGAGATTTCTAGATACTCTAGCGCGGGTGAAAGTGAAATATAATTTCATATTAGAAGCATATTGTCTGATGGACAACCATATACATATGTTGATTAATGACAATGGCAATGATATATCGCAAATATTAAAAAGTGTTAATATTAGCTATGCATATTATTTTAACCGTACATATCAACGGACAGGCCATCTTTTTCAAGATCGATTTAAAAGTGAGTTAATTAACAGTGATCAGTATTTGTTACAAGTTAGTAAGTATATCCACAATAATCCAGTTAAAGCAGGAATGGTTAAAAAAGCTGAAGATTATCAGTGGAGCAGTTATGCTGTTTATTTAGAAAAAGTCAAAGATCACAATAAAATAATAGACAGTAGTAGAATTTTAGGTATTCTTTCGAAATCGAGAAACTCTGCCATAAGAAAATATACAGAGTATGTTTCGGAAGATGAGCTTGACTTAATAATCATGGACGTAGAAGATGATTTACTTACAGGAAATAGGCAGCAGCACGGTACTAATATTTTTAATATGGCCCAAGCCGAAGAATGGCTAAATTGTATTTTAATTAATAAAGCCATTTCTTTTGAAGAACTTAACGAAAACATAGGACAAAGGAATGAGATTATCAAAGAGATAAGAAAAAATTCGTCGATTACGTTAAAACAGATTGGCCAGCTTTTTGGAGGAATCAGTGAATCTAGGGTAAGCCGTATACTAAAGAATAGTGAATAGCAAGTTGAGAACCGTCCCTGCTTGCGCGCGAAGGAGGTGGCTTTATGGGTTTTAACGACAGAGTTTATGAAATTGTTCGTCAAATACCGGAAGGAAAGGTTGCATCTTACGGTCAAATCGCCTATATGACCGGAAGCTGGAGAGCTTCGCGCGCGGTTGGCTATGCACTGCATAACAGTCCACACCACGCGAAATTACCTTGTCACAGAGTGGTTTTTAAGGATGGCCGGCTCACTACCGGCTTCGCTTTCGGTGGAAAAGATGTGCAGCGGGATATGCTTGAGGCAGAAGGAGTCGTATTCACCGCTGATGGCCGGGTGGATATGATAAAATGCTGTTGGAGTACGCAGGAGGCTCCCGGCGCAGGGGATTGAGTATGGACCGCTTTGCCGTGCGAGTGTTTTTGGTATAAGTCCAAAATAAGAATGTGAGCAGAGGGCCATGGAATATCCCAAAACGAACAATGCCCTTGACATTTCCTGCTGGAAACATCAAGGGCTGAAAGTTCTTTTGGAAGGTGCGGGCCCTCCTGTCAGATGGTGATAGGTCGGGAAGATTAATTGATATGAATAGAATCCAAAACGGCCCGGACTGTCTTGGCACAAGTTTTGAATTTACTGACTTCCTCTGGCGATAATGGCAAAGGCAGTCTCTTTTCCACGCCATTTTTGCCGATAACGCAAGGCATGCTGAGCGAGACTTTTTCGGCAATGCCATATTCTTCAGCCAAGGTGACGGAGACTGGGCCCACGAAGCGCTCATCAAACATAACTGCTTTGGCAAGGCGCACCGCGCCCATAGCGATGCCGGTATTCGTCCAACCTTTACCGTTTAATACATCGTAAGCCACTTGCACAACCTCTTTGCCGATTGCTTCTTTATCAAGCGGGGACTCTACATCGAAATATTGATCCAGCTGGTTTGCCGGGACGCCGCCGATATTGATCATACTCCAGGCAGGAAAAGCCGAATTCCCGTGTTCTCCCAGCATGAAAGCTTGTACGCTGGCAGGGGCAACATGATAGCGATCTGCCAGGATTCGTTTCAGGCGAGCCGTCTCCAATGTGGTTCCGGTGCCAAAGAGTTTTCCCTTGGGGTAACCGAAATGATTGGCGGCATAATAGGTCGTAATATCCAGCGGATTGGTAATAAAGATAACAACGGCATCTTTTGTGTATGTAACGATTTGACTCATGACATCTTTGACAGTTTCGGCGTTGCGACCGGCCAAAACAAGACGGTCCAAATTTTCTCCCGGCAGGATACTAGGGCCTGCACACATAATGATGACTTTAGCGTCGGCACAGTCTTCATAGGTTCCCTTGTGTACGTTAATGTTCGCGTTATAGTCGAAAGGAGTGGCATGGTCTGCATCTAAGGCCTCGCCTATGGCTCTGTTTTCCTCAATATCAATCAGCGCGATTTCTGATGCGATTTGGTGCGCAACGGCTGTTGCCAAAACCTGTGACCCTACATGACCTACACCAACAATTACCAGCTTATTTGTAGTAGCTTTCATAGAAAAGAACACCTCCATCAATTATTACCAGATTTTAAGAAACAATTTGTGATCAAATTGTTAGGTTACTACGGTTCTTAAGGTACCAAATATAATTTTACCACTGTGTCGGTCTATTTTCCAGGAGTAGGAATGTTTAACTAGAATTTGTTTTGAGTCTAAATAGTTTGATATGTAAATTTCGACGGGTTAAACAAAAATCGATCTTTTATTATTAAATGGTTCGAGGGAGAATGAATAACGAAAAAGAAACGTTAGATTAGGATAGTGAAGATTAGTCCATAGTGCAAGGTAAAAAACGGAGTGGAAGATGCTGGAATATATTATTCAAATTGATTTTGTGAATTGCCCGGGATTGGGCTATGAAATATTTCGAATTACCGAAAAAAACAATGTGGATAAAATCGCCATGGAAGTAATACCGAAACATGGTATGATTATCCAGTTCCAATGCGCCGCGGAAGAACAAGCTCAACGATTAGTCGCTGAGCTCACAGAGCTTAAGAATATAACAGCCGTCACATTCCGTACACAGATGCCTTATCAGGAAAAGGAAATTGAATTGCGGACGATTCTTAATTCCGTTAGCGAAGGGGTTCTGGCAATTGATAAAAACGGTATCATATCACATATTAATGAAGTTGCCTGCAAAATATTAGATTGTAAATTAGAAGAAACCATCGGCTTAAAGGTGGAGAAGTTAGTGGGCGAAGATCCGCCCATTCTTGAAACACTGTGCTTGGGCCATGTCTATAGATTGAAAGAGCGAACGATAAAAAGAAAAGGCAAGACTCTGCAATTTTTAGCCAGTAACATACCTATTAGAAATGATCAAGGACAAATTATAGGAGCTGTCTCCACCATTCAAGACTTTCAGCAAGTTGAAAAAGTAATATTGCAGGCAGGTAAATCCTGTAAAAAATAACTTTTGACGATATTGTTCATCAAAGTCAGCAAATGAATAGGCTCATAGCTTCTGCACGCACGGTAGCCAGAAATTCTTCCACCATTTTATTGCGCGGGGAAAGCGGCACAGGTAAAGAGTTGTTTGCCAATGCTATTCATGCGGAAGGAGCAAGGCGTAAGCATCCCTTTATTCCTATAAATTGCGCAGCATTAACGGAATCTTTGTTGGAAAGTGAATTGTTTGGATATGAAGATGGTGCTTTTACGGGCGCTGCTAAAGGGGGCAAGAAAGGCCTTTTTGAACAGACGAACGGCGGTACCTTATTTTTAGATGAGATAGGTGATATCTCGCCGCGGCTGCAAGTACGTCTGCTGCGTGTTCTGCAAGAAGGAACAGTCCGGCGGGTGGGAGGACATAACGATATTAGTGTGGATGTACGGGTTATTGCGGCCACACACCGTAATCTGGAGGATATGATTCGCTGTGGGGAATTCCGCGAGGATCTGTATTACAGGCTGAATGTTATCCCGCTTACCATTTTGCCTCTGAGAGAAAGAAAAGAAGACATTCCCCTGCTTGCCCAACATTTAATCCGGAAAATTTGTGCCAAGATCGATAAGTCGGAAGTTCATTTAGCCAAGGAAAGTGTTGAAATTTTGGTAGCGCAGAAATGGCCAGGCAATGTACGGCAATTGGAAAATACGTTGGAACGCGTGATTAACTTAATTGATACTACGGAAATCAGACCGGAGCATCTTTCCGCTTGGACGGACATATCTGAGGCAGGTACGTTGAGAAGTGTCGGAATGATTTCCAAAAATCAACAAACATTGCAGATGGAAATTCCAATTACCGGGGATTGGCCGCCGCTAAAGGCTATTGTAGCAAGCGTTGAAAAAGAAGTGATCAGCAGGGTTTAAAAAAAACATCCTTCTTCCCGGTTGGCTGGCCAGGTCTTGGGAGTATCTAATACGACATATTGAATAAAATTCATGAATATAAGATTTGATAAAAATATTGCTCAAAATATTTAAAACTGGCATGAATTGTACAATATCCGAGTAGATTCGCTATTAAGCTGATGCGGAAAACCGCAGTTTTGGTATGATGAACAAGCAGAACTCCTGCCGAATTTTTATAGATTCAGCAGGAGCTTTTGTTTTAAGCAGTAATGGGAACTGGTATTGCTTTTTTCCAGAGCCTACTAAAGGCTGCGAATACGATACTTAGAACTCATAGATGAAAAAATGGGTAAAGACAATCCGCCGTCCGGATGGGTCCTTTTATCTACGCACCATATCCTTTGTGATTTCACTCAGACTAAAAGCGCCGCACATAGCCATCGTATCTTTTAATTCTTCAGCTAATTTTTCTATATAAATCTTAACTCCTTCTTTTTCCCCACCATAAAGAGCGGTTACAAACGGACGACAGATTAAAACACCGTCTGCTCCAAGGGCCAGTGCTTTGAAAATATCTGTACCGGAACGGATACCCCCATCAACTAGAATCTTCATCTCGTTGCCGACAGCTTCGGCAATTTCTGGCAGCACTTCTGCCGTTGAAGGGCACTGATCCAGCACTCTGCCGCCATGATTAGAAACAACAATTGCTTTTGCTCCTGCCGCTTTTGCCTTAAGTGCGCTTTTTATGTTCATAATCCCTTTTACAATAAACGGAATACCGGCAATTTCAGAAATACGACGAAGTTCGTCGACTGATTTTCCGCCAGCCGGCGGTGTCATATTTTTTAAGAAAGGCAATCCGGCTGCATCTATGTCCATGGCAACAGCAAAAGCACCAGCCTTATGCACCAGCTCCATTTTTTCCTTGATGGTGTCCATATTCCACGGCTTAATAGTAGGAATGCCACGGCCTTTCACCTTAGCGATTGCCGCTGTCGCACTTTCCATGACAGTTGGATTTGTTCCGTCGCCGGTAAACGCAGCAATTCCATTTTCCCTGCAGGCAGAGACTAAAATATCATTATACGCCATATCATTAAATTTATCACTGTAGTGCAAATTTACCGCGCCAACAGGTCCTGCGAAAAACGGATAGGTAAACGTTTGACCAAATAATTCTAAGGTTGTATCAACGGGTTTATTCGCACTTAATGTGTCCATATTGACACGGATTTCCTGCCATTTCTGATAGTTGCGGATGGCAGTGTCGCCAACGCCTTTTGCCCCTGGTCCGGGGATGCTGTTCTTACAGGCAATGCCATTGCAAACAGGGCATGCCTTGCAGTAACTGCCAATACAGCTACGCGCATTTTCCAGTAATTCTTTGTAATTCATACAACTCTCTCCCTTTTCCTTTTCTTTCTACTATTTACATGATTAGAATTATGTATGTACTTTATAATTTTTTAGCTGGAATAGGGGAAATGTATCCCTGGTTTCACAGGAGCATTCCCCTAAGGACTTCTTTTTTGCAATAATCTTCAATACTATTATTATGAATTCCTTCTTTAAAATTTATTGCGTCCATTTTCCTTATTTAGAAATGTATTTTAAAGGATTGAAAGTTATTGCATTTTTCATAGGAGAGAGGTCGGCTGTTCAGTTAATGGGCAGCCAACCTCTCAATTTTGGGACATCCAGGATCAACCGAAATATACCACATTTTTTGAATTTTGATTTGAGTAGTGGTTATGAACTTCCTGGATGATTTTCCATATGGAAGCGTCGATTAAACTGGCATATGTACAAATAGACCCCCGAAGAATGGCTAAATTGTATTTAATTAATAAAGCTATATCTTTTGAAGAACTTATCGAAAATATAGAACAAAGATATGTGGTTATCCCTGCTTGCCTTTTTCACCCAGCATTAGCTGGGCTATTTTTTGGGTTTGGCAAGAATCGTAACGTCAAGATTACGTTGACCTTAAGACATAATTTATTGGATTAGCAATAGTTCCTGGAACTTTTATGGACGATAACTGCGGAAAAGGCTGGCTTATGATGAAAGAAAAACAAAATAAAACACAGAATAATTTTATTGCTTTATCTTTTTATATGTTGTATTATGATTGATATAAAAGAAAAACGGAAATAAAAAAATACAAACAAGGTGGTTTTGTGTTGGGAATGAAACGGGAAAAGGAAAAAGCGCACTATCTGGCTATAGATATCGGCGCCTCAAGCGGCCGATGTATCTTGGGCTGGATAGAAAATGGGAAGATTCGCATTGAAGAGTTATATCGTTTTGAGAATTGCCTGGAGGAAACGGACGGTCATTTGTGCTGGAATTTAGCAAGGCTATTCCATGAGGTCATAACGGGACTGCAACGCTGTAAGCAGCTTAACCGCATACCGCTGAGCATAGGCATAGACACCTGGGGTGTTGACTTTGTTTTACTGGATCAAGCGGATAAAGTTCTGGGTAATACCATTGCTTATCGAGATGGCCGCACGCAAGGCATGGATGCAGAAGTTTATAAGATCATCAAAGAGGAAGAGCTTTACCAACACAACGGTATACAAAAGCAACTATTTAATTCCATCTATCAATTAATGGCTGTGCAAAAGCAAGAGCCGGATTTATTGAATAACGCCCGAAGTTTTCTGATGATTCCAGAGTATCTGAATTTTCTTCTGACTGGTGAGAAGAAAAATGAATACACCAATGCCACGACCACGCAGCTGGTCAATGCCGAAACGCAGGATTGGGATGATGATTTGATTGCGCGGTTAGGGCTTCCGAGGGAGATTTTTGGGAAACTGCATATGCCGAAGTCTTCGGTTGGGTATCTTTTGCCGGAAATCCAAAAAATCGTTGGTTTTGACGCGGAAGTGCTCCTGCCGGCAACTCATGACACCGGTTCCGCAGTTTTAGCTGTTCCGGCCAATGATGATCATTCCATATATTTAAGCTCCGGCACATGGTCCCTGATGGGGATCGAACGGCTCATTCCAGATTGCACCGAAAAGAGCCGGCAGCATAATTTTACCAATGAGGGCGGCTATCATTATCGCTATCGGTATTTGAAGAACATCATGGGACTTTGGATGATGCAGTCCATACGCAAGGAATTCAAACATGCCTACAGTTTCACCGAACTGTATACCCTTGCGGGTATAGGCAGTTATTTCTCGTCTGTTGTCGATGTGAACGACTCATCCTTCCTTGCGCCGAAAAACATGATCAACGCCGTACAGGACTATTGCGAAAAAACAGGCCAGGAAAAACCGGAAACCGAGTGTGAGCTGCTTTACTGTGTTTATAACAGCTTGGCTAAATGTTATGCAGATACTGTGGCGGAAATCGAAGAAGTTACCGGAAAAGTCTATCCGCGTATTCATGTGGTCGGCGGTGGCTGCCAGGACAGTTTTTTAAATAAGCTTACGGCTGAATATACGGGTAAGGAGGTCTACGCCGGGCCGGTTGAGGCGACGACGCTGGGAAATCTTGTGGCGCAGATGCTGAAGAACAATGAATTTGCTGACCTTGTAGCAGCACGAGAAACCATCGCCAGATCCTTTAATGTGAAAAAAGTACAAGTTTAAAACATACGCAATTTTTAGAGGAGGGTGAATCCTATGTCAAGATTTAGTGATGCAAAAGAAGTGTATCAGGAAATGGGGGTAAACGTTGATGCGGCGTTGGAAAAACTGTCAAAGGTAAAAATATCTATGCATTGCTGGCAGGGTGATGATGTCATCGGCTTTGATTCCCAAGAACTTACCGGCGGTATTGCTGCAACCGGCAATTATCCGGGCAAGGCCACAAATCCGGAAGAACTTATGGCGGATATTGACAAGGCCCTCAGCCTTATCCCTGGAAAACATAAACTCAATCTGCATGCCTCTTATGCCATTACAGCAGAAAAAGTAGAAAGAGATAAACTTGAGCCAAAACACTTTCACGCGTGGGTGGATTTTGCTAAAGAACGCGGTTTGGGCTTGGATTTCAATCCGACATTGTTTTCTCATGCCAAGGCTGCCGACAATTTGACGCTTTCCTCGCCGGATGATTCCATTCGTAGATTTTGGATTGATCATTGTAAAAAAACGCGCAAAATTGCCGCTTATTTTGGTAAGGAACTTGGCTGTACGGCACTGAACAATGTATGGATTCCAGACGGATATAAAGATATTCCCGGTGATCGCCTGGGGCCGCGAAAACGTCTTAAAGCTGCCTTGGATGAAATCTTTCAGGAAAAA
Organism: Sporomusa acidovorans; assembly: GCF_900101845.1. Lineage (GTDB taxonomy): Bacteria > Bacillota > Negativicutes > Sporomusales > Sporomusaceae > Sporomusa > Sporomusa acidovorans. The sequence continues at coordinate 116,184 of NZ_FNAM01000011.1, read as the reverse complement.
TATGATAAAAAATATTTGGCCGACAGCGTCGAATCCAAAGTTTTTGGGCTTGGTGTAGAGTCCTATACGGTGGGATCGCATGAATTCTATATGAATTATGCGGCAAAGAATAATCTGCTTTGTCTTTTAGATACCGGACATTTCCATCCGACCGAAATGGTTTCGGATAAGATTTCTGCTATGCTGCTTTTCGCAGATCAACTGGCGCTGCACATCAGTCGTCCGGTGCGCTGGGACAGTGACCACGTTGTTTTATTTGATGAGGAACTCAAGGAAATTGCCAAAGAAATTGTCCGCTGTGATGCACTTGACCGTGTATTCATCGGACTGGATTTCTTTGATGCCAGCATCAATCGCATTTCTGCCTGGGTTGTCGGCATGCGCAATATGGAAAAGGCCTTGCTTTATGCCTTGCTTATGCCGCATCAGGCACTAAAGAAAATGCAGGATGAAAAGAATTTTACCCAGCTTATGGCCATGATGGAAGAATTAAAGACACTTCCGTTTGGCGACATCTGGAATCAATACTGTGAGCAGCAGGAGGTTCCGCAGGGAATGGCTTGGTTCACGGAAGTACAAAAATACGAAGCACATGTTTTGTCAAAACGGTAAAAGGGGTCAGAAAAATGGATATAAAAAACGCAGCATTCATGCAAGGATTTATTCGCCTTACGGAAGATGCTTTTCGTAAGGGCTGGCATGAAAGAAACGGCGGAAATTTAAGCTATCGCATTAAGCCGGAAGAAGTTGAAGCGGTAAAGGCCGAATTAACAGAACCGAAAGAGTGGATTTCGATTGGTGTTGCTGTACCCAAGCTTGCAAACGAGTATTTTCTTGTGACCGGCAGCGGCAAGTACATGCGCAATGTCAGCCTCTGCCCGGAAGAAAATATTGCGATCATCAGGATCGACCAAACAGGTGAAAACTACAGCATTGTTTGGGGGCTTGCCCATGGCGGACGTCCGACAAGCGAGCTGCCGACTCATCTTTCTAATCATGAAATAAAGAAAGAGCTGACAAATGGCACGAACCGGGTCATTTATCATGCTCATCCAACGAATACCATTGCGCTGACGTTTGTCTTGCCGCTGGAAGATAAAATATTCACACGGGAACTGTGGGAAATGGCAACCGAAGATCCGGTCATTTTTCCGCGGGGAATCGGTGTTGTACCCTGGATGGTTCCAGGCGGCAGAGAGATTGCTGAAGCGACTGGCAAATTGATGCGCGAATATGATATTGCCGTATGGGCGCATCATGGTGTGTTTGTTGCAGGCGAAAACTTTGATGAAGCTTTCGGACTAATGGATACCGTGGAAAAAGCCGCAGAAATCTGCGTTAAGGTTCGTTCGATGGGCGGCAAGAAACAAACGATTACCAGTCGGAATTTTAAGGACCTTGCCCATGACTTCCAGGTTGATTTGCGGCAAGAGTTTTTGGATTAAAGAAAATGGGAAAGAGATAGAACACGATCTCTTTCCCCATACTTGATCTAATTATTAGTTTAACGTCTTGAATTATTTGAATATAGCGAGTTTATCGGTAATTGAAAATAATTAAAAGAAGAAAGGGGTAATACCATGACAACACAGGAACCTTCCGCATGGAAAAAAACCATAATTGCTGCAATGACGAGTTACATTGATGCCGGTTCTATCGTAGCCGGCGCTGCAGGTCTAAGTTTATGGCAAGCGTACCTGGGAATGGATGGAACTCAACTAGGGCTCTTAGGAGCGCTTAGTTCAAATGCAGGTTCTGCTGCTGTGGGAGCCTTGATTGGCGGCCGCCTTTGTGACAAATACGGGCGCAAATTCGTTTATACCTATGATCTGCTGGTTTATATCATCGGTATGTTGTTCATTGTCTTTGGTATCAACTACGCCATGCTCTTAAGCGGCTATATTATTGTAGGTTTGGGCGTAGGCGCGGATGTCGTGGCATCGTGGACCATGATTGCGGAAGAAGCGCCAGCGGAAAATAGGGCAAAGCATTGCGGTTCTGCTCAGTTTGCCTGGGCGCTCGGACCCGCGGCCGTTTTGATTTTTTCGGTTTTGTTGAGTGATTTGGGCTTATTGGGTAACCGCCTTGTCTTTGGCCATTTGATTCTTGTTGCAGCTTGGGTTTGGTACCAGCGTTTGCATATGCCGGAATCCAAAGACTGGCAGGAAGCTAAGGAAAAAGAAAATGAATTGCTTGCCGAAGGACGCATGGAGAAGGTTTCTTATAGTGTGCTATTTAGCGGCATCAATCTAAAAACAGTGTTATTCCTCTGCGGGGTTTATTCTATCTGGAATTTATGCGCCAGTACCTGGGGATTTTTTATGCCTTATATTTTTGAGCATGTTGGCAATCTTTCCAATGCCATGAGCAATGCCCTGCAGGTAGGTTCGTTTGTCATGTCGATTGCTGCGACATTCTTTATCTTTATGGGCTTGGGCGACCGTGTAAACCATCGGCTTTTGTATTTTATCATCGGCGGTATTTATGTTCTTGCTTGGTCAATGTGGCTGCTGCCACCGGATTCGATGACAATGGGCATGGTCTTTGCTTTTACGGCATTTGCCGGCATTAATAATGGAGCAGGACAGCAAGCCTTTTATCAGCTTTGGTGCAGTGAACTGTTTCCTTCCCGCTACCGTGCGACGGCACAGGGTTTTACTTTCTTTGTAACGCGGTTTGCCGCTGCAGCCTGGGCATTTGCCTTCCCGATTATTATGGAGAGTTTGGGTTTTCAATATGCTGTTATGCTTATGGTCGTTTTTGCTGCTGTCAGCCTGATTATTGGCACACTCGGAGCGCCTGATACACGCGGCAAGACGCTCGAACAGATCGAACAAGAACGTTATGGGGTCAATGTTTCTGCCGGATGTTAAATTAAAAGCAGAAAGGAGCATGCAATTATATGGAGAGATTTGCCTGGAAGGCAATTGTGCATGAGGGAAGAATTGAGGAATATAAAAAGCGTCATGATGAGATTTGGCCGGAAATGAAGCAGGTCCTGAAAGACGCGGGCATAGGCAATTATTCCATCTGGAATATCGGAAATGAAGTATTTGGCTATTTTGAATGTGAAAAAGGCGTAGCGTTTGCGGAAAAGCACCAGGCGGAAAGCCAAATTGTTGCTAAATGGAATGAATATATGAAAGACGTTATGACAATGGTTATGGATCCGAAAACCGGAGCGCAGCCGAAAATGCGAGAAGTGTTCTATCTAAAATAGTAATATCTTTAATTGAAACAAAAAGCAAAAAATTCCTTATAGGGAATTTTTTGCTTTTTGTTTTCCGGCTTTAAATCAATAAATGAGTTTAATCTGGTGTTGGCTAAAGAAATCCAGCCATTCGGCGGAAGGTTCTTTATTTGTCACAATGTAATTGATGGGTGCAAAATCACAGGTTTTGATGAAGGCTGTCTTATCGAACTTGGAATAATCAGCGAGTAGAATGGATTTTTTTGCTTGTTTAATCATGGCTTGCTTAATTAGGCTTTCCGGTTCGTTTGATTCCATAATACCCCGTGTACGGTCAATACCCTTACAACTGATAATGGCCAGGTCAACATAGTATTTTTCCAATATGCTGCAGGCAGCCGGCCCGGTGAGTGCATAAGAACTGGCACGCAGGATACCGCCGCTGGAAATGATGGTAAAAGAAGAGTTGACAAATTCATTTACTAAGCGAATGGAATTTGTGATGATCGTCAGGTGATTTCTTGTTTTAAGACGCTGCAATAGTGCCAGACATGTCGTGCTGGCATCAACCATGAGGGTATCACCGTCATTGATGAGATATTCGGCTTTTTGGGCAATGAATTCCTTATCTGCATTGTTGATGGAAGTTCGCTTGATAAATGAGATATCCTCACTGGTATGCTCATTAAGGACAGCTCCACCATAATTACGCTGTAACAAATTCTGCTGTTCTAATTTTTCCAAATCGCGGCGGATGGTTTCTTCTGTGACTTGGAATTTCCTGCTGAGATCGGCGACATAAACCTTTCGATCCTGAGTCAGTTGTTCCATGATTTTTCTACGGCGTTCAAGGCCGAGCATAAAAAGCACCCCATAAAATTTTTTCTTTTTATTATACACTTAGGCTCTTTTAAGAGTCAACATAAAAGAACAAAACAAAGGAAAACAAAAATAATTTGTCCCCAAATTGTGACATTATAGAAAGCACAGGGCAGTTCTTTTTGGTTTTCTTTCTTTTTTTATAATTATATCCAACACGTCAAAACAACTGCTATGATAAATTTCTTTCTTTATACGATCAGAGTGCGTAACAGAATGGCAGCTAAGAAAAATAATTATCCCCCGCAGTTCGGCAGGCTAAAATAAAAGGTTGCCCCTTTGTCAGTTTCGCCGGTAATCCAGGCTTTGCCGTTATGCCTTTTTACGATTTTTTGACTAATGGCAAGCCCCACCCCTGATCCCTTAAATTCGTTATCAGAATGAAGACGCTGAAAGACTTTGAATAGTCTTGCGGCATAACGCATATCAAAGCCTGCGCCGTTATCCTTTACGGCGATGACGGTTTCGCCGCCATGATTGAAGGAAGAGACTTCAATCGTGGCGTTTTTTCTATTGCATGTATATTTCAGCGAATTGGAAAGTATGTTGGTAATCAGCAGTTTAAACATGATGGGGTCGGCTTGAATATCCGGCAGGGAGTTTACGGTGAAAGTGATTTGCCTTGGCGGCTCCAATGTAACCAGTTCATCATAAACCTCCCGGAATAACCGCTCCAGATGAATGGTTTCCTTATGCATTTGCATTTCGCTGGTGCGGGACAACTCCAGCAAGTGATCAATCGTTGCAATGACTTCCAGCGATTTTTCCTGAATATTGGCAAGCAGTTCATTGCCGTCGTCGCCGAGTTTGTCCTGATAGTCGGCTGTGAGATATTCGGTTAATTTGCCAATAGACAGGAGCGGTGCTTTTAAATCGTGCGACACCGAATAGCAGAAACTGTCCAGTTCGCGGTTGGCCGCCAGCAGCGATTCAGTCTGTTGCTTTAGTTTGATATGTGTGCGGACACGGGCGAGGAGTTCGGAGGTGTTATACGGTTTGATCACATAATCCTGACCACCTAGTGCAAACCCCTTTTTTATACTGGCTTCGTCATTGCTGGAAGTTAAAAAGATGATAGGAATATTGCGGTAATCCGTATCTTCTTTGATAATTTTGCATACTTCAAACCCATCCATTTCAGGCATAAAAATATCTAAGAGAATGAGGTCCGGCTGGTGCTGTTCGAGCAGTTTTAAAGCGGTGCTTCCTTTTGTGGCCACTCTGACTTTGAAGTTATTGTCACGCAGTACCGATAAGGCGAATTCTATGTCTTCCGGCGTATCATCGACCAAAAGGATTTCCGGAAAGTTAAGCGAAGGGACGATTTCTGCCAAGCTTACCATCTCCACATTTGATTATATACCGTTCCGCATTGAAAAATTTTGTAGGTGCAGGCGGAAGGTATATTGCCTGCAAAATTTTTTAGCATATTGTATATACATAGATTTTAAAAGAGATTTGGGGCAAAGGCAAGTAAGGTAAATACGAAAAGAATATTTCATATTGTAAAACTTTTGATTTTGCACTACAATAAATGCATATAAAAAAAGAATTGATTTACCAAGGCATAGGGGCCGGTTGAGCAATCAAACTGGCTTTATGTCTTTTTTTATTTGCCCGGAAGACAGCAAATACCCCAAGGGGTGAGCGAAATGAAGCGGAAAATGATGATCAAACAGTCGACAATCAGCACATTAACCATGGGAATATTTTTTTTCATTGCCGTATTGCTGGCCTGCAGTATTGAGTACATGCATGTCAGTATCAAAGATGAACAGGTTGCCGAGCAAAGAAGAACGGAATTCAAGCAGTTGGGAATTGACTTAGCGAAAGCATCGGATTACCTTACGGAGGAAGCCCGCAAATATTCGGTAACCCGGGATGCGGTTCATATGTACCGCTATTGGGAGGAAATCAATATCACCCGGACACGGGACAATGTGATCGAACGGCTGGGGGAACTTAATTCGCCTGACGAGGAATTGGCTTTTCTGGCAGAGGCGAAAAAAAACTCCGATTTGCTGGTTAATACTGAACGGCACTCCATGCGTCTGCTGTTAGAAGCTGAACATGCGGCCGAACAGGAAATGCCGCCGGAAGTCGCTTCTTATCAGCTGACGGCAGAGGAAGGGCGGCTCAGTCCGGAGGAGAAACTGGCAAAGGCCCGGGAGATTATGTTTGATGACAAATATGATGCCGATAAACGCAGTATTATGGAACCGATTGCCAACTTCCAGACCATGATGAATCAGCGGCTTGAGGCCGAATTGACGGCGGCCCGCGAAAGAACGACCAAAGCGGCTGTTTTGCAGATTGTATTGGCCGTGATTATCATTTGTGCGATTGCGCTGTTAATCCGGATTTTATTTATTCAGGTCAGTTCCCCCATCAATCACTATACCGAGAATTTAAAAGTGTTTATGCTGCAGAATAAAAGTATTAGTCTGGTGCCAGAGGGTTCTCAGGAATTGCGGCTGCTCGCGCAGACTTTTAACGAATTGTACAATTCGTTTCAGGAAGAGCTAGTCAAGCGGAAACAAGCCGAAGAAACGATGAAGGCGGCGAAAGAAGAAGCTGAAATGGCCAATAACGCCAAAAGCGAGTTTTTGGCGCATATGAGCCATGAGATACGGACACCGCTCAACACGATTAATGGTTATCAGTACCTCCTGGCAAACACCCAGCTTGGCCTCAAACAGTCAAAATACCTGCAAAATTTGGGCAAAGCGGCTAAAGACCTGCTGGAAATTATTAATGAAATCCTGGATTTTTCTAAAATTGAAGCCCGCAAGCTGGTCCTTGAACGGATTGACTTTGACTTATACGAGCTGTTGCAGGATCTTTGCGGTGTTATGCAGGTGGAGGCACAGCGCAAAAAGCTGGCGTTTGACTATGAAATAAAGCCGGATGTGCCGCGCTATGTCAAAGGCGATAAAACCAGAATCAAGCAAATTTTATTGAATTTGCTTTCCAACGGACTGAAATTTACGCATACAGGCGGTTTGCATGTTCTGGTGGAGCTCTTGTCACAACAAGGCCGGCAGGTATCCCTTTGCTTTCATGTGACCGATACCGGCATTGGCATCCCGCAAAACCGGATGGCACAATTATTTGAAGTATTTACCCAGGGAGATGCTTCGACAACGCGCAAGTACGGCGGCACCGGCCTGGGGCTGGCAATCTGCCGGAAGATTGTCGACCTGATGGGCGGCGAGATTCATGTTGAAAGTACGGTGGGTAAAGGATCGACTTTTTGCGTGAGGCTGCAACTGGAGCTTGCCAATTCGATTCCGGCTGCTGTGTCCGAACCAGAAACGATAAAATTTGAACCGGTTTTTACCGGCAAACAGGTATTGCTGGTGGAAGATAACGATATTAACCGGCAGATGACAAAAGAAATTCTTACTTGTCTGGGGTTTGCCGCCGATACGGCCGGGAGTGGTTTTGAAGCCGTAAAATTGGCCGAAATGCGGTACTATGATGTTATTTTGATGGATATTCGCATGCCGCGAATGGATGGCTATGAAGCTACGCGCCGGATAAGAGCGGATAAAGGCGAACAAACTCCGCCGATTATTGCCCTGTCGGCAGATGCGGTGGAAGGTACGGCGGAAAAAGCGAAAGAGGCGGGCATGGCCGGTTATCTTACCAAGCCATTGAATCCGGCAAAATTACTATACATGCTGAAAAAAATCCTTGGTATGGAAAGCATTGGCGATATAATAGCGCCGCAGCCGACGGAAGCTGGCAAATGCAGTGAGCTGGACCTTGCCATAGGGCTTAAGCGCATCGGTGGCAAGCAGGCCGTTTATCGCGAAATTCTGGAGCAATTTGTTTTACATCACCGTAACGACGCGGAAAGCCTGGCAAAACTGCTGGCAGACAGCCAAACAGAAGCAGCGCGGCATCTGCTGCATACCATCAAGGGAATTGCCGCCAATATCGGAGCGGACTGCCTGAAAACGGCTGCGAAAGAATTCGGCGGGGTGTTGCAGGAACAGAAGCAGCAGGCGGTATCATGGCAACAAAAAAAATTTGCGGCGGCGCTCGCTTCAACCATTGCCGCGGTTGAAGCATTCGCGGCAACCTTAGATGGCGAAGCAACGTTACCAAGCCAGGCGGCAGAAAATGCTGAAAACGAAAAACTTTCGCTGGAACTTGTGGTCTTACTGGATAGCGGCGATGCAGAAGCGAAAAATTTTTTTGAAGTGCATAAGCAGTATTTTCAAGCCCTAATGCCGGCAGAATATGCCTGGCTTCAGCATGCGATTCAAACCTACAGCTTTGATGAGGCGGCGGGAAAAATACGTGAGCTGTTACCGGATTTCAGCAAAGGATCATTTCGTTAGGTGGAGGGAATCTTATGTATAAGGTATTATTGGTGGATGATGACAAAACGGTAAGATACATGTTGAAACGATTTAAGAATTGGGAGCACTATGGCTTTTGTATTGCCGGGGAAGCCTGCGATGGCAAGGAAGCCTTTAAACGACTGGCAGCCGATACATTTGATGTAATCATTACCGATATCAGGATGCAGGGCATGAACGGCATAGAATTTTTGCAGGAACTGCGTGCGCGGAAGATCGATATCTGTCTGATTCTGCTCAGTACTTATACCGATTTTGAATATGCGCAGCAGGGTATACGGCTGGGAGTTTTCGACTATATGACCAAACCGGTGGATGATGACATTTTAAGTGACATGCTGGCAAGAGTCGGAAAACACCTGGATGAAAAGCGGCAAGCTTCTTTACGTATGGAAGAGGAAAAAAGGCTGCTGGCGGAAAGTCTTGCCCTCTGTTATCCGGAGAAAGGGGAAAAACGGCTGTTAGCCCTGCTGCTGGCCGGTGACCGGGAACTGCTGCAGGAGGCGGATAGTGTTTTTGGGGAAGTCTGCAAAGCCTTTGGACAAGCGGATGTGTTAAAAATCAAACTGGTACTTGAGAAGCTGCTTGTAAATAGCCGAGACGAAATTTACCGGCAGTTTCCCTGGCTGGCAAAGATCGGAGAGTTGGTCTTTCCTGAGGCGGACGGCCAAAAGCAGACCATAGACGCAGTGAGAGAGGCTTTTCTGGAGAAGCTAGGCGAGATGCTGGCGGTAATCAGAAAATATGAACTGCATCATACGGACGGGATTATTAAGAAAACCTGTGAGTATGTCCTAACGCATGTGGAAAAAGATATTACCTTAGAGAATATTGCCGCCGAAGTTCATGTTACCAAAAGCTATCTGGGAAAATTATTCAAACAGCGGATTGGCTATAATTTTACCGATTATGTGACGAAGGTCAAAATGGAACATGCAAAATGCCTCTTGCGTACCGGCGAGTACAAAAACTATGAAGTGAGTGAAAAGCTTGGTTATAGCAGCATTGATTATTTTTGCCGCTTATTTAAACAGTACAGCGGCATGACGCCTTTGGAATTTAGAAAACAAGGATTATAATAATGTGCATTTTTATAAGGCAAAATTGCACAATTGTGATGTTTTCTCCTCGCGGCAAGATTGCTATAATATAATTAAATTAAACATTGGCAGTTTCAATAAATCAGCACAGGCGCTGTGAACGGATATCGTAACAGATATTCGTCATAGCGTTTTTTATTTTGAAATTGAGCGCGCTTCTGCCAATGGCTAACATGGTTGTAGCTAGACTATGTTAACAAGTTTAGGTGAAAGGTGGCAATCATATGAAAAATGGTCTTTGGAGAAAGTTTCGCAAACGCATTGCTGCAGGGTTAATCCTGACGACATTTGTTTTCTCAAGCATATTAGCAGGTTGCGCATCAACAAAACAGGCGGCTCAAACCAAGGAAGCGGGGTCTGATACCATCAAAGTAGGTGTGCTTCATTCTCTGAGCGGCACCATGGCCATTAGTGAAGTATCGGTTAGAGATGCCGAACTCATGGCTATCGAAGAGATTAATGCCGCAGGCGGTGTACTTGGTAAGAAAATCGAACCGGTGGTGGAGGACGGTGCCTCCAATCCGGCAACCTTTGCCGAGAAGGCGAAAAAATTGCTGCAGAAAGATAAAGTGGCTACCATCTTCGGCTGTTGGACTTCAGCCAGCCGCAAGGCCGTCTTACCGGTTGTTGAAGATAATAAAGGGCTGTTATGGTATCCGGTGCAGTACGAAGGCATGGAAGCATCACCGAACATTTTCTATACAGGGGCCGCGCCGAATCAGCAGATTGTTCCTGCTGTAGAATGGCTGCTTAAGAATAAAGGCAAAAAATTCTTCCTGATTGGTTCCGACTATGTATTCCCCAGAACCGCCAACAAGATAATCAAAGCGCAGCTGCAGGCTATGGGCGGCGAACTGGTTGCCGAAGAATATACGCCGCTGGGACATACCGACTATACCACAATTATTAATAAGATTAAGGCAGCCAAACCGGATGTTGTGTTTAATACGCTAAACGGTGACAGCAATGTGGCCTTCTTTAAACAATTGAAGGATGCCGGCATTACTTCCAAAGATCTGACGACATTATCGGTAAGTATTGCCGAGGAAGAAGTACGGGGTATCGGTGCCGACAACATGGCCGGACATCTCGTATCCTGGAACTACTATCAAACAACAGATACTCCGGAAAACAAAAGCTTTGTGCAAAAATATAAAGCAAAATACGGTGCCGACCGTGTAACCGACGATCCGATTGAAGCGGCTTATATTGAGGTTTATCTGTGGGCTGAGGCTGTGAAGAAAGCGGGCACGACCGATACCGAAAAAGTGAAAGAAGCTGCTAAAGGACTGGAATTTAAAGCTCCTGAGGGCTTGGTGAAAATTGAAGGAGAAAATCAGCACCTGTGGAAACCGGTCCGCATTGGCGAAGTGACTCCGGACGGTTTGATTAAAGAAATTTGGAGCACAGGCAAAACCATTAAACCCGATCCGTACCTCAAGGGATATGACTGGGCCAAGGCAATTAGTCAGTAAGAGTAAAGGTTGTAAACGGTACAGGTGCTAATATACGATGCCTGTACCGTTTATCACTAAAACGGCTATAAGGTGGTGGTCGCATGGATACTTATATCATTCAAATTTTTAACGGCATCAGTGTCAGTTCGATTTTTATCCTGGCCGCACTGGGGCTTGGTATTACATTCGGGTTAATGAAGGTTATTAATATGGCCCACGGTGAGTTCATTATGATTGGGGCCTATGTTACCTTTTTGCTGCATAATCTTTTTGCGGCACAGCTGCCCGCTTTCTTTGATACGTATTTCTTTTTTGCTATTCCGGCCGCTTTTATTGTTGCCGGCATGATGGGCCTGATCCTGGAACAGACAGTGATCAAGCATCTGTACGGCAGGCCGCTTGACAGTATGCTGGCTACCTGGGGCGTGAGTCTGATCCTGCAGCAACTGGCCCGCAGCATCTTTGGGGCGCCTAACGTGGATGTAAGAAGTCCGGCCTGGCTGAACGGCGGACTGATTATCCAGGGGTTGCAGTTTCCCTACAAACGGTTATTTATTATCGGCTTGGTGATAGTATGTCTGGCCGGCATCTTCTGGCTGCTGTTTAAAACCACGACCGGCAGGCGTATCCGGGCCGTAATGCAAAACCGGGATATGGCAGCCGGTTTGGGGATTAATGCCCGCAAGATTGATGCGTATACGTTTGCGATTGGTTCAGGCTTTGCCGGGGTTGCGGGCTGCGCCTTGTCGCTCATTGGCTCCATTGGACCGACTTTGGGGACGGCTTACATTGTTGACACTTTTATGGTTGTCGTATTAGGCGGCGTGGGAACTTTATGGGGTATTGTGGCAGGCGGCCTGGTCATCGGTACTGCCAATACAACCTTTGAGTTTTTTACCAATACCTCTTGGGGAAAAGTTCTGGTATTTTTACTGGTTATTTTGTTTTTGCAATGGAAACCGAAAGGCTTGTTTACGATCCACAGCCGTTCGCTTGATGAACAAGGTTAATGGCATTGGGAGGTGAATTTGTTGAACATTTTTAAACAGCTCCAATCGCAAGAAAAAGTAGGCTTTGTCATCCTTGCCGCCTTGCTGCTTTCGGCCCCGTTATTCCTGTCGGAGTTTAGAGTCAATCTGCTGGGAAAATTCGTAGCCTATGCGATTTTGGCGATTGGGCTTGATCTTATCTGGGGCTATACCGGAATATTAAGCATGGGCCACGGTGTTTATTTTGGCCTGGGTGCCTATTGTATGGCGATGTATTTAAAACTGGCGGCGGCACCTGACAAGATACCGGATTTTATGTCCTGGAGCGGGTTAAATACTCTTCCCTGGTTTTGGGCGCCATTTAATAGCGGCCTATTTTCGCTGGTGATGGCCATTGTTCTGCCGACCCTGCTTGCTTTTATTGTGGGGTATTTAACCTTTAAAAACCGGATTCAGGGCGTTTATTTTTCGATTCTTTCGCAGGCGTTATCCATTATTTTCGTTGTTTTATTTGTCGGTCAGCAGGCCTATACCGGCGGGACCAACGGGCTGACCGATTTTAGAAGACTGTTTGGGTTCCCTTTGTCCTTAGAAAGTACGCAATTGGGTCTGTATTATGTGGCTGTGGTTCTGTTGGTTTTCACTTATTTGTTATGTAAGTTTCTTACAGAGCGCAGAATCGGTAAAATCCTGGTGGCGATTCGTGACGGCGAGAACCGGGTGCGGTTTTCCGGCTATAACCCGACCAGCTACAAAGTATTTGTCTATTGTTTATCGGCGGCTTTCGCCGGCATGGCGGGGGCCGTCTATGTTCCCCAGGTCGGGATTATTTCCCCGGCAGAAATGGGCATCGTGCCATCAATTGAAATGATTATCTGGGTAGCGATCGGCGGCAAAGGAACCTTAATCGGCGCGGTTATTGGCGCCATTTTGGTCAATGCCTTAAAAAGCGGTGTCAGCGAAAGTTTCCCCGATATCTGGTCGTATTTTATCGGCATCGCCTTTGTGGTTGTCGTCCTGTATATGCCGTATGGCATCGTTGGCTTGGTGAAGCAAACTGCGGAAAAAATCAAACAAAGGTGGACGCCGGGCAACCGGGAAAGTAACGGAGTGCTTGAATAAATAACAGATAGTTTAGTTTCAAAAGGTGGTGTTGTTTTATGGAAAATGTCTTGGAAATTCAGGATTTAACGGTGGCGTTTGATGGTTTTAAAGCGGTTGACAATGTCAATACCAGTGTGGAAAAAGGCGAAATTCATTTTTTTATCGGACCGAACGGCGCCGGCAAGACCACATTGCTTGATGCTATTTGCGGGCGGGTTAAGCCCAAAAGCGGCAATATTCTGTTTGCCGGCGGGGTTGATGTAACGCATTACTCGGAAAATCAAATCGTCAATATTGGCATTGGCCGAAAATTTCAGGTGCCTTCCGTTTTTACCGGCCTTACGGTCTATGACAATATGGAGCTTGCGGCCGTAAAAGACCGTTCCTTAAGCTCTTCGCTTTTTCATAACGTTACATCTGAGCAGGAAGAGTTGATTGGCCATGTGCTCAATACCATCGGCCTGTATGAAAAGAAGGACAGAGATGCCGGATCACTGGCTCACGGGGAAAAACAGTGGTTGGAAATCGGCATGTTGATGGCACAGCAGCCGAAACTCATGCTGCTGGATGAACCGGTTGCCGGTATGGGAAGAGTAGAAACCCAAAAAACAGGCGAACTTTTAAAAACAATTGCTAAGAACTGCACCATCATTGTGGTCGAGCATGATATGGAGTTTGTCCGGGACTATGCGAGCAAGGTTACCGTGTTGCATGAAGGCATGGTGCTGGACGAAGGCAGTATGTCCGAAGTGCAGCATAACCAGAAAGTGATCGAAGTATATCTGGGACGGGGTGGGGAGCAGGATGCTTAACGTCACGGAACTTGAGGCTTATTATGGAGAGAGTATTATTCTGAATCAAGTGAATTTGCAGGTGGACAAAGGGCAGGTAGTATGCCTCCTGGGACGCAATGGCGTCGGCAAATCCACTTTTCTGAAAAGCATCATGGGGCTTGTGGCTACGCCTAAAGGCAGCATCCGGTTTGACGGCAGTGAAATGATCTCACGGCCAAGCTATCAAAGAGCACGGCAGGGTATCGGCTATGTCCCCCAGGGCCGGGATATCTTTCCGCAGTTGACGGTGGAGGAAAATCTGCTGCTTGGGCTAGAGGTCAGCGGCGGTAAAGGGGCAATTGAGCAAACCTATGAGCTGTTCCCGGTATTAAAAACCATGCTGAAACGTAAAGGCGGGGCATTAAGCGGCGGACAGCAGCAGCAGCTTGCCATTGCCCGGGCGCTGGTGTCCAAGCCGAAAATGCTGATTCTGGACGAACCGACGGAAGGAATCCAGCCTTCGGTTATCCAGGATATCGGCAGGGTCATAAAGTACTTGAAAAGCGAAGGGGATATTACGATTTTAATTGTCGAACAATACTTGGAGTTTGTGACAGATGTTTCCGATTATTATTATGTGATGGACAAAGGGCGCATTGTGCTGGAAGGTAGGGTCGAAGATCTGAATCAGGAGGAAATCCAAAAGAAAATAGCAATCTAATATTGTCTTTTTTCGGCACATACGGGAAAGCGGAAAGGGAGGTAAGGAAGTTGAAACTGACACCCAGGGAAATGGAAAAACTGCTGCTGCATTGCGCAGGGGAACTTGCCAAGCAGCGCCGCGCGCGGGGGCTTAAATTAAATTATGTGGAGGCAGTGGCGTATATCAGCTCGGAATTGCTGGAACTTGCCCGGGACGGCAAAGATGTTGCCGAACTTATGTTTTTGGGTACCAAGCTTTTAACGGCACAGGATGTGATGGAAGGGGTGCCGGAAATGGTCAGTGAAGTGCAGGTTGAGGCTACTTTCCCTGACGGTACCAAGCTGGTGACGGTACACAGGCCGATAGCCAATTAACCCGCTGGTCAAAACAGGTAAAGGAGAGGATGGTATGATGAAAGTTGGGGAAGTCGTTGCGGCCAAGCGGGAGATCGTCCTGAATGAAGGCAGGCAAATAGTGACAGTTACTGTGGAAAATAGAGGCGACCGTCCCATTCAGGTGGGCTCTCATTATCATTTTTTTGAAGTGAACAAATTGCTGTGCTTTGACCGGGAGGCGGCTTATGGCATGCGCCTTGATATTCCCTCCGGAACATCGGTCCGTTTTGAACCGGGAGAAGAAAGTACGGTAACCCTTACCGCAATGGGCGGAAAAAGAAGAGTATACGGATTGAATGACCTAACTGTGGGCGAATTGCCCGCCCAAAGAAAAACCGCCTTGGAAACAGCCAAGGCTAAAGGTTTTTTAACAGGAGGCGAAGTTAATGAGCTTTAAAATTCCGGGTGAAAAGTATGCAGCGATGTACGGCCCCACAGTGGGCGATAAAGTGCGTCTTGCCGATACCAGTCTGGTTATTGAAGTGGAAAGGGACTATACAACCTATGGTGATGAAATAAAATTCGGCGGCGGCAAAACCATCCGTGACGGCATGGGGCAGTCGGTTCATACCACGAGTGCCGACGGAGATTTGGATTTAGTGCTGACCAATGCCCTGGTGCTGGACTATACCGGTATTTATAAGGCCGATATCGGTATTAAGGACGGAAAGATCGCCGGAATCGGCAAGGCAGGCAATCCGGATATTATGGACGGCGTCACGCCGGGAATGACGGTGGGAGCGTCCACCGAGGCACTGGCCGCCGAAGGGCTTATTGTTACCGCCGGGGGCATTGACTCGCACATTCACTTTATTTGTCCCCAACAAATCGATACCGCGCTGTACAGCGGGATCACCACCATGATCGGCGGCGGTACAGGTCCGGCAGACGGGACCAATGCCACTACCTGCACTCCCGGGCCGTGGAATATCGTCCGGATGCTGCAGGCCGCCGAAGAGTACCCCATGAATCTTGGATTTTTGGGCAAAGGCAACTGCTCAAGCGAGGCGCCGCTGCGCGAACAGCTTGCGGCTGGTGCGATGGGACTTAAAATTCACGAAGACTGGGGTTCCACGCCGGCGGTTATTGATCATTGCTTACAGGTGGCCGACGAAATGGATGTGCAGGTGGCCATTCACACCGATACCCTCAATGAAGGCGGCTGCGTGGAGGATACGATTGCCGCGCTAAAAGGCCGGACCATCCATACCTATCATACGGAGGGGGCCGGCGGCGGCCATGCCCCGGATATTATCAAGGCGGCGGCCTTCCCGAATGTGCTGCCTTCTTCGACGAATCCCACCATGCCGTTTACGGTAAATACCATCGACGAGCATTTGGATATGCTGATGGTCTGTCATCATTTAGATAAAAGTATTCCGGAGGACATCGCCTTTGCCGATTCCCGGATTCGTCCCGAGACCATTGCCGCTGAGGATGTTTTGCATGATATGGGCGTTTTCAGCATGATGAGCTCCGATTCCCAGGCGATGGGCCGGGTGGGAGAGGTCATAACCCGTACCTGGCAGACAGCCTCGAAAATGAAAGATCAGCGGGGAAAGCTGCCTGAGGATGCATCGGGAAACGATAATTTTCGGGCAAGACGGTATGTGGCGAAGTATACGATTAATCCGGCGATTACGCACGGCATCAGCGATTATGTCGGCTCGGTGGAAGTAGGGAAAATGGCTGACCTGGTCCTGTGGCACCCGGCCTTTTTTGGGGTTAAACCGGACATGGTGATCAAAGGCGGCATGATCATTGCGGCCAAGATGGGCGAGGCCAATGCTTCCATTCCCACCACGCAGCCGGTATTTTACCGCCCGATGTTCGCCGCCCATGGCAAAGCAAAATATGCCTGCTGCGCCACGTTTGTTTCTAAGGCTGCTTTTGATGCGGGGATTCAAGGCAAACTCAACCTTGACAAACAGGTGCTGTATGTTAAAAACTGCCGCCGGATCGGCAAAAAGGATATGAAACTGAATTGTGCCACCCCGGCAATTGACGTTTCACCGGAAACTTATGAAGTCACCGTCAACCAGGAAAAAATTACCTGTAAGCCGGCAAAAAAACTGCCGTTAGCTCAGCTGTATCATTTATTTTGATAAGATAAGACTTGGCTTGTGCCAAGTCCTTCAGGACGCCGGCAGAAGCCTAGTCGTTCTTACTTATTATCAGAAAGGCTATACTTTCTGATAATGTAAAAAATAAAATTTGGGTGAGAAAAAATGATCGTGGAAAAAATTATTGGGACCTTAAGCGATTCTGACTATAAAAATATAACGGTAGATTATGTGGATTTTGCCTGGTATGAGGCCTTTAAAAGGCTGCACCGCAAAGTGAGCCGCGCGGGCAGAGAATTGGCGCTGCGGTTTGATGACAGTATTCTGGTTAAAGGCCTTAAGCAGGACGATGTTTTGGCTGTGGAGACCAACACGGTGGTGGCGGTGAATCTATTGCCCTGTTCGGTACTGGTGATTACCGTCAAAGGTCATCATGAGATGGCTAAGGCATGCTATGAAATCGGCAATAAGCATGCGCCGCTGTTTTATGGTGAGAACCATGATGAATTGATTACTCCCTATGACAAAACAATTGAGAACTTAATGCAAAAGCTGCACATTGAGACAAGAACGGCACAGGTCAAGCTGGATTTTGTGAAAAGCATTTCCACCGGCGGTCCGCACACGCATACACATTGAGCTAGGGAGGAGGTCGGTCAAGGTGCACGGAGACATTCCCTTGATACTGTTGCAAATCAATGATGCTTTGTTTCCCATTGGCGGCTACACCCAGTCTTTCGGACTGGAAACCTATATTCAGCAGGAAATTGTCTGCGATAGGGCGACGGCTTGCGATTATGTACGGCAAAATTTGCGCTATAACCTGAAATATACGGAACTGCTGGCGCTGCGCCTTGCCTTTGAGTACGCGCAGGCTGGAGACGTAGAAGGAGTTATGCGGCTGGAACAAATGGTAACTGCCGGCAAGGCTCCCAAAGAAATCCGTCTTGCCAGTCACAAGCTGGGTTCCCGGTTTGTAAAAACAGTCTATGCTATGGGGGCAGTCAAAGAGCAAAACGTGTTCGCCCAATACTGCGAGCGGCAGCAGCAGCCGATTAACCATTGCATTGCCTACGGGGTATTTTGTGCAGCGGCCGGTGTAGAGGAAAGGACAGCCATGATCGCCTATTTGTATGCAGCATTGGCGGCGGCTGTTACCGTTTGTGTGAAATCGGTGCCGCTCAGCCAGACCGATGGTCAGCGCATCATTTACGAAAGCTATGCTTTGCTGGAACAGATCGTGACGGAAACGCTGCTGTTAACCGAGGCGGATCTTTGCCTGTCCACACCAGGGTTTGATATCCGTTGTATGCAGCATGAGCAGCTTTACAGCAGGTTATATATGTCATAAAAAGGGGATAAGGGGATGAAGGTATGCGCTATACCAAAATCGGTGTTGCCGGTCCGGTTGGTTCGGGGAAAACAGCCTTAATTGAGAGTTTGACCCGTACCTTAGCCGGTGAATATAGTCTGGGAGTCATCACGAACGATATTTATACCCAGGAAGACGCCGAGTTTTTATGTAAAAACAGTGTTCTCCCTAAGGAGCGTATTATCGGGGTGGAAACCGGCGGCTGTCCCCATACGGCCATCCGCGAGGATGCTTCCATGAATTTGGAGGCTGTGGATGAACTGGTGCAAAGATTTCCCGACATTGAGCTGCTCTTCATCGAAAGCGGCGGTGATAATCTGTCGGCGACATTCAGCCCGGAATTGGTGGACGCCACCATCTTCGTAATTGATGTGGCGGAAGGGGATAAGATTCCGCGTAAAGGCGGACCCGGCATTACCCGTTCGGATTTGCTGGTCATCAATAAAATCGATTTGGCTCCCTATGTGGGTGCAAGTTTGGAGGTGATGGCGCGGGACTCTCAAAAGATGCGGGGAGACCGTCCATTTATTTTTACCAATATCCGCTCCGGTGAAGGCATGGATCAGGTGCTGGAGTGGATCAGAAAGAATGTTTTGTTTCAGGATATGGAAAATGAGTGAAAACGCTTTTTTAAGACCTTCCGTGCTTAGAATGAAAACCCGTCATGACGGACAAAAAACCGTAGTGGACGAGGTATATTTTACCTCGCCGTTAAAAGTCCTGCCGCCGGTTTATTTACCGGACCAGACGGCACAGATTTTTGTACTGGCGGCTTCTGCCGGCATTCTGGCAGGGGATGTTCAGGAATTTTCCCTTCGCGTCGGTAAAGATTGCCGGTTGGAACTGACCGGCCAATCATATGAAAAAATCCATCCGATGCCAACCGGTAAGGCCAGCCGCCACTGCGAGGTGGTGGTTGAGCAAAATGCTTTTTTATTCTATAACCCGCTGCCGGTGCTTCCCTTTGCCGATTCGGCCTTTGAAAGTACCATGACTTTTCATTTGCTGGATAACAGTGCCAAATTGATTTTGGTGGATATTTTAGCCTGCGGCCGGGCGGCGAGAAACGAAAGGTTTGCCTTTCGCAGCTACCGTTCGCTTGTGGAGATCTATACCAAAGGGCAGCTGGTTTTTCGGGATAATGCCTGTTATTTCCCGCAGAAAATGCTGCTGGAAAAGGTGGGCTTGTTCGAGGGGTACAGCCATTTTGCCAACATGGTTGTATGCAATTGTAACCTAGCGGCAGAGCAATTGCAGGCGATGCGGGAAATCTTGCAAGCTGAATCCGGGATTCAATCTGGGATTTCCGTTTTGCACAGCGGTGACCGGGTCATTAAATTACTGGGCAGCAGCGGCCAGCAGCTAACGGATGTATGCCAAAGAATGTGCGCCTACATCCGATAATGATTTTTCTACCCGGAGTATTTTAGAGGAAGCGTACCTAGTTTTTGAAAAAAGTGGCCTTTTTAAAGGAAAGGTTATTTTTTCTTTCCCATAGATTTACACTCCTGTAAAAAAACGAAAAACCGGCAGGAAATACCCTCTTATGCCAGAATATATTCCATAAATCTATCCAGCAAGGTCTATGTCACCCCGGCCTTAAAAATGTCGTCGATGTGAGATAGCGTAAAAAAACCGGGAGGTCGACGACAGAACTTTGTAGACTTTCCGCGGGTTTTTTGTTTGAGATAAGCAGTGGGTGTATTCAAGAGGGAAAATATAGCCTTGTATTTTCTCGTATGGAATGGGTTTTTAGCCTACCTATAAGGAATTGAAACCTCATCAGTCAATTCTGGAATGCTTTCGATTTCCTGTTTTTAGCCTACCTATAAGGAATTGAAACTGTCTATCCATGTCAACGCTGCAGAGAACCCGGACGCGTTTTTAGCCTACCTATAAGGAATTGAA
>NZ_FNAM01000011.1:94555-94781 GCF_900101845.1 Sporomusa acidovorans | reverse complement strand
TTTTAGCCTACCTATAAGGAATTGAAACTGTCTATCCATGTCAACGCTGCAGAGAACCCGGACGCGTTTTTAGCCTACCTATAAGGAATTGAAACTACCGATAGTCATAAAGACGAGCATCACAAATTCAGGTTTTTAGCCTACCTATAAGGAATTGAAACCCCACGTAGGCAGTCGGAACTACCACAGACACAAAAGGTTTTTAGCCTACCTATAAGGAATTGAA
>NZ_FNAM01000011.1:0-94145 GCF_900101845.1 Sporomusa acidovorans | reverse complement strand
ACGTTTTTAGCCTACCTATAAGGAATTGAAACTATCTATATTATTTGGGCCAGAATTAAGGTATGTTACTGTTTTTAGCCTACCTATAAGGAATTGAAACGAGACCGACACCGATGAAAGTTTACAAATGCGCCTCAAGTTTTTAGCCTACCTATAAGGAATTGAAACGACAGTGGCTACTGCCAGCTCCCCAACCGTCCGATGGTTTTTAGCCTACCTATAAGGAATTGAAACCTCATTTCTGCGTAAAAACAAAGCCAAGATATCCCGCGTTTTTAGCCTACCTATAAGGAATTGAAACAAGACCAGCAGCACCTGGTTGTCGATCTCCTCCAGCGTTTTTAGCCTACCTATAAGGAATTGAAACTTTTGCCGTCTGCCCGGGTTCACCTGGTGGACGGTTTTTTCCATTATAAGGGAATTTTAAAAGCCTGTGACGTTTTTTGTCGTAAAAGGAAGGGAAAACTGGAATTAATGAAGATAATAAATATAGAGGGGGGATTAGAATGGAAAAATTATGAGTATCTTTATTGCAATGATTCCGCTGCTTACAAACAGCAAACAAGAGAAGTGGATGCATCTTGGGAGGTTCTAACACATGGAAAATGATAGTTATACACAAACAAATGAGGATATTTTAGCCGCTTTTAAATTAGTTCTACCATATTTTAACCATATTGTGCGAGAGGATATGGCAGTCGGACTAACAGATTTAAAAAAATATTTAGGTTATTGCAGAGCTAAAGGATTTGAACTGGATTTGCGAGAAGGTAAGCCTATTATAGGGATACAAACAGTGGAAGAAGCAATCAGCACTGGCAAGGATACCTATGCAGATATTCCCGCTGAAATTTATGGCAGACCTATAAAAACAATCTTTACACCCGTTTATGGAATAAATAAAGAAATTATTGGTACCTTAAGCTCCGGTATTGATACTAAAGATAATCTTGAACTAATTAGTAATGTCGAAAATTTGGCAAGTTCAACGAAGCAGGCATCAGACAGTGTAGAACAGGTCGCGAAAAGTGCCAGTGAGTTGGCTGAGAAGGGGCAGCAAGCAGTTCAGGCGGCGCAGGTTCTGGTGGAGAAAAATCAGCATACGGCTGAAATATTGGAGTTTATCAAAAACATTGCAGCACAAACAAACTTGTTAGGGCTAAATGCGGCAATTGAAGCGGCGCGTGCAGGAGAGCAAGGCAGAGGTTTTGCGGTTGTGGCTGAGGAGGTTAGAAAATTAGCCGATCAATCACAAGACGCCGTGAAAAACATACAGTCTACTTTACAGGAAATGAATGCAGCTATTAATGATATTAAGAAATTGATTGAGGATACTGGGGCTATTAGTGAGGAGCAAGCTGCAACGACACAGGAAATTTTTGCTAATTTGGAAAATGTTAGTAGTAGCGCTGAAAAATTAGAAGTGTACGTAGAACGTTATAAATAGCAAAAATTAAAAGCTAGCGGCCAGGGCACCCAGATGGTTTATACCGAGGAAACAGGAGAATGTCTGTGGCGGGAAGGGCGCAAGATACAAGCGTTCCTCCTGTATCTTCGGGCAGCGGTAGCAGAGAAGCTGGTAGCAGAGTAAGAGTCAGGAGGCTCAATTTTTTACTTCGGTGTAGAGAAATAAATAAAAAGTAATTCTAAAAAATTCCCAATAAAATAGTAACTATAAACTATTAATTGGAGGTCATTATGACTGTAACAGGTTGGATAATAATATTGGTCATGGTACTTAGTGTATTAACCGGAATTATTGGTTTGTCGTTATGCAATGTAGCGACGATCGCTGATAAACGAGCCGGATATAAAGATTGAGCCTTTTAGGCTCTTTTTTATTTGGGGTGAATACTATAAAAAATAACGCCGCTGGCAGGCGGCGTTTAAAGGGAGAGGAAGAATTATATGGTTAGTGTAACCAAACGCCAGGTAGTTATACTGCTTGGCGTTAAACTATTGTCGCCTCAAGGGTCAAAAACTAATTCACAAAATCACTTCTACGACAATAACATAAACAAGGAGGCGTTTATATGAAAAAAGTTACCTTGGAACAATTAAAGCAACTTGCAATATATAGCAAGGATGATTTACGCATGAAGGCGCACTTGGTAAACAGAGATATTACCCTGTACCTGCATTGGTCTGCCGGTCATTATGGTCAGTTTTTTTATAACTATCATATCAACGTTGACCAAGATGGCAGTGTTTATGTCAGCAGTGATGATTTGTCTGAATTAAAAACTCATACATGGCGCCGAAATTTTGGTGCAATTGGTATTGCATTAGCATGCTGCTATAATGCAGATATTAGCGATTTTGGGCCAGAGCCGCCAACCAAGGAACAAATTGAAGCAATAGCACAGATTGTGGCTGTACTTTGTGAAGCATTAGATTTAACCATTGACATAGATCATGTTATGACACATGCGGAAGCGGCTGATCTTGATGATTATGGTCCGGCTACTACTTGTGAGTGTTGGGATTTATGGTTTTTGCCTGGAACAGAGAAAGGTGAAGGCAGTAATTTGATTCGGAGGAAAGCATGCTCTTATCTGCAAAACGGTGCAGGCTAAGTCTTTTACTGTTTAATTTTGAAAAAGGTGTTCTGATAGCTAAAATTAATGTTGTTTTGGCTTAATAGTGATAATTCAATCTCATTTCTAAGGCATTAACTGAGGGATGGCCTTCTTTTACCGAGTTCGCCTAATGGGCCGTTTTTTACCTCTAAAGTAATTCAAAAAGTAGAGGGATATAATAAAAACTATAAACAGGTAAACGTGTGTTTTTTATTCAAGTGCCCAGTGACTGTGTTGCTGGGTGTTTTTTTATTTTCTTATAGCTCCCGGTTAGTATCTCCGAAAATGGTAAATGCTACTGAGTGAAATAATGGCAACTCTTTAATTGTATGGAGCGACTTATATATGGAGCAACAAGGAAATCAAGCATTTACTAGTCGAAGAAATGTGGCCTATGTCAGCATACTCGGTATAACTCAAATGCATCTTAGGAATCCTTGGATTATCGCCTGGTGGTCAGCCGTATTCCCGGGATTAGGCCATTTTCTACTATCAAAATATCTACGAGGATAATTGGCGGCTTTAGCAGAAGATAAGGGGACGGAGGAAATGTACTAGTGGAATTGGCAAACGAGGAAGCTATTTTAGCTTCCAAAATGGAAAGTATGGCTCAGCTTAGTTGTTATCGCCCTGGCTGCTGTGTCGTTTACCGGCTGGCTGGGTGGATATAAAAAAATAACGCCGCTGGTAGACGGCGTTCAATGGGAGAGGAGATTATTATATGGTTAGTTTACCCAAACGCTAGGTAATTATACTGCTTGGCGTTATTTTATTGGTGATTGCAGGCTATTTTATTTGGAAATACTTTCACCAACCGCAAACATATAATTATGAATTATGTTGCAGTTACAGTTAGATGAAAGTGGCCAAAGAAATTGCCGAATTAAAAAACAAATCACCGGAAAGAATTATTCAGAATGTATTATATGGGAAGGGTAGTTGGGTGAAAAAATAGGGGGATCATGTTAAAACGATTTTCTATGTTTCGTCTAAAACAGGCAGGCCCTGTTCTTTTGGAACAGGGCCTGCCTGTTTTCTTATAGTCATTTGTGTAACAAAACAGCATTGTGGCAACATAGTACATCAAAGTGTAAAATGCCTGGTGAAAAAAGATTTAAAAATAGACGCCCAACTGGAAGCATATAACGAATATTAACATAATATATAATAGATTAAATAAAGAGGCGAACAAAATGGAACTTTCTTTTTATAAGGCAATGTTAGATTATCTTTATGATGGAGTGTATTTTGTCGATAAGGATAGAAAAATAATTTATTGGAATGCAAGCGCCGCAAATTTAACCGGATATTCTAGTAATGACATTGTAGGATGCTATTGTTATAACAATCGACTTAATCATGTTAATAGTGAGGGAGTTTTACTTTGTCGTGGAGAATTGTGTCCGTTAGCTAAGACGCTACAAGATGGTTGCTTAAGGGAAGAGGAATTGTATCTTCAGCATAAGAATGGACATCGCATCCCTATTTTAGTTCGAATTTCGCCAATTCGCAATGAAGAGAATGAGATAGTGGGAGCGGTGGAGGTATTCAGTGATAATTCTAGCAAGGGACATTTACTGGAACAGTTAGCTCAATTTAAGGAACTTTCTTTGATGGATCCTTTGACGGGATTGGGAAACAAGCGCTATGTTGAAATTGAGTTATCAGCAAAAATGAATGAGATGAATAAAGTGGGTAGGCCATTCTTCGGTGTGCTATTTGTAGATATTGATCATTTTAAACGGGTCAATGACCAATATGGTCATGACATCGGCGATAAGATTATTAAAATGGTGGCCAAAACAGTTCAAAACAGCATCGGCAATATGGGCAGTGTTTTTCGTTGGGGCGGAGAGGAATTTTTGGCAATAGTAAATACACATTTACAAGAAGAACTTGTCAAAGTTGCAGAGCGAGTTCGAGTGCTGACTGAACAATCGGTATTTCGCATGGGACTTGAAGAAATTAGAGTTACTGTTTCGGTAGGGGCTACGCTAGCCGAACTAAAAGATACGGATGAAACATTGGTTAAGAGAGCAGATGAATTGTTGTATGTAAGCAAAAGAACAGGTAGGAATAAGGTGACGGCTACTTACTCAAATGAGTAAATGGCTGTTGGCGTTCTTCGCTTTTCCTACAACTAGAAAGCATAGCAAGGTATTAAAGGAAATGGAAAAAGCGCTATCACTCATTTACTCAATAAAGGAACTGCCACCGCCCAAGACCCTGCTGAGTGTTTTAATATATTGACGAGAACTATCGCCTCGTGTACAGTGAAAAAACATGAGGTGATAAAATATTAGCTTATGCGCAACTGTTCGCTGTTGCGGTCGACCTGAGGACATGCTGGGCCGGATTGTTTGAGTATTGTGCTAAAGTATGGTTATAAGTGAAACTTATAAATCAATAGAAAATAGAGTTTGTTTTCTAGGGTTCCGCAGTTTAGAACTGGCAGGTCCGAGAGAAGACACACAGTGCAGTCCACTGTGTACACGGAAGGATAAAAGCCTGGGAGATATTTTAATAATATTTCCATAGGCTTTTTTATTTTTTAGATCAGTTGATAAAATAACCCATGATTTGTACAATGAAAATATAGCTTGCCGTGTCCCAGCTTATGAAAGCGGAATTGCATATTCCATTCAGGATATTGCTTTACAATATAAGCTCTATCTCCTGTAACATAAGCAACAAATGAGATATAATGTTCTTTTTTCATTGCGTGGGCTGTCGAAACATACAGTTCATCTTCTACGGGTTCAATAGTTAGTGAATGGCTTTCGTCCGTCTTGGCCGCCGGCAGCGCTTCCAAGCGTTTTCCGCAGCAGGAAATATTGGCATCGCCGGTTGCTGTCATGAGGTTATTGCACTGCGGGCAGACATAAAATTTGAGTTTTTTCATATTTCCTCCAATAGTTTCATTGAGTTCCATTTTACCTGATAGGATTTCTTCGATATTGACTCCAAGTATTTGTGATAGTTCCGGGAGTAATGACACATCCGGACATCCAAGGCCACGCTCCCATTTACTGACTGCTTTGTCACTGATGTTCATTAAATCAGCTAATTGTTTTTGCGTCATAGCTTTTTCTTTGCGCAGATTGTATATTAACCTGCCGATTTTATCGCAATCCATTAGCGTCACCTCCGCAATTAAGTTTAGAATATATTGTAGATAGGATCAATAAACGAACCGTAGAGTGCGTTGCGGGCCAGGGAGAAGGTCTTATATTAGCATAATATATGTGAAGTATGCTACATTTATCAAGATATGGCAGGACTTTTGATGCTTATACGGAATGCATTAAATAGGAGTATTATTTTAAACAAGACAAGGTGAGGGAGAAGGTTATCACCTGATTTAATTTATAAAAATAAGTTTCAAATACAATGCTTTCTACTGGGGCTATCAAAGCAGTTAGGAGACTACGAACATGATTATATGTAAGAGTAAAAAAGAAATTGAAAGAATGCATGAAGCAGGCAAGATACTGGCTTCTTGCCACAAGAAAATTGAAAGGATGATTAAGCCGGGAATTAGCACTGCGCAAATTGATAAATTTGTGGAAGAATATTTGGCTAAATGGGGAGCTACACCTGAGCAAAAAGGATATCAAGGTTACCCTTATGCGATCTGTGCTTCGGTTAACGATGAGATTTGTCACGGATTTCCTAGTAGTAAATCTCTTAAGGATGGGGATATCGTGACAGTTGATATGGTTGTAAATTTTCAGGGCGGCCTTGCTGATTCCGCTTGGTCATACGCAGTCGGCTCTGTTACCAAAGAATCCCAACGGCTGCTGGAAGTTACGAAGGAGTCTTTATATAGAGGTATTGAACAGGTAAAGGCCGGAACCCGTTTAGGGGACATCGGCCATGCGATACAAACCTATGTTGAAAATGAGGGATTTTCGGTTGTCAGAGATTTTACAGGGCATGGGATAGGCAGGTCTATCCATGAAGAGCCGGCAGTTCTTCATTATGGTAAACCCGGGACGGGGCTTAAATTAAGAGAAGGTATGGTAATAACTGTCGAACCTATGGTGAATGTAGGCTCGTGGAAATGCAAAATAGATGCAAATGGCTGGACAGCGCGAACGATTGACGGTAAGCGTTCCGCTCAGTATGAACACACGGTGGTTGTTACTGCTAACGGTCCGTTCATTTTGACTGAGCAGGATAATGCACAATAGAACCAACATAGATAGCTCAGCTCTGTGGAAAAAAGGATAAATTGCGTGTTTTGCTGTTGATATTTTTACCTCGAATTATGGTCAATAAATTCCGAAACACTAGACTTAAGTAGCCGTAAAGGAGGGAATAACAATGGCAAAAAATTCAGCTAAACGTAGGCAATTGAGGCTCAAATTCAAACGCCGTGCCGCTGCTTTAATGGGTACCGCTATTATGACAGGTGCTGTCTTGTCAGGTATTCCGGTTGCCAAGACATTTGCTGCCGAGGCGGCAGCGCCACCACCCGTAAAAACTGTCCAGGCGCAAGCTGCTAAAGATCAGCGCCCGCCGGGGCGAGGCTGGCATGAGCATAAATATAGCTGGCCAAGTCCTGATGAGAATCAAGCATGGTATCAGGATGGAAAGATTTATTATCGGAACGGCAATTATGATAGTCATCGCTACCCCAGCGACTATGCCTATTATGCCGACAGCCCCGTCAATTATGTAAAAGAAGTTGCCGCAAATTATGGATTTGATTCTGACCGTGACTCGTTCTCTCTGCTTACGATTAATAGCCGAAGAGCTCTCGTCGAAGTCCGTAAACAGGATACCGGACAATTATATAATGTATTATTGGAACGAAACGGTGACTATGATTGGGCAGTCGTCAGCGTAAGCCCTGTATAGTGTACAGACTGATAAGTGAAAAAACCGGCCATCAGGCCGGTTTTTTCACTTATCGTATATGTTTGACCAAGGAGGCAGCTATCCCGACATACTGTGACGGTGTTAAGGCCAATAAACGTTGTTTGTCTGCTGCCGGCAATTCCACACTTTGAATGAAGGCTTTGATGTCTTCTTCACTGATGCCTTTGCCACGGGTAATGGCTTTCAGCTTATCGTAGGAATTAGCATGCCCGTGTTTGCGCATCACGGTTTGAACCGCTTCGGCCAGGACTTCCCAGGCATGGTTTAAATCGGCGGTGAGAGCGTCCTTGTTGACAACAGTTTTTCTGAGACCTTTTACGGTATAGGTAATCGCAATCAGGGAATGGGCGATGCCTGTGCCAATGTTACGCTGCGCCGAGGAGTCGCTGAGATCGCGCTGCAGACGGGAAATAGGCAGCTTATTGGCCAGATGGTCAAGCACGGCATTGCTTAGCCCCAGGTTCGCCTCGGAGTTTTCGAAGTCGATGGGATTTACTTTGTGAGGCATAGTAGAAGAACCAACCTCGCCGGCAATCGCTTTTTGTTTAAAGTAGCTCAGAGAAATGTATAGCCACATGTCGCGGTCAAAATCTAAAAGAATATTATTAAACCGCGTAAGCGCATGGAATGACTCGGCCACATAGTCGTGGGCTTCAATCTGGGTTGTTAGTGGATTGTACGTTAACCCCAGGCCTTCGACAAAAGAGCGGGAAACAGCTTCCCAGTCTACTTCCGGATAGGCAATGCTGTGGGCATTGAAGTTGCCGACAGCACCATTAAATTTTCCCAGGTATTCCTGAGAACGAATTTGTTTTAACTGGCGGTTCCAGCGGTAAACAAACACAGCCAGTTCCTTGCCTACCGTTGTGGGTGAGGCGGCTTGTCCATGGGTATGGGCCAGCATCGGAATCGCTTTTTCTTCTTCCGCCATAGCGGTAACGGCCTCAACCAGACTTTCTGCTGCCGGCAGCCAGACATCTTCGATGCCGTGCTTCAGCATGAGTGCATAAGAAAGATTGTTAATGTCTTCTGATGTACAGGAAAAATGTATAAATTCCAGTATATCAGCCAGTGACATCGCGCCCAGGGTCTCACGGAGAAAATACTCAACTGCCTTCACATCGTGATTGGTAGTGCGTTCTATCTCTTTAATCCGCAACGCGGCCGTTTCATCAAAATTATTAACAATGTTGCGCAAAAAAGCCGTTTCTGCCGGTGTGAATGGCCGGATTTCTCCAAAAGCGGGATTGCCTGCCATGGCGATAAGCCACTCTATTTCTACATGTAAGCGGTACTTGATTAAAGCCCATTCCGAGAAATAGTTGCCCAGTGGCCGGGTAATGCTTTCATACCGCCCTTCCAGCGGCGTAAGTGATTTAATACTCATTTTATCCCTCATCATTCTTTCCATATTAACAGCATGAAATTGTTGTCAAAATCTATGCCTATTATACTACATTCCAGACTTAGAATGCCACGTTTTAGCCGTAAATTCTCATGTATATGGACGAAAATAGGAAATACCACATTAAATAAAATCAATAAAACTGATTAAATTTATCACTGCACAAGCGCGAAAGTATATGATATTATCTAACTAAGAAGAATAATTTTCAGTGCAAATATAAAGTTGATATCAGTTAAATAAATTAAATTGCTGGAAATTTAATACATATTTAATAGGAAAAGCTGTGAAGAGGAATAGTATTCGCAACGTGATTTCAGAAAGCTGTTGGCTGATGTGAAACAGTACGAACAATGCGGTGAACTCACCTTGGAGCTTCTGGCTGAAGACAGTAGGTCATGACGGAATCCTCCGTTAGCGGGATAGGCATTATTGTGCTGATGAGAGCATGTTGATCATGAAATAGAGTGGTACCGCGAAAGCATTGTCTTTCGTCTCTATAATCGGTTTTTTTACGGATTAAAGAGACGAAAGATTTTTTTTATGCGGCGTCAGAATGGAGGATGTAATGAAAAATTTTGAAAAGTATGAGCGAACCTATTTTATGCCACCGGCAGTATCGTATGATTGGGTAAAAAAAGATCATATCGATAAACCGCCAATCTGGTGTAGCGTGGATTTAAGAGACGGAAATCAGTCGCTTATTGAACCAATGAGTTTGGAGGAAAAACTGGAATTCTTCCGGCTGCTCGTAAAAATTGGGTTTAGGGAAATCGAGGTGGGTTTTCCGGCGGCATCTGATACGGAATATAACTTCATACGGGCGCTGATTGAAAACAACATGATTCCTGAAGATGTAACCATTCAGGTGCTCACCCAGGCGCGGGCGCATATCATTAAGAAAACATTTGAGGCTATTGCGGGAGCGCCACATGCGGTCATTCATTTATATAATTCCACATCGGTTGCCCAAAGGGAGCAGGTATTTAGAAAAGGTAAAGAAGAAATTAAGCAGATTGCTGTTGATGGCGCAAAATTGTTAAAACAACTGGCTGACGAGACGGTTGGTAATTTTTCCTTTCAATACAGCCCGGAGAGTTTCCCGGGAACGGAAGTGGATTATGCACTGGAAATTTGTAATGCGGTGCTGGATGTATGGAAACCGACTCCCCCTAACAAAGTGATCATTAATCTGCCCACGACGGTGGAGAATGCGATGCCGCACGTATTTGCCTGCCAGGTGGAATTCATGAACAAAAATCTGAAATACCGGGACGCTGTTATTTTGTGCCTTCATCCCCACAATGATAGAGGCTGTGGGGTTTGTGATGCCGAATTTGGTATGCTTGCCGGAGCCGAAAGAATCGAGGGAACCTTATTTGGCAATGGTGAGAGAACGGGAAATGTGGATATTATCACCTTGGCAATGAATCTTTTCTCGCATGGCATTAATCCTCAGCTGGATTTTAGCAATATGCCGGAAATATGCCAAAAATATGAGGAGTTAACCAGAATGCAGGTACCTGCCCGCCAGCCGTATGCCGGTGAGTTGGTATTTACTGCTTTTTCCGGATCCCATCAAGATGCAATTGCCAAAGGTATGAATTACCGCAAAGAAAAGCAAACGGCTACCTGGTCGGTACCCTACCTGCCAATTGATCCTAAGGATGTTGGGCGACAGTACGATTCCGATGTCATCAGAATAAACAGCCAGTCAGGAAAAGGCGGTATTGGCTATATCCTAAGACAGCATTATGGTATGACCATCCCTGCTCAGATGAAAGAAGAAGTAGGGTATACGGTGAAAGAAGTTTCCGATAGAGAACACAAAGAATTATCGCCACAATCGGTATACCAGATATTCGAGGATAAGTATATCAATAACAATGCCCATTTTTATGTGGATAAATGCCGTTTTAAACAGATTGACGGTATTCTGGCACAAGTCGTCGTCCATCATAACGGTCAGGTCAGAACGATTGTCGGCAATGGAAATGGGCGCCTGGACGCTGTCAGCAATGCGATTAAGCAATATTTTGGCATGCAGTATGAATTATCTGTTTACGAAGAACATGCACTCTCCCGGGGCTCGTCTTCCAAAGCGGTTTCCTATGTGGGGATTAGCTGCCACAATAAAATGTACTGGGGGGTTGGCATTGATGACGATATTATCAAGTCGTCAATTAACGCTCTTGTCGTAGCGGTTAATCGACTCGCAGCTATACACGGCGAGGGTAAATGCCGGGACGAAAGAATGAATGAAATCATGAATTATATTGAGACAAATTACCTGACAGTCACTTTGGATAGACTTTCAACACAGATGCATTTGTCGTCCCCGTATTTGTCTAAATATATTAAAGAAAAATCCGGAGGAACGTTTGGTGAAATTGTTAGGAATGTCCGTATGAAAAAGGCCTGCATTCTGTTGAAGAATGGCGCTATGACGGTTGAAAATATTGCGGACAGCGTAGGTTACCCCAATGTGGAGCATTTCAACCGCTTGTTTAGAAAAAAATTCGGGATGACACCGGATCAATTCCGCAATAAAAAGCAACTGCAACAGGGATAGACAAAGTGACAATCCTGCATTGTCTGGTTAATGCAGCCGGCATACGTGACCCCAAGGCACTTGTACGCAAAGCGTAAGGTGCCTTTTTTGATACCCTGCCCATCGTAACCTAAGTTTCAGGCAGTTCACGCTGCTATACAAAATATGGCAGAGATAAGATTGTTATTTGAGCTGCTTTCGCGTATAATTATTTACTGCGGCTTGGGTAAAAAATGTAATCGATGGAAAACCATGGTTTTCGTGATGTTGAGGTGTCATAATGAAGCAAACTTATACGCTGCAAGAGAAAATCCGGCAGTTGGTGATAATTTTACTACCAATATTTATTACACAGCTATCGTTATGTTCTTTAAGTTTTTTTGATGCCATGATGTCAGGTCATGCCAGTCAGCATGACCTGGCAGGGGTGGCGATTGGTTCGAACCTTTGGATGCCGGTCTTTTCGGGAATTAATGGCATATTGATGGCGCTTACGCCGATCATTGCCCAGCTTAATGGTGCGGGACGACATAAGGAAATGCCCTTTATTGTATTGCAGGGATGTTATCTGGCTGTCGTGCTCGCCGGTATCGTTATCCTGGCCGGTATTGTTTTGGCTGGTCCGGTCCTTTCGCTTATGGGACTTGAACCGGTTGTTGCGGATATTGCCTATCGGTTTTTAGCGGCTATTGCGCTTGGCGTGGTTCCGCTTTTCCTTAGTACGGCGCTGCGCAGTTTCATCGATACACTCGGCTATACACGCATAACGATGCTGATTATGCTGGGGGCTTTGCCGGTTAATGTGCTACTTAATTATTTGCTTGTTTTTGGTCACCTGGGCTTTCCCCGCCTAGGCGGGGTGGGAACCGGCTATGCTTCTGCCCTTACTTATTGGCTCATCCTTGTGTTTAGCGCCTTGACAATTGTGCGAATGCCACAGTTTCGTGGTTATGCCATTTTTAACAAATGGTATGCGGTTTCGCTGGCAACGTGGCAAGAGCTGCTGCGCATCGGCGTACCGATCGGTTTTGCTATTTTCTGTGAAACAAGCATCTTTGGGGTAGTGGCGATATTAATGGCGCGGTTTGGTACGGTAACGATCGCGGCCCATCAGGCTGCAATTAATTTTGCAAGCTTGGTATATATGCTGCCGCTCAGTATTAGTATGGCCTTGACGATTGTTGTCGGTTTCGAAGTTGGCGCAAAGCGATTTCGGGATGCGCGGCAGTATACCCGTATGGGAGTCGGATTTGCCGTTTTTGCCGCTATTTTTTGCGCATTAGGCTTGCTGGTGTTTAACCAGGAAGTAGCAAGTCTTTATACGAATGATGCTGATGTACTGGTGTTAACACAACATTTTTTGCTGTACGCGGCCTTTTTCCAATTGTCTGATGCGGTGGCGGCGCCTGTCCAGGGAGTGTTAAGAGGCTATAAAGACGTCAAGGTTACTTTTATTATGGCGCTGCTATCTTACTGGGTTATTGGTCTGCCTGTAGGGTATATGCTGTCTTACCACCAGACGTTTGGCCCCTTTGGCTACTGGATTGGTTTTATTGTCGGACTGGCTGTTGGGGCGACAGTATTATTATTGCGCCTCATAAGCGTTCAAAGAAAGAGTCAGATATGAATTTTCATTGCCAGGTCTTTTGATCAGCTCGCCGATAGGGAAGAATGAGAATATATTATCTACCCTTCATAGTACAAAAAATGTGGAAAACTCCTGCCAAACTTTGTTCGGGTTTGGCAGGAGTTTTCATGTTTTGATACCATAACAATATTGATTTGTTTATTTTCGTTTTTGAGAATTACTTATAAAATAACTTATTTACCAAATTCGCAAGGCCGAACATAATAAGAAACCCTACTAGAGCGGTACCAAAAAAGGCAACAAGATTCAAAGTCCAATAAGTTACCATACGCATCCACACCTTTCAAATATACATTTGTATAAAGCAAGGTTTTTGGCTAAGAATCAAATGTATAAATAGAATTGATTCTAGAATTAATTATAGAATCAATTCTACTTTTTGTCAAGTTTGTATTTTATTTGATATATCAGAGGATAACGGTTTGAAAGCATTGATTTGTATTTTAATATATTTGTTGACCTCTTCTTCAAGATTGTAGCTGCCAGCATGGACACACCAATCGAATATTACGCCTCGAATCAAAATAAAAAAATATCGTCTGATTTCTTCAGCAGGTATACTGGTCGTTATTTCACCTTTGGCCTGCCCGTCGTGTATGATATCTTCTAAAAATACTTCCATCTGCCGTTTGGTCTTGAACATAGGGTTATTCATGCTATAAATGGAGCGGATATTATCTATGCCGACAGTGGTAGTATGTAGTGCATAATGATGGAAAAATTGGGTAATCCGATCTATAGAAGAATGTTCGTCGCCTAATTTGCCGACAACATATTCTTCAAAGTACTTATCCATAGTTCTGAATGCTTCTTGAAGAATATCTGCTTTGGATTTAAAATAGTGATAAAAGGTTCCCACAGAAATATTGGCAGCTGTTATTATTTCTTCAACTGTCATGCCTTCATAACCTTGTTGCTGCATCAGTTCAAGGGCTGCATCGATGATTTTGTTCTTTGCTTCTAATGATTTGGGTTTCATCAAATGATCCTCCTGTCACTATAGTTCTTATTTATTGTAATGCAGTTAGTTTCAACACACTTGATCGTTGCTTTTTTATATTAAATATGTCGGTGCAGAGTTGGTGCCTAATCTCCAACGTACCATTTATTTACTTATGGCGGTTATAATAGTTTCTCCTTAGCTTTGATTCCAAATAAAAAAAGAAGCCTTTTTGTTAGACTTCCTTCGCACAATAAGGGCAGGCACAAAAATTACTTTTCATACCCTTCGGTCATCACTTCCGACATGGATAATAATGACTCGGAACTCATCTTACCTTTTCTTGAAGCGTTTATAAAAATCCTGCCGAAAAATGACTCTCTATTTGAGAAATTCAATTTTTGTTCGGAAGACCTTAATTATGGATTAGATAGTATTCTAAGCCCGAAATTAATAACCTATTTGTATGAAAAAAAGCTTTTACTTGTGTTATCCTAAAAGAGCGGTAAACGGAATTTTGAAATAGGGGGATTACCGGGATGGACCTTAATCTTAATTGCATACTTTGCAATATCAGGCAAGTTTTAACTGTAACAGATCTTCTTAACCTGGATGCGGCTAACAAAGAAATTATTATGCGCCGCGTATTGGGGTACCTGCATGCTGCCGATTATAAAAGGTCTAATCCGGAAGTTATTAGGGGGACCTGGGATATTATTACCGGCCATGTTAAGAATAAAGATCCTTACCGGGAAATAAAGCGCTACTATAATAGCGAACTTAGCAGCATGGCAGGAAAAATCAGAGCGTTAATTAACCGGTCGAATGACAAGTTTGAGGCGGCGTTAAAGATTGCTATTACGGCTAATCTCATAGATTTTGCCGCTAACCATGCGTTTGATGAAAACATGCTGCTGAATAAAATTACCGCTGCCAACCAACAACCGTTAGCTATCGATGACAGTAAGGACTTGTACGAAAAGCTGAAAGCTGCGGATACTCTTCTTTATTTAGGGGATAACTGCGGTGAAATAGTGCTTGATAAAATTTTTATTGAAAATATCAAAGCAATTTTCCCCGGCATTACGGTTTATTTTGGTGTGAGAGGAAAGCCAATTGTCAATGATGTTACAGTCGAGGATGCTGCGTGGGTACACATGGAGGATGTGGCTGAAGTCATTAGCAATGGTGATGGTTCACTGGGCACTGTTGTGGAAAGAACAACCCAAGATTTCCGGGATGTTTTTTACCAGGCCGATGTGATCATAGCCAAAGGGCAGGGAAATTTTGAAAGCCTGAGCGAAATCGACCGGGGAAACATATTCTTCCTGTTTATGGCAAAATGTGAAGCGGTTGCAAGCGCTCTGCATATTGCCAATTTATCTATTATATGTGCAAAAAACGATAAATCGAGATAGCATGATAGCTCTGACTCTTGCGTAATGAAGGAAGAGGCGATGATGGAGGGATAGTTTTTGAGTAAATATTTTAGCTCATACAGAAGCAGCTAAAGCGTCAACTTCTGTTCTGGCTATTCCCGTTATTGGCGTGCTGTCAGGCGTAATTTTGCTAAAAGAGCCAATCTATTGGAACACGGCTGTTGGAATGATTCTTATCCTAAGTGGCATCATGCTTGTTAATAAGGAAAGGAAATCCTGTAAACAGGCACTGCGGTAGTGGGCTCCAGACCTTACGTATATTCTCTTGCCTCCTGTTGTGCATATGATAAACAGGAGGTGATCGCATGGCTTATTCAATTACGGTGACGCTAGCGGCAAGAAGGCTTACCCTTTATAAAAACAGATCGCCTGTAAGATCCTATCCTGTCGGGATTGGTAAAATGCTTACGCCTACGCCTACTGGTACTTATACGATCATTAGCAAGTCACCAAACCCCGGGGGGCCTTTTGGGGTCATGTGGATGGGTTTAAGCATACCGCACTATGGCATTCACGGAACGAATGACCCGTCGTCAATTGGCAAATATGTTTCCCACGGCTGTATTCGCATGTATAATCAGGATGTACTGGAACTGTCCCGTACAGTTCCGGTTGGAACACCGGTAATGATTGTTCGATAAGTATTCAAGAAAAAAAGTGAGTCGGAGGGAAATTGATATGCTCCCTTGACTCACTTTTATAATACCGCTGATTATTTTTCAACCGGCTCATAGCGGATTTCCCAGGTAAGTGTGCCTTTCCGGTTAGAGTTTTTAAAGATACGCCGTTCGTGCATGCTATAACCGTTTACAGTAATTTCTGATGCTCGCCTGTTGGCAGAAAACTTCTTATTAGTGGTTCCGGGATATAATTTTTCAACTTCGCCATTTTCCCAGACGATTTTAATGAACGATTTTTCCGAGTTTTCACCGGTAGCCTGAAAATTTATAATGGCTATATCTTGCGCAAAATTGCCGGCAATTGCCTGTTTAAATTCAGCCTTGCCCTCAAAAGGCACACTCTCTCCCCGGATAATTCTTAGAGAAGGTAAAGGGGTAATGGTCACAGTACCGGCAGGAAGCGTTGTTTGCACTGTTTCCGGTTTTACCGGTGAGGTAGTAGTTGACTTGGGGGCAAGAAGGAGCAGATAAAGTCCTGACAACAGGAAAAACATTGCAGTGGCTCCTACTATATACGGTTTATAATTTTTCAGCATAAGCTCACCGCCTTAGATCATAGTCGGAAAATCAATAAGGCTGCTGTTTTCACAAGGTATGTTGCTTATCGATAGGGATAATTCTACTAAACTAATTGTCATCCGTCAAGAATTCCCGGTTTCAATGACGTAGATGTAAGATCTGGAAACAAGATTTGGTGCAGCATTTGGGGATGGCGCAACTCAACCGGTGAAAACGATTGTGTCGAATTAGTTAAGAATTTCCAAAAAATATAAAGTAATGAACGCTTCCGCTGTTTTGATTTTTCTTTTTTCCAGTGGGGTGGCGTGGAGTCAAATTTTTGTCGCTTCTGCCGCATCGATTGCCGGAGGCCAGATAGGGGCTTATGCCCTCAAGCGGGTCAATGAAAAGATTTTGCGCGTTTGCATTATCTTCATTGGTTTTGGATTGGCTATCGGTCTTTTTATGAAGGCGCACGGAGTGTTGCAATAAGAAAATAGTGACGACAGCCGCATATAAAAAAAACTCCTCTCTAAAGCAGACAAAAACGAAGACGAGGTCTGCCTTAGAGAGGAGTTTTTTGCTTACGGAAGAGTAAGAACCACTGACGGGAAAAAGGCCTTGCCCAAACAACCTAAGGCAAATGGGCAACTGAATCAATTTTTATTAAAGTGTTCAATTTCATTCATACATTCCAGCAACCAGTCTATGTAGGTGCGTTCTCTCATGATAGCGCCTTTTAGCACAATATAGTCTCCATACAAGGGAGAAGTAATATTTGTAATAGCCTTGGCGTAGGGATGCTGCGTCATTGTCGCCTCTAATTTTTTTAATTTTTCTTGCCGCTGAGCTAATTGATAACGAAATTGCTTAAGAATGGTTTCTTTAGTCATGGATTCAATGAAGTATTGATTTACTTCATATATCCGCAGGAACCTACCAGCGAGGGTTCAGCGTCACACATCCATCTATGTTTGTTCCTGTGAACGACTATTATCTGGAAAAAGAGAAGGTGACTGAGCAAGTAGTCGTACTGGGGGGCGGTCTGGCAGGCTGCGAAATAGCCCTGCATCTTAGCCGGGAAGGTAAAGAGGTGCAGCTGGTGGAAATGAGAACAGAACTGGCTCCTGATGCTAATATCAGACATCGCCCGATTTTATTAAAAGAGATCGAAACAAGTAAAATCCGTGTTCATACCGGTTATAAAGGATTACGGGTAACGGAAGAAGGGGTTGTATGTGCTGATGCAAATGGTGAGGAACAGCTTGTGCCCGGTACTACCGTAATCTGTGCGCTCGGCCAGCAAGCAAGGAGAAAGGATGTAGAAGAGTTAATTGATAGTGCACCCTATGTTGCCCAGATTGGCGATTGTGTGTCCGCATCTACTATAACGGCTGCCATCTATCAGGGATACCATGCGGCACTTGATATCTGACGATATATTAAGAGATTTATATATAAAACTCCCGTCATATTCTAAATGGATGACTTGGGAGAGTGAATGGTAAGAAGTAAAAACAGGAATGCCGTTTATGGAATTTTTAACCTAAATTCTATAAGCGGGCATTCCTGTTTTATGTCTATTAAGGCTGGTTTTGCTTTTGTGTCTGGGAAGCGTGCTTTCTGGGATTTCTGGCAATAGAATAGGCTTTTATTTTTCGATACAATACGGTCCGGCAAATGCCTAGGCGATCAGCAGCCTTGCTCATTTGGAAATTGCACACTTTAAGAACGCTGTTTATATATTGTTCTTCAAACTGGCGCATGGTTTCTTTAAGGGGAGCCTGAGCTCCTAAAAATTTCGCATACTCCGGCTGTGAAATATTTTTAGCCATACCTGACATTGCTTCTAAGAATAGCTGCGGGGTGTCCTGAATATTGGAGATAACATATTTTTCCACTTCGTTACGTAATTCCCGTACATTTCCCGGCCAGTCATAACGATAAAAAGCGGTTAACGTATCAATATCCAGGTTGACGGAGAGATTGTATTTGCTGTTGAAGTCCCGCAAAAATTTCATGGCCAGCATGGTAATGTCTTCAGGCCTTTCCCGTAAGGGAGGCAATACGATGTTAATTACGTTTAAGCGATAAAAAAGGTCGGAGCGGAAGGTCCCCTCTTCGGTCATTTGTTTGAGATTTTTATTGGTTGCGGCAATAAGCCGGAAATCGATCGTGCGATTTACACAACTGCCAAGCCGGCGAATTTCACCCGCCTCCAGGACACGCAGCAGCTTAGCCTGTAATGCCTGGGGCAATTCAGCGATTTCATCCAAGAATAAGGTTCCACCGGCTGCAGCCTCAATTAAGCCGATTTTCCCTTGAGCCTGGGCACCGGTGAAGGCTCCCTTCTCGTAACCAAAAAGTTCCGCTTCGGCTAAGGATTCTGACAAAGTAGCACAATTGATGGCAATAAATGCTCCTTTAGAACGGTTGCTTTGACGGTGGATATATTGCGCTAATACTTCTTTGCCGGTGCCTGACTCTCCGTAAAGAATAACCGGGCTGTCGGTTTGGGAAGCGGTGTAGGCTATGCGCAGTATGGCCTTCATCGCATCGCTTTCGGCAACAATATTCTCAGGACACAAAGCTAGTCCCCTAAAGCGATTGGCAGAGATACTTTTACTTTTTAGATCCGGAGTGCTTAGCCGGGCTAAATTCTGTGAAGGGGTCGGCACGCAAAAGGTTAGAAGATAGAGTACCTTATTGTTATCTAAAATAGGGGTGCTTACCGCCAGTAATTCGGATTTAAATTTGGTGGTAACCAAGCCTTGCTCAACACGTCTGTTTTTGGCGGCTTGCAAGGTGTAGGAAGTATTGATATTGCCGTTGCGGATAAGTTCTCGCATATTTAAATGGAGCAGTTGCTCCATGGGGACACCGATTGTTATAGAAGCTTTCGTATTAGAAAGAAGCAAATTGCCCTTTTGATCGGTAACGAAGATTACCTTATCCTTACTATTTGATTTTTGGCTAATTTCCTGCTGCATTGGAAAATTTGACTTTTGTGGCATAAGGCACCTCCAATCACGGATACTCAAAACCACCTAAGCTTTATTGAATATGTTACGACGCTGTATATACAATTTCCTTCTCCGGACAAGCGAAAATTATTATATTGTTTCGAATA
The DNA here is from genome assembly GCF_900101845.1 of Sporomusa acidovorans. GTDB lineage: Bacteria > Bacillota > Negativicutes > Sporomusales > Sporomusaceae > Sporomusa > Sporomusa acidovorans. The sequence goes on along the minus strand of NZ_FNAM01000011.1, from coordinate 74,391 downwards.
ATTCAATAAATGTTGCAAAAAGGTTACACTTTTTCTCAATAAATGTTGCAAAAAAGTCAATATATTGCAAAGAATCATATTGAAATTAACGGTAAACACTGACATATTAGGGAAATTATTTGTTGGCATGTGATTTGCATATATAATCAATGAAAAATAATTGAGGAGTGGATTTATGATGAAGACACCACAGGAATTGCTTCAGGAACGTAAAGAAAGATTGAAAAAAACCATTGCTTTTGAGCAAACGGACCGTACTCCTGTTATAATCGCGGGAGATGCTGTATTTGCAAGACATGTAGGCATGAAGCTGTCAGAATTTGTTTCAAACATGAAAGCTTCCCATCAGGCAATTTTATCTTCATTTAAAGATTTAGGCGATGTGGATGGAACAGGCAGTACATACGCGACCGCCACAATTTTTCCGTTAATTTTTTATTCGAAAGTGAAATTGCCTGGACGTGAGCTTCCTGATAATACTCCATGGCAGCTTGATGAGCGGGAATTAATGACAGTGGCAGATTACGATACCATTCTGAATAAAGGCTGGAAAGCTTTTAGTGATGATTATTTGAAAAATCGAGTTGGCTTTGATCTTGATTCGATCCGTGAACAACTGAAGGATGTGCCGAACTTTATTAAAGATTTTGAGGATGCCGGCATTGTGGTATATTCTCCCAAAGCATCCTCTACGGTAAATGAATTTTTGGGCGGCGGCCGGTCGTTTCCTAAATTCATGAGAGATATGTTTAAAATGCCGGATAAGGTTGAGGCTGTTTTAGATGTTATTCTTGAAGAAAATTTAGCAGAATTACGTCAGCAAATACGAGCCATTAAACCTATGGTTGTCTTTATGTCGCCGGCTCGGGGAGCAAGTGAATTTTATTCGCCGAAGATCTGGCAGCGTTTTGTCTGGAAGTATCTAAAAGCAGCTGCCGAGGCAATTATTGAAGAAGGCGCGATTGCAGACCTTCACATTGACGGTAACTGGGAGCGCGATTTGGAATTTTTCAAAACTTTGCCGAAACATAAATGCATCTTTGAGTCCGATGGCGCTACCAACATCTATAAGGTGAGAGAGGTTCTCGGCGACCATATGTGTATTAAGGGGGATGTCCCGGCTGCTATGTTAGCGCTGGGCACTCCTGACGATGTGTATAACTATTCTACCAAATTGATTAAGGACATGGGCAAAGGATTTATTCTTGCTTCCGGTTGTACGATACCGCCCAATGCAAAATTTGAAAATGTTAAGGCTATGGTTGCTGCCGCTTCCGGCAAATAATACGCAGAAACTACAATGCGATTGGCAGCAACAGAACTACTGCCTCTACTAAAGGCATAGCTGATAAGCTGACAGAAAAGAATATGGTCTCCATAGTTGTTTTTGACGTCTGCTGGACACACAGAGAATTTTATAGTGCAAGCAGTTCCCTATATTGGGGGCTGCTTGCAGCAAAAAAGTATAATTTGCGTGTTAAATTTTCAGAACAGTCAGAGTAACGGCTTTATTGTGTAAATAATGAGGAGGTTAGGGATTAGTGAATAATCAGCAAAAATTTTATGGTTGGTATATGGTGCTGGTTCTATGGATTGTTTATTTAATTAACCTTGGGTTTCCGCTCTACGGCGGTGCTGTTATTAATTCTTTCATGATGAAGGATATTCCCATGGACCGTATGACCTATGGCGCCGGATTTTCGTTGTGTAATTTGTTTGTCGGCCTGGGAGCGATACCAGCCGGTATGGCAGTAATAAAGTATGGAATTAGAAAGACCTTTTTGCTGGGGGGCGTTGTCTTAGTTATCGCGACTTTATGGATGTCGCAGATTGCTACTCAACCTTGGCATTACCTTATCGGTTTTGGTGTTCTTAGCGGTTTCGGCATGGCTATGGGCACAATGCTGCCGCTGGCAACTACAGTTACCCGCTGGTTCGTACGATATCGTGGCAGGGCAATGGCGATTGCGATGACGGCATCCGGCTTTGCGGGATTTGTTGCCTCGCCGGCTATTAACAAGCTGATCCAGGCTTCCGGTGGCAACTGGCGTCTCGCCTGGCTGGCGGTTGGTGGAGCCTGCGTTGTTTCCTCCTTAATTGCCGTCAAGTTCCTTAAGGAAAATCCGCAGGATTATGGGCAAATTCCTGATGGCCGGGAGGCTACTGAAGCCGAAAAAGCGGCCATTGCAGTAAATCCCCTATTTACCAAATACGCCTGGACGCCGGCGGAAGTATATAAAAATTATGTTTATTGGCTGACTATTTTGGCTGCGGCCGCCAGCCAATGGCCGTTCTTTTTCTTTACGGCCCACTGGATTATGCATCTGCGCGGCAAAGGCATTGATCCCTCCATCGCCGCTTTTTGCATGGGACTCTTTACGATGGGAGGCATTGTTGGCCGACTCATTAGCGGCTGGCTGATGGACAGAATTGCAGCCCGCTATGTGTTTATGCTTGGCTTCTTGTGTTATTTCGTCGGTTCGTTCCTGGCTATCCAGGCCAGCCCTGCGGCGCTTTTTGCGGCCTATGTAGCGGCAATTCTCTACGGCGCGGGATTTGGCTGGTGCTTTGTGGCACAGCAAACCATGCTTGGTCATTTCTTCGGACCGGCGGCATTTCCCAAAATCAATGGTACCTTGCTGGCAATTACGGCAATATTGGTATCAGCTTCCGGCATGGTTGGCGGCAAGCTTTTCGATATATTTAAAGGGTATAACGAGGCGTTTTATCTCAATGTGGCTATGGGGATTTTCGGAATTATTATGTTAGTTTTTGCAAAGATGCCGAAGCCCTCCCAGGATAAGACCGGATCATTGCGGCAAACAGCTTAACAATAAAGAAATATTAGTCCGGGAGCAATATAACCAAAACCCGTTTTCAGGCCGTATGGCCTGGAACTGGGTTTTGGCATGCTCTGAACAATCTGCGGCAAGGGAAAAAGCATAAAAAATTTACGTTCTTTGTAAGGAGAATATTGTTTGTGGATAATAAACAAAACAGATAATGTAGTGAATTTTTACAAAAAAGATACGGTTTGCATTGACATGATAATACATTGAGTGTATATTGTATATAAAAGAAAAGCAATTTTAATTTAATATTGTAAATGTGATGAGGGAGAACTTGTACTCTATGTCGCTTCAGAGAAACGGTGGGTGGTGTGAACCGGTGCGAAGGGAATACAAACGTCGCTCCTGAACAGCAAAGCTGAACGGAAGTAAGCTGCGCCGGTCTCGACTCCTTATGGGAGTGCAGTCGTTATTCTGCTAGGGTTGTTTGACCTGATGAGAGATGCAGATAGGATTTATCTGTAAAAAGGGTGGTACCGCGAGAATCCTCTTGCCCCTTTAAGCTTACTGGCTTGAAGGCAAGGGGTTTTTTTATTTTTATTTTATAGGAGGTTTTGTAATGAGGTATTTGGAAAGGCTTGCTCAGTTTATTTGTAAGAATATGACGCTATGGGTAGTGATTTTATCGGCAATTGCTTTTTTCTATCCGGCACCGTTTAAACCGATTGGCAAGTATATTTCCTATCTGCTGGGAGTTATTATGCTGGGAATGGGCCTTACTATGTCCCTTGAGGATTTTCGCCTGGTGTTAACTCGCCCGAAAGATGTATTTTATGGAGTTTTTTTTCGTTATTTAATCATGCCGTTAGTGGGCTTCGGTGCGGCAAAATTGCTGGGATTGCCACCGGCTTTAGCGGCGGGGATGGTGCTCTTGGGAGCCGCTCCCAGCGGTACAGGTTCGAATGTTATGACGTACATTGCCAAAGGAGATACGGCGCTGTCGATAACGGTTTCCAGTATTAATACCATTTTGGCACCGGTGTTGACTACCTATATTTTTTCCTTCCTGGCAGGGTCAATGATTCCCATCGATGTTGGTGCGCTGCTCCTGGATATTGTTAAAATTGTACTGGTTCCCGTAGCCGCCGGGGTGGTGCTGCACATGCTGGTTCCCTCTTTGGTTGAAAAGCTAGCGAAAGTAGTTCCGGCCGTGTCGGTCATCTTTATTGTGGCCATTATTGCTTCGGTCGTTGCCCTGAACTCGGCAAAGCTGGCCACCATGGCGTTTATTTTGTTTGTTGCCGTAGTCATTCATAATACGGCCGGGCTGCTGCTTGGCTATTATGCCGGCAGGACGGTTGGTATGTCCAGGAAAAAGTCGCGGGCCATTACTTTCGAAATTGGTATGGAAAACTCAGGCCTGGCCGTAGCTTTGGCTTTAGCCCATTTGGATCCGATGGCGGCTTTACCCGCTGCCGTCATGACTGTTTGGGAGTATATTGCCGGCAGTTTACTTGCCAGTTACTGGGGGAATAAACCTGTTGACGGGATTGCGGCACCGGCTGGCGAAGCGATTGCTGCTGCAAAATAATTTGACTCAATTAGTTTTCAAATGAAGTGCAATGTACTAAAGATCTTTTTTTAAAAAATAGATAGTTTGGCAGCACAGGGGAAAATTCCCATAAAAAATCTTGACGAATGTATTGCGACAGTCTAAAATAAAAGCTGATAAAGCAAAATATTCCTTTCAGATTGTTTATAGAGGCGCAGCCAACATGAGTACTTGTTTGATGAGGCATCGATGAAGACAGGGAAAGGGTTAGCTGCCGAAGTAAAAAAGGCGGCGGTTTTTTTTACTGGGCCTGCATTGAATAGGTGCAGGACTGTCACCAATGTTGGTGGAGCGCTATCTCATCTGGGCTGAGACATGGAGTATTTTCATGTTGGTAAAGACACCTGGCAGAGAAATCACCGCGTGTCTTTTTGTTTTATTTATAAATTTGGGGGGGAATTTATGAAAAAGGGGTTCAAGGTTTTATGTGGTTTCATGGTTTTGCTTTTGATGATTATTGTTGCCGGTTGTGGCGGCTCGGCGACTCAAGGTAAAAAGGCTGCGCTGACGGTTGCGATGGTTAATCCTCTGTCAGGAGATAATGCAACATATGGTCAAAGCCATAAAAATGGCTTTGAATTGGCGCGGGAAGAGATTAATAAAGCCGGCGGGATTAAAGGCCAGTCCATTGAGGCGGTTTTCCATGATGACGCCGGCGATCCCAAACAGGCTGCCGCCGGGGCGCAAAAATTTGCCGATCAGAAAAATGTAGTGGCGCTTGTGGGATCCTGTCTTAGCTCCAATACGCTTGCCATGGTTCCGATAACTGACAAGGCCAAATTAACTCATTCTGTAGTATCGTCAAGCACGCCGAAACTTTCAGGAATCAGTCCTTATTTTTTCCGGATGGCTGTACAGGATGCGCAAGTCGGAATTTTAATGGGGGATTTATTAGGAAAGAAACTGGGAGCTAAACGGGTTGCCATCCTTTATCCGAACAACGATTTCGGCAAGGGACTTATGGCAGTTTTAGAAAAGCAGCTGGGCCAGTATCAGGTTACGATTGTTTCGAATCAAGCTTACCTGGCAACAGATAAAGATTTTTCCGCGTTGCTGACGGAAATAAAAAATAAAGGCATTGATGCCCTGGCGGTTTGTGGTACCTATACGGATGGCGGGCTGATCGTCAAACAGGCGACTGAACTGGGGTTGACGGTGCCAATTGTCAGCGGTCCCGGCTTGTATAGTCCTAAATTTATAGAAATTGCCGGCAAGGCGGCCGAACGGTCGATCTCTTTGGGCGCATTCGTTTCGACCAATCCCGATCCGGCTGTGCAGGCTTTTGTCAAAAAATATAAAGAAAAATATAATACAGAACCAGATACTTTTGCCGCTTTAGGCTATGATCAGATGTATGTTCTTGCCAAGGCTATGGAGAAGGCCGGCGAGAAGGGGAACATTACCCGGGAAACTGTTCGCGAGGCGATGAGCCAGACAAACTATAAAGGCGTCACCGGTATTGTGACTTTTGATGATAAAGGTGACTGGGTCAGACCTTATTTGTATATCACAGTCAAAGACGGACAATTTGTTATCTATCAGTAAGTACAGTGGGGAGTGACAGGTTAGCCTGCCGCTTCCCATTTGCAGTAAGGGGAGAGGTGAACAGATGCTGCAGCAAATTATTAATGGGCTGGCACTGGGTGGAGTGTATGCCTTGATTGCAATAGGCTGGACAGTGGTATTTGGCATTGTCGGCCTTATTAACTGGACACATGGCGAAGTATTTATGATTGGTGCTTTTGCCGGCTATCTTGTGATTACGACTTATCAAGTGAATTTTTTTGTAGCATTATTGGTTGCTATGTTTGTGGGCGGGCTGGTGGCTTATCTAATTGAACGCATTGCTTATCGACCGTTGCGTACGGGACCTAAACTTGCTTTGTTTATTACCGCCCTTGGGGCCTCGATTTTTATCCGCAACCTGGCCGCTATTATCTGGGAACCGCAAGCGCGGGCCTATCCGCCTACTTTCGAGGCTTCGGTTATTAGCTGGCAGTTGGGATCAACTGTTTTAACGGTCAATACCCTGCAAATTCTGATTTTTGCCGTTACATTGGTTATTATGGCTTTTCTGCAGTGGTTTATTACGCGGACGATGATGGGGAAGGCGATGCTGGCTGCATCACAGGACCTGGAAGCTGTGAGCCTAATGGGAGTAGATGTTAACCGGTTAATTACCATTACGTTTTGGGTCAGCGGCATTCTCGGCGGCGCTGCGGGGGTACTTGTTGGCGTTCTGTATGCCATTGACCCGATGATGGGAGCCATGGCCGGACTAAAAGGCTGGGCTGTGGCGGTTCTTGGCGGGGTTGGCAGTATTAGCGGCGCCATGGTGGCAGGGTTGTTGCTGGGCGTTATCGAAAACATTTCGACAACTTTTATTTCATCCGGTTATCGGGATGCCATTGCGTTTATTATTATGATTGCTACACTGGTTATTAAGCCTACCGGGTTAATGGGCTTCAAATTTGAGGATAAGGTCTAGGGGGTGGGTTTATGGCAAAACCGACATTGCAGTTGGTGCAAGGCTTAACACATAAACCGGCAACAGCCGTTATTCTCATTGCGGTTCTGCTTGGATTCACCTTTGTGGATTCTCTGGATTTAACTGAAGAATATCTATTCGGCGCTTATGCCAAGCACATTTTGTTTATTTCGCTTATCTATAGTGTTGTTACCTTAAGCCTAAACTTTGTTACCGGCTATGTCGGACAAACTTCACTGGGGCATGCTGCTTTTTTTGGATTGGGCGGATATGTGTCTGCTCTGACAACCAGTTTATGGCATTTGCCTTATGGGGTGGCTTTTCTATTGTCCGGTTTAGCGGCTGCGTTGGTGGGGTTGCCGCTTGGCGCGCCTGCGCTGCGAATTAAAGGACCATTTTTAGTTGTTGTTACCTATGGTTGTGGTGAAGTTTTTAAATTTATTGCGATCAACCTGGATATAACAGGCGGTCCTGCCGGCTTGCCAGGTCTGGTTTCACCCACTCTGGGCATAGCCTTCAATGATATTGGCGTGACCGGTAAAGAGGCTTTCATTGTGGCCGCGCTGATTCTGGCCATGCTGCTTGCTTTTATTATGCACCGTCTGGAAGATAGCCGGGTGGGGCATGCCTTTGCCGCCATTCGCCAGGATGAAATTGCTGCCTCTTCAATGGGAATTAATCCGGCTTACTATAAATTAATGGCATTTGTTTTTGGCGCCTTTTTTGCGGGCCTTGCCGGCAGTCTGTTCGTGCATTACATGAGTTTTGTCAGTCCGGATATGCTTAGTTCCAATGAATCCATTATGATGCTAACTATGGTAGTTGTCGGCGGTGCCAGAAGTATTCCGGGGGCATTTTTGGGAGCCTTTTTACTGACCATTACACCGGAATTTTTGCGCTTTGTAAAAGATGTGCTCGGCCTTAGTTATGATCCCTGGCTGGTTTTGTTTGGTTTGCTGCTTGTTGTGATGATGCGCGTCAAACCGCAGGGACTGCTAGGTGCTGAAACCATATTTCGCCGTTAGGAGGAACATTTATGCTACTGCAGGTTGAAAAACTGTGTAAAAATTTTGGCGGGCTGAGAGCTGTTCATAATATTGATTTTGCCATAGAGTCAGGGGAAATTGTAGCAATTATCGGGCCTAACGGGTCGGGAAAAACCACTTTTTTCAATGTGATCAGCGGAATTTTACCTGTTTCTTCAGGAAAAATTCTTTTTAAAGGACAGGATGTTACGAGCTGGAAAGCGTATGATATGGCAAAAGTCGGTTTGACGCGTACGTTTCAAAACATCCGGCTTTTTCCGGAACTATCGGTGCGGGATAATCTGATTATCGGTCGCTATAGTCAAAATTCTTCCGGAGCCTTTGACGGCATATTTCATTCTAAAAGACTCCGCATGGAGGAGCAGCGTAATAATGAGGTCGTGAATGAAATCCTGGAGTTTACAGGGCTTGCGTCTCTGCGTAATGTATTGGCGACCAATTTGCCCTACGGGGCGCAGCGGCGCTTGGAAATTGCCCGGGCGCTGGCGTCTGAACCGTCGCTGTTGTTATTGGATGAGCCGGCTGCAGGGATGAATCCCAAAGAAGTGGACCAGCTGCTGGCTTTGATCCGGGCCCTGAAACAACGAGGACTGACGATCCTGCTAATTGAGCATCAGATGCGACTGGTTATGGGGATTGCGGAACGCATGGTCGTATTTGACCACGGGGAAAAGATTGCTGACGGGCAGCCTGCCGTTATCCGTTGTGATCCTAAAGTCATCGAAGCGTATATTGGAACCGAGGTGAATGAATGTGCTAGAGATTAAGGAGATAAATGTTTACTATGGGCATATTCATGCCATTGTCGATGCAACACTTCATGTTAACCAAGGGGAAGTAGTGACTATTATTGGCGCAAACGGTGCAGGCAAAACAACCATTCAGAAGACCATTATGGGTTTGTTACATAGTCCGACAGGCAGCCTCACTTTTGAGGGGGAGGATATTAGCAAATGTCCGACAGCCTCAATTGTGGGAAAAGGTATTGCCCTGGTGCCGGAAGGGCGGCGGATTTTTCCGCGGTTAAGCGTAGCCGACAACCTGGCGCTGGGCGCCTATAGCCGTAAAGATAAATTTGTTTCGCAGGATATGGATAAAATGTATCAGTTATTCCCCCGGCTGGCCGAGCGGCGCAGTCAACTGGCCGGAACGTTAAGCGGCGGTGAGCAGCAAATGCTGGCCATGGGCAGGGGATTAATGAGTCGGCCTAAGCTGCTGCTGCTTGATGAGCCGTCAATGGGTCTGGCACCTGTGCTTGTCAGCCAGATATTTCACACCATTACCGATATTAACCGCGAAGGGGTTACGATTTTACTTGTTGAGCAAAATGCGCGCCGGGCCCTGGCAATTGCCAATCGCGGCTATGTATTGGAGGCCGGTAAAGTGGTACTGGAGGGATTGGCCAGTGATCTGGCAAAGAATGACGATGTGCAAAAGGCCTATCTAGGGGAATAAAAGTAAAAAGGAAAGCTACCATTGATGAGCCGTCAAGGTTCATAATGGTAGCTTTTTAATAAAGCAGGGATTTATTAAGTTTTTGTGAAAATTACCCGAATCTATTTATAGAAGTTTTTATGTTTAATTTTATATTACCATTACATTATAAGGAGCAACCTTAGATGCCGGATACTAATGAAACGGTTAGCGAAATTAATGAAGGTTTAAGCAAGGGGATGCAGGCAGTCGCGCGGGAAGAATGGGAGCAGGCAATCGCTTGTTTTTTAGAGGTGCTTAAATTAAAGCCTGATTCTGTTGAAGCCCTCAATAATTTGGGGGCAGTTTTTAAGAATACCGACCGGCTGGATTATGCCGAAGCCTGCCTGTGCAAGGCAATTGAGGTTAACCCCAATTCCTATAATGCTTTTTACAATTTGGGAACTGTTTATGAAAAGGAAGGCAACTTTCAAGATGCCGCCGTTTGTTTTCGCCAGGCAATTGAGTTAGACCCTTATAATCCTGATTTATATAATACACTGGGTGTAGTGTTAGAACATGGCTTTCATTTGGAGGAAGCCGAGCAAGCATACTTAAAGGCAATTGCACTCAAGTCGGATTATGCCACGGCTTACTATAATTTGGGGCTCTTGTATGCAGTAACGAAGCGTTTGGACGAAGGGGAAAAACATATCTGCTCTGCACATGAACTAGAGCCGGCGAAACATGCTTTTACAATAGGCTTGGCCTTCCATTATTTGAAACGGGAAAAATTTGAACAGGGGTGGACCAAGTATGCGGAGGCGCTGGCCTTAATACCTTTTGAGAGTTATGGGGCAACTATTCGTGAATGGTGTGGTGAAGATTTAACAGGGAAAAGTATTTTACTCTACGCAGGAGAAGGACTGGGCGATGCCTTGCAGTTTGTCCGTTACACATCAATGGTTGCGGAACTTGCGGCCCATACTACTCTTTGGGTTCAGGAGCCCTTACAGCGATTGGTGGCTGCGCACTATCCCCAGTTGATTTTAGGCAGTGAGCAGGAAGCGTGGTCAAAATCTTACGATTATTTCTGTTCTCTGCAGGCTTTGCCAATCTATTTTAAATCTAATGAGCAAACAATTCCCCGCTTCGCTCACTACTTGCAGGCTTTGTCTGAAGATTCAGCAGTATGGCAGCAAAAACTTGCTGAATTGGATGGCGGTGGACGCTATCGGGTAGGTGTAGTTTGGTCAGGTAACATCTATAATCCCCTGGATTTGTTTCGCTCCATACCCTTTGCTGTATTTAATCAACTGCTCCTTGCTGTTGAAGGGATAAGCTGGATTAGTTTACAGGTCGGCAGCCGGGCTGAAGATTATAAGAACATAACGGAAAACTTGCTGGATCTGTCGCCCTATTTAACGGATTTCGGGAAAACGGCTGCCGTCATTGAACAACTGGATTTAGTAATCACTACCGATACCTCTGTTGCCCATTTATCTGGTGCGCTGGGTCAAAAAACCTGGCTGCTGCTTGATGTTACCTCTGATTGGCGCTGGTTTTTAGACCGTGAAGATAGTCCCTGGTACCCTTCCATGCGTCTGTTCCGGCAGCGGGAGGCCGGCAACTGGCCTGAATTGCTGGCGAGAGTTGCCACTAGTCTGCGACAAGAAATGCAGCAGCCAACGCAGGCGGCAAAATAATAAAGGCAAGCTGCTGCCTGCCTTTGCTGTAATAGGGTCTCTTAGGAAATCATGCGCTTGTAAATGAACTGAGTATCGATATCTCCACTGCAAAAATACGGATCTTTAAGTACTTCCAGATGAAAATCAATGGTCGTTTTGATACCGCTGATACGAAATTCACCCAGAGCGCGCTGCATAACTTTGATGGCTTCGCCACGACTACGTCCCCGGACAATAACCTTGGCAATGAGAGAATCGTAGTAAGGCTGGACCACAGAGCCGGCACACACGCCGCTGTCAACCCGCACTTTTGGTCCACCCGGCTGGTGATAAAAGGTAATTTGGCCCGGGGAAGGCAAAAAGTTCTGGGCCGGATCCTCGGCGTTAATGCGGCATTCGATTGCATGACCGGTAAAGGTTACATCCTCCTGTTTAACATTAAGCGGCTCACCGGCTGCAATGCGCAATTGTTTTCTTACCAGGTCAATGCCTGTAATTGCCTCGGTAATGGCATGCTCAACCTGAATGCGCGGATTGATTTCCATGAAATAAAAGTCACCGGAGTTTTTGTCCATAAGAAACTCGACGGTTCCTACATTAGTATAATGGACACTTTTGGCGGCACGAATGGCCAGCGAACCTACTTTTTGGCGCATTTCTGCCGAAAGAGCGCTGGACGGCGCTTCTTCCAAAATTTTCTGATTGCGCCGTTGCAAGGAACATTCACGTTCTCCTAAATGAATGATATGACCATAATTATCAGCAACAATTTGCACCTCAATGTGGCGGGCATCGGCAATATATTTTTCCAGATAAAAAATGCTGGTAGTAAGGTCGACTTTATTTACGGCACTTATTAGTTCAGTTGTATTATTGGCAACATAAATGCTTTTTCCGCCGCCGCCGGATACCGGTTTCATGATGACCGGGTAGCCGATTTCATCGGCAATGCGGCATGCCTCGGTTGCATTGCGCACTGGATCACTGCCTGTAGCCATAGGCAGTCCGGCTTGTGTCATAGCCTCACGGGCGGCATCTTTATTGCCTACTTTACGAATTGTTTCGGCACGGGGACCGACAAATACAAGACCTGAATTGGTTACTTTCTCAGCAAAATCGGCATTTTCCGATAAAAAGCCATAGCCGGGGTGGATAGCATCGGCGTGTGTTGCTTTGGCCGCAGCAATGATAGCGTCAATGTTCAAATAACTTTGGCTGGCGTCAGCCGGGCCGATTAAATAGGCACAATCGGCCAGTTGAACATGTAATGCGTCAGCATCTACATCAGAATACACAGCAACTGTTTCGACTCCCAGCTCCTGGCAGGCCCGGATGATACGCACCGCAATTTCACCGCGGTTGGCAATGAGTAAACGTTTAAACATCGCTATAGACCTCCATTTGCAATTAGTAGTTCATCAAGCCCTATAGTAAAAACCTTGTGGGTTTTTCGGACTGGATGCTTACTGGGTATCATTATAGACCAATTTATATCTTTACACAATAGATTAAGAAATGTATACAATATAGTTAAAGTGTAAAACACAAGTTAATAGAATATGATTATAGTACTTGCTATTAATTTTTCAATATTGGGAATTTTTGGGATACTTATAGTAATAAAAAGATCGTTAACTCTCCGGTCAAAAATACCTGAGAAACGATCTTGGCAAGGTGGTTTGGTTAGGTAGCTGAGGATATTCTCTCCTCCTGTCGGCTACGCCTTCATATACGGCTTGAATGCTTTACTAACTGATCGTGAGTAAGCCTGGCTTTTGGGAGAAAGAATTCATCTACTTTACTGTATTCATCTTTATCCCCCCGGATGATTGCCTTTATTGTGTCTTAAAGGATATATTGGTCGTAATGTACCCATAATGGAATAAGAACATTCGTCACCCAATTCTTGTAGTTTTCGGACTTATGACTACTCCTAATCTGGATTTGGAAATATACGTGGAAGAACCGGACCTTCGCGCTGGTTTTGACACGGTACGCGACATAGCGGCTATTACGGGCATCGTTCATGTGTTATATTTATTGCTTAGCCTGGATTGACGCAAAAAAGGACCTACGAGTATTAGCTAACTCGTAGGTCCTTTGACGCTATGTTTATTTTCCAAAATATCTGTCCAGTAATCCTTTAAAGGCGGCGCCATGACGGGCTTCATCTTTGCACATTTCATGGACCGTATCATGAATGGCGTCTAAGCCAAGTTCTTTGGCTTTTTTCGCAATGCCCAGCTTGCCTTGGCAGGCGCCATACTCGGCCTCTACCCGGAGCTCAAGGTTCTTTTTGGTAGAAGGAGTTACAACTTCGCCCAGCAATTCAGCAAATTTTGCGGCATGATCGGCTTCTTCGAAAGCAATGCGTTTATAGGCTTCAGCCACTTCCGGATAGCCTTCCCGGTCAGCTTGGCGGCTCATTGCCAGATACATACCGACTTCTGTACATTCTCCCATAAAATTCATTTTTAAGCCCTCAAGTATTTGTGTGTCTACACCGGCGGCTACGCCAATTCTATGCTCATCAGCCCAATTCAGACCTGTGGCGGACTGTTCAATAAATTTTGAGGCAGGTGCCTTACATTGGGGACAGGATTCAGGAGCAGAATCTCCTTCATGGACATACCCACAAATTGTACATACAAATTTTTTCATTATATTTCCCTCCATAAACAATAATTAATATTATGGGATAATTATAACAGGTAAAGAAAAATAATGCAATACATTTTTTGGAAATTAATCAAGTATTTTAGCTATTTTATATCAATGAAGGAAATATCGGATAGGAGTAGAAATAAGCTTTTAACTATACAGTATCTGATAAGAATTTGCGGGGTATGGTATTACTAAATCTTATTGACATTTCATATATCTATGCAGAGGCGAACGCGAATAGAAAAGGTATTGAAGGGATAAACAGAGTTTTGAATGCGAAAAAACAGGTAAGCGCTATGTGGCCACAGATTATTTTCTTATGTCAACAGGATTTGCTTGAACTGCAAAAAAAACAGGATGAAATGAAACCTAAGCGGCTGGAGCTAAGCAGGGTCATGGCCCTGCAGGCTGAAATTGCGGAAGAATACGCTGCTATTGCGGATGACATTGCCCGCTATCAGGAGCAATGGCGCTATTTAACCAAAGCGGCAGAGGATACCGGACGCGATTGTATAGCTCTGTCAGAGCAGTGGGAGATTCTTGAGGCAGAATATCAAAACGGCTTGCAAAAACAGCAAATGGTTACCCCGCAAATGGCCGAACTGAAACAGGAAATAAACAGATTACTGACTGATAAACAAGATACGGAGACAGTGATTAGCCAAAACTTAGCCCAAAAGCAAAAAATAACTGCACAACTAACGCAGGTAGCCGAATTTGCTGCTGTAACCCAACAAACAGAAAAGCTGCAGGAAATTGTAGTAATTCAAGAAAAAGAATTGCAGACGCTGGAGTTAAAAAAGCGGAATCTGCTCAAATTGCTGTCATTGCTTACCGACAATAAGCCGGATAGCTATGTATTGCTGACGGGCGACCGCAGCGAGCAGGAAGCTGTGGTCGCCCGCTACCACCACTATCTTCAGCAATTTGCAGCCGTTGTACAAAAAGTGGCGAGCCAGGATCAGGCCCGAATAAATCAGTGTCTTAATCAGGATATAAATTTATTACTGGACCGGATAAACACAATTAACTATCGTCAGATTGATTTAAAAACAACGGAAGCAGATATGATCAGCGAATTGCATCAGCTTACCGAAGTATTGATTGGTACGGCTGAGGACTATGGGTGGACGACCGGCCTTTGTAAATCAGCTTCCCAAAGTGTGGTCATTAGCTATCAGAATATCCGTTGTTTACGCAATGAAGTCAACGATCTGCTATGGACTGCGCCGCCGGAAATGCTGGCGAGAATTGGTTTGGGCACTCAGTGGAAAAAAACACTATTTGCTTTAATCAGCAAAGCCAAGGCTATGGAGCAGCAAATTAGTGTGCCGGGCACGCTTCAACAACAGACCACGACGGAATTTGAGAATATCTTACTGGATTGCTGCCATCTGACGCAACGGCTTTATGATGCCTGTTATAGGCAGCTGTTGGAGTGCGGGCATTTGCTGGAGCAATCGTATAATCAAATTCAGGAAAAGTTAGCGGTTTCAACCAAGCAATTGCTCGGCTGTAGTAAGCAGGTGCAAAGTCTTACAGCCCAAATCAATGCCAAAGCTGATACTAATGAGTCCGGGTTGCAAGAAAAGCTGGATAAAATGGAAAGCTCGCTGCACCTGGCTGCGAAAAAACTTCACGATCAGGAGGCTATGATTGAGGAGCGGCAGCGCATACTGCGGGAAAACGGGATAATGCCGGCGCAATTTAGTTTGGACGATCTTGCACGGCAGCTTGACAAAGCGAAACAGCAATGGCAAGCCCAAATAAGTAAACTGACGGAAACGCATCCACGGTTGCTTGATCTTAGAGAGACAATTGCCCTAGCTTATCGTACGCTGGAAAAATTAAGCGCTGACACAGGGAACCTTTCGCGGAAATATGATTCGCTAACCGCGCAACTGGCCGAAGCAGCAGCGGAGTTTAATGAAATAAAAATCTCACTGACAACCGAATGGATAAACCGCATACGGACAATTCAGGAGCAGCCGGAACTCACTGGGAGCAGTGACGCTGTCCCGGCAGGAGCGGTTAGTGACACGGCTGACGATGTGGCGCGCAATATTATCACGGGGCAGGACGGTCTGATTCTGTTGGAAACAAGGGAATGGCTTTTGCCGGTGGCAGTTTGGAACATGGAGTTTTCACTAAAAGGCTTGCGGCGCTGTACCCTGTTGGAAGAGTTTATTATAAAATGTCTCGCCTGTGGCCTGGACAAGCTTAAGGACCAGCAGGCAATTGCGTCTTTACTGCACGTGGCTGAAAGAGTTGTCGAGCAATGTCTCAGCGAGTTAGAACGGTTTGCTGTGGTGAGCAAAGACGAAAATAACGACAATGGGCTTTATGAGTTGACAGCTGAAGGCAGAAACGTCTATCACACCAATATGCTTCCCATTGCTCCTGTGCATAAAGTAGAAATCGGTTTCAATGCCCAGTATGAATTGATTCGCAGCGGCCCTAAAACTGCCGGTAAGTGTTGCAACGAACGATGTTTGCCGCTATTCCGGCATTATAACGAACAGGAAGAACAAGGTTTACGAGTTGACTTTTATATTGATAAGGAACAGGCTGATTTCATCGCGCGCAACCTACTGCATGAATGGTACACGCCCCGCCCGGAAAACTACGAGGCTGAATTATCTGAGCCGCCGAACCAGGAAGAACGCTGCCCGCGGTTCGGTGAGATCTGGTTGTATGATGTTATTGAACACCAGGTTTTATGTCGGGTGTGGGATTTTGAACAGCAGGCATTTTGTGAGAAATTGGCGGCTGCCCTTAGCCTGCTGGAAGGTGAACACAGGCTTAAACAGGTGCAACGGGAAGAAATTTCAGTAGACCAACCGTATCAGTTGTTACGGCAATTAGAAAAACAACTCCAAGACGACTGTCTGGCCGACGAGTCAGAGTGCCTTGCCTGGTTTGCCGCTTTGCTGCGCCTTAGTGAATATACCGGTATACGGGAGATATTGGCCGGAGAAGCTTTAGATAAGGTCATGGCCGATCATTCCGGGGCTATGCTTTGCAAACTTTTGTCCGTATATGTTACGACAGATGTATATGAGCTCGGCTTCCCCCGGTTATTAGCCTGGTTGATGCAAGGAAAAAACCATGATGAGCTGATACTTTGGTTGGAAGAACTTTATCGGCGTGATCCTCAGGCCTATCGAAAAGTAACTGCTGTTTATAGAACTTTGCCAGGTAAGGCAAACATTTAATTCTACGCTACACGGGGTGTATAATGAGGAGGGCAGTTTGTAAAAAACTGCAATTTATCAAATGGTGAGGGGTTTCTGATGTCGATTCTTGCAGGCTTTTTGCACTATTATAAACCTTATAAGAGGCTTTTCTACAACGATATGATTTGTGCCATTATCGTTTCGGCCATTGACCTGGTTTTTCCGCAGGTCCTCAATTACCTGACGAAAAATCTATTAATCCAGCAAACGGTTGAATTTATTGCAATTATTGGCTATATCGGGGCAGGAATGCTGATTTTATATGGCATTCGCTATGCCTGTCAGTACTATATTACCACCTGGGGCCATGTAATGGGCGCCAGAATGGAAAGCGATATGAGACAGGACTTATTTGATCATTTGCAGCGCCTTTCCTTTTCTTATTATGATAAAAACAATACGGGCGAAATGATGTCCAAACTGGTGTCGGATCTATTTGACATTTCGGAACTGGCCCATCATGGCCCGGAAAATATTTTTATTTCCTGTCTAAAATTAATTGGTTCGTTTATTTTACTCTTGCTGGTTAATGTGCCTATGACGCTAATTTTATTTAGTATTGCCGTGAGCATGACGATTTTCAGCTACTATCAGAATAAGCGGATGAAAGTCATCTTTATGGAAAACCGCAAACGGATCGCTACCGTCAATGCGCTTGTGCAGGATAGTTTAGCCGGTATTCGGGTAATAAAATCTTTTGCCAATGAGGGGATTGAGCGGGAAAAGTTCCGGCAGGGCAATCTGCAGTTTCTTGGTTCGAAAGAAAGTGTTTATAAAATTATGGGGAGTTTCCACGCCGGTAACGGACTGCTGGAGGGCTTGCTGTATGTTGTTGTCTTGGTAAGCGGCGGCTATTTCATCGCCCAGGGCCAATTGCAGGCCACCGACCTGGCCGTATATGCGCTGTATATTGCCATTTTTATCAATCCTCTTGATGTGCTGATTAATTTCACCGAACAATTTCAAAAAGGGTATGCCGGGTTTAAGCGGTTTGCCGAAGTGCTGCAAACACAACCGGAGATTATCGATAAGGAGCAGGCTATCCCGCTGCGTCAGGTAAAAGGGCACATCGAATATCGCG
The DNA here is from genome assembly GCF_900101845.1 of Sporomusa acidovorans. Classification (GTDB taxonomy): domain Bacteria; phylum Bacillota; class Negativicutes; order Sporomusales; family Sporomusaceae; genus Sporomusa; species Sporomusa acidovorans. The sequence goes on along the minus strand of NZ_FNAM01000011.1, from coordinate 56,374 downwards.
ATGTTTCTTTCGCCTATGAAGGCAATAAGGGTGTGCTTAATCATGTTGATTTTACAGTTGAGGCCGGTAAAACCATCGCCCTGGTTGGACCGTCCGGTGGCGGCAAAACGACGGTCTGTTCCCTGCTGCCCCGGTTCTATGATGTAACGGCAGGCGCTATTTTGGTTGACGGGCAGGATGTACGGGATGTGACCCTTGCGTCGCTGCGCAATGCCATAGGAATTGTGCAGCAGGATGTCTATTTATTTGCCGGCAGCATATGGGATAATATTGCCTACGGGCGCCCGGATGCGACGCAGGCAGAGGTTGTAGCGGCTGCACAACGGGCTAATATCCACGAGTTTATTGCCGGGCTGGAAGATGGCTATGACACTTACGTCGGCGAGCGGGGCGTTCGTCTGTCCGGCGGTCAAAAACAACGGATTGCTATCGCCCGTTTATTTCTCAAGAATCCGCCGATTTTGATATTGGACGAAGCGACTTCAGCTCTTGACAATGAAAGCGAACGTCACATCCAGTCTGCATTGGAGGAACTGGCCCAAAACAGGACAACGATAATTATCGCGCACCGCCTCAGTACGATTCGCCACGCAGATGAAATTATCGTAATTAATGACGGGCAGATCCAGGAACGCGGCGACCATAAAGCCCTTTTGGCACAGAACGGCTTATACGCCATGTATTATACTATGCAATTTGACGGAATGGATGAGTAGACAGTTAAATGAATTAATAGAAGAAGACAAAATTGGCGGCTACAAGGGTCAGCAGTGCGCCAATCATCGGAATTGCCGTGCGCTTGACAACCTCAAAGGGAGATACGCCGCCCATGCTGGAAGAAACTACGATAACAGCCGTTATGGGGGAAATTGCGCGCGCCGCACTGGCGGCAAAGTGCATCGGCAATAACATGACCACCGGTGCAACCGACATTTTGGCGGCAACAGTCGGTGTTAAGGCGGCAAAAGCAAAAAACGGAGCATTGCCTGACCCCATAACCACAGATGAAACAGCAATAATGCCTACCATGACGAGAATCATGCCTGCCGCGCCAAAGCCGGACGCCTGCGCCGCAGCGATGATGGAGTCTATCGTACCCATAGTCATAAGCCCTTTGGCAAAGGTTTCACCTGCTACAATCAGGGTGATGACATTTGCCATTTGCATGCCAAGCCCGTCAAAGAAGGCCTGAATGTCAGCAAAAACCTTTTTGCCGTCACGATGGCGGATATAATGAAATAATAATACCCAAAATTTCTATCCTCCTTATTTGCGATCCTTGCGTGCAGTCAGTGGTTTCGACAATTTAATCTGAATAATTTGATTTTTGAAAAAAACTAATGTCGTATCAACAGCCATTTTTCCCTCCTCCCTGTTTTGATTAGGCCGGTTGCCATGCTGTCTTTAGGTAAAAGACATTCTTTATATATATATTTGACGCGGTCCATAAAATTCCTGCTATTCCCAGTTTGGCGGCAGTAGCCGGGAATTTCGCAGAAAACAATACGGAAATAATTTCTTTTTATAAAAATATAGGATATAATCAAAATATGAATAAGCTTGACATGTTAAATATAAAATTAAAAGGTGGTCAATTCATGAAAAATCCATTATTTATCGGTTCTGCAGCCGCGATTATAACTCCTTTTCATGATAATGGTGTTGATTATGCAACTTATGCCGAATTAATCGAGTTTCAGATTAAAGGCGGTTCTGATGCTATTTTGGTTTGCGGCACAACCGGAGAAGCATCCACTATGCCGGATGAAGAACATATTGCTGTTATCAAATTCGCGGCGGAGAAAGTTAACCGGCGGGTACCGGTAATTGCCGGTACAGGCAGTAATGATACCCGCCATGCGATCGAGTTATCGAAGGCGGCGGAAGCCGTTGGTGCAGATGGGATATTGTCAGTTACACCTTATTATAATAAAACTACGCAAAAAGGCTTGTATGGGCATTTTAAAGCCATAGCGGACAGCATCAAAATACCCATGATTTTGTATAATATACCAAGCAGAACAAATTTAAATATGAACCCGGAAACGATACAAGCATTATCAGAGATTGATAATATTATTGCTGTCAAGGAATGCAACCTGGGTCAGGTCGGTGATGTGGTCAATTTGTGTGGTGACGACTTTGCCGTATATTCCGGCGATGATAATGCTATACTGCCGGTATTGTCGCTAGGCGGTAAAGGCGTTATTTCAACGATGGCCAATATTATCCCGCAGGATACGCATGATATGGTCATGAAATTTTTCCAGGGCGATACCCGGGGCGCCATTAGCCTGCAATTGAAAACATTAAATCTTATCAAGGCCTTATTTAGCGAAGTAAATCCGATTCCCATAAAAGCCGCCGTCAACTTAATGGGTTTCAAGGTTGGGCAATGTCGGATGCCGCTCACGGAGCTTGCTGAAGATCATCTTGAGCTTCTTCGCCAGGAAATGAAAGCGTACGGGCTGATCTAATTCGGCTTAAACCGCTAATCCCTCCGAATTAACTAGAAACTTTGGAGGGATGTTTGTTTTTATCGCAATTTTTTCGAGAAAAAGGTCAAACAAAACAGCGGGCTTGTGCCAGTGTCCTCAGGACAGGGCACAAGCCACACACTTTTTTTAGTATCCAAATAAGATTTTAGACAGCCGTTAGCAACGTATTATAGTTGCAGCTTGGCAGAAGAAAATCTTTATTGGGTTTTAATGGGAGATTCATAAGTAAGGAGAAAAAATATGACCGCCATTTTTGAGGTAGTGTTAACCCTGGCCATTGTTGTAAGTTTACTGCATAAAAAAGTTAATCTGGGTAATGCCATACTGGCAGGTACCGCTTTTTTGCTTATCACCTGTTCGCCGCATTGGTCAACTGTGGCAACGGCCGGAAGAAGTTTGTTGCTGAGTTCCAGTACCTGGGAAATCTTATTGGCTCTCTATTTGGTGATGTGCTTGGAATATCAACTGCGAACCAGCGGTACCATTGACGGCTTCATGGCAGTTGCCCGGGAATTACTCAAAAGCGATAAGGTACTGTTGGCTTTAATGCCGGCATTCCTGGGATTTCTGCCTTCTTTGGGGGGCGCGATTTTTTCCGCGCCGCTGGTAGAGGCAGCCGCAAAACCATTTGGGCTTTCCCCGGAGAAAAAAACGGCAATTAATTATTGGTTTCGGCATATTTGGGAGTGCACCAATCCCATTATTCCAGCACTCCTGCTAGCCGGTGAAATTGCGCATGTTCCTATTAATCAACTGATTGCGAATATGCTGTGGGTTTCTGTTTTGTGCGTAGTCGTGGGATGGTTTTATTATATTGCTCCCCTTAAAAGTCATGCCGCCGGTTTGGCGATACACGGCGAGCTGGCTAAAACGCCTAAGCAGAAGAATAAATACCGGTATTTATTGTTGTCAATCGGACCAATCTTAGCCAATTTGATCATGGTGGTAGGTTTTAATCTGGGTCCGGCACTTTCTATGTTTCTGGTTGTTGCCGCCATGACGGTAGTTCTTGGATTAAATTGGCCGAACATAGTTGCCATGCTTAAACATGCCTTGGATTATAAGTTATTTTGGGGAATTACCAATATCCTGTTCTTTCAATACATATTAACCCAGACAGGAATAGTTGGCGAAGTCGCGATCGTATTGCAAAATTCCGGTACGCCCATGGTGCTGGTGATTGGCGTGCTCGGTTTTCTTGCCGGAATTCTTACCGGCACGTCCCAGGGGGCTGTGGCCATTACCTTTCCGTTTGTTGCCGCTATAGCCAGTGAAGATGTTGCTATCGCCGTTGTTGCTTATGTTGCCGGTTTTGCCGGCCAGATTTTATCGCCGGCGCATTTGTGCTTTTTAGTTACGCTGGAATACTTTAAAGCAGATTTTATCAAGTCTCTGCGGAGTATAGCCGTTATGGCGTTTTTCCTGCTATTGGCGCTGTCAATCGAAATAAAGCTGCATTTCTTTGCCCTGTAACCAATTTTGTTATTATAGCGTTGCTAAGCATGAGAGGAGAGATAAGTGTGCAAGAATTAATCAATGCGAGAGTCCACGATTATTATTGGAAAGATGATTTTAGTTGTGCAGTGACAACCTTAAAAATTCTTTCGGAAATTTATAACCTTGAACTTCAGCCTCAGGTCATCGAGGCTGTTTTCGGGCTCAATGCAGGCAGGTGCGGCTTGCAATGCGGTTTGGTTGAGGGGACTTTGCTGTTTATCGGTATGTATGGCCGCAAAAAACAGACTGATAATACAGCTGTCGTTGCTCTGTGCCGTTTGTTCTGCCAAGAGTTTCAGGAACAATTCGGCAGTATGCTGTGCAGCCAACTCAGGCCGGAAGGATTTAGCCCCAGCAATCCCCCGCACCTTTGCGAGCAGCTGACGAAACAGGCAGTGTTGTTTTCGATGGAATTTATAGAAAAAAATATCGGTAAATAAGCTGCTGAGACAGCTTTTTCATCGATGTTATTATGTGATATAATTTATGTAGACAAAAATCCAATAAAGATTTTCTTCTGTCAGGGTGTTGCCTGATGCTCCAACACAGGCCTTGGCTTATTGAATATTATGCAGGCTTATGAGGAGTACAGGATTATGAGAAAAGTAGATAAAAGATACGTGTGGCAATGAAGCTTCGGTTCTTAATGAGACGAAGCTTTTTTTATAATTTCTATTATTTGCCATATTTGATTATAATAAGTAATTTGCGATTGAGGTGAGAAAAGTGGCAATCAGAGTTAAAGAGGCATTAACGATAGGCGGCTTAAAGCAGGCGGTTTTAGTTGCCGCATTTCCGGCCGTGTGAGCCCTAAAGGGACAAAGGGGGCTGCACAGCGTGACGGCAGCGCGCATAGCGTACTTCTTGATCACGGTCAAATCGTAACGATTGATCATTGTTTTGCCGAGACAGTACAAAAATTGGCGAAAACCGACGTAGCCATTATCGGCGCCAATGCCCTTGATGTTCATGGCCGGGCAGCGATGATGTTTGGCAGTCCGCTGGGAGGAATGCCCGGTTGTGGTTTTGCCGGGTTAATGGCCCAGGGATGCAAAATCCTGATTGCCTGCGGCTTGGAAAAGCTGATTCCCATTTCCATTGATCAAGCCGTGCAGGCCGCCGGGATGCGGTCGATGGACTGGTCCATGGGAATGTCGGTAGGGTTAACCCCGCTCAGCGGTCAGGTAATCACGGAGATAGAAGCATTTAGGCTGCTCTCGGACGTAACCTGCACCGTTATTGGGGCCGGCGGCATTCAAGGAGCGGAAGGGGCGTATACCCTGGTCGTGGAAGGAGAGCAGGCAGAAGTTGAAAAAGCAATAAAAATTACGCTCTCCTTGAAACAAACAGCGACAAGCGGCCAGGCGGACAGCCTGACAGAGTGTTCGACCGGTTCGACCGGCTGCGGGATTCATCATACTTGCGCCTGGCGTACGCAAAAAGGAGAGAAGTTGCAATGGGGAAAAAAATAGGGGCTGTTACCATTGGCCAGTCCCCGCGGATTGACGTTGTCCCTGAAATCACCGGCCTTATTGGCCGGGTTGAACTGGTGGAAGGCGGGGCTTTAGACGGCCTTGCGTATGAAGAAATAACGGCACTGGCACCCCAGGCAGGGGATTACGTACTGGTAACCAGGCTCGCCGACGGCAGGTCGGTGAAGATTGCCGAGAAATATATATTGGCCCGCCTGCAAGCGCAAATCGACAGACTGGTAAGCGAGGGGGCCGAGGGAATTTTAATGTTGTGCAGCGGCGAATTTCCGCCTTTTTCGTGCCCTAAACCGCTGTTGTATCCGCAGGTTTTGCTTACCAATTTTATCGGTGCCGTTGCCGGTGGCAAAAAACTGGGGATTATTACTCCCGACAAGGATCAAATACCGCAAGTGACGAAACGGTGGTCGGCAACCGGCGTGAGAGCCGTTGCCGCCGCAGCCGGCTCGCCATATGGGGCTGAAGAGAACATCTGGCAGGCCGCCGCAGCTTTGAAAGCCAGTGAAGTGGAGCTTATTGTCATGGACTGCATCGGCTTTACCCAGCATATGAAAGACAAAGTTGCCGAAATTACCGGTGTGCCTGTTGTTCTTCCCCGGACAGTGGCTGCCCGGGCAGTTGCGGAATTGTTCGGATAATTGATTTTTTTGAAGCTCCGGCACTTGGCTGCATGGGGGCTTCTTGCCTTTTTATAAAAAGGAGGAATGATTGTGGCAAAAATTCTCTTGGATCAAAAGCATGTAGAATGGGCGGTTTACGGTGGTGCCGTGCTGGGCGGCGGTGGTGGCGGCTGGATTGAGGATGGCCTGCAAATCGGCCGGCTGGCGCTGGAGGTTGGACAGCCGCAGCTGTATACTGTTGATGAATTAGCGGACGACGATTTATTGGCGGCGGTTTCCCTGGTAGGCGCACCGGGAGCGAAAAACCGGTTTGTTAAACCAATTTATTATGCAAAGGCACTTGAGTTGTTATGTAAGCAGTTGCCGAAACCTGTCCAGGGAATTACGACCAATGAAAATGGGGCCGGGACGACTGTAAACGGATGGTTTCAGGCGGCCGTCAGCGGTCTGCCCGTTGTCGACTGCCCCTGCAACGGCCGGGCTCATCCGACAGGGTTGATGGGTTCGCTGAATTTATCCGATCAGGCTGATTATGTGTCTTATCAGGCGGCTATCGGCGGGAAGGATGACAACTATATCGAGCTATGCATATCCGGGTCCTTGGATAAAGCGGCTGCTATGGTGCGCCGGGCTTCGGTGGAGGCAGGCGGGCTGGTTGCCGTGGCCCGCAACCCGGTTAGTGTTGCTTACGCCAAACAGAACGGCGCGCCGGGGGCAGTTCAGCAGGCAATGGCAGTGGGCCAGGCCCTCCTGGGACACCAGGGAGAAGCGGCTATTGAGGCCGTTGTTTCCCAGTTGGGGGGGAAGGTGATTGTCACAGGCAGTATCACTTCTTTTTCGATGGAAACAACCGGTGGCTTTGACGTAGGTAAAGTTGTGATTGAAGACAGCTATGAGCTGACTTTTTGGAATGAATATATGACAGTGGAAAAGCAGGGCGAACGCCTGGCTACTTTTCCGGATTTAATCATGACACTGGATGCTCAAACGGCGCGGCCGATTGTTTCGGCAGGAATCAGGCAAGGGCAAAAGGTGGCTGTTATTACGGTGCCGCAAGAAAAACTGCTGCTTAGCACGACTATGCGCAACAAGAAATTACTTGCACCCATTGAAACAATTATTGGGAAACCGGTACTTCCGTTTGCTTGTTCAGAATAAGGGAAGGTACGAAGCAGAAAATGGAGATGATCGACAAAGTGGAGCAGTTAATCACGGTTAGTGAAAAGTTTTTAACCGATTGCCTGGGGGTAAAGCCGGGAGAAAATTTTCTGGTTGTAGCCGATGAGATCAAGCAAGAATTGGCCGAAGCCGTATGTTTGGCAGGAAAACGCTTAGGTGCTGAGGCGATGCTGATCGTTATGGGAGCCAGGGAAAAACCGGGACAGGAACCGCCGGCACCGGTGGCGGCCGCTATGGCAAGCGCCCAGGTGGTTGTTGCCATCACGCAACAGTCGCTTACGCATACGCAGGCAAGAAAACAGGCGGCTGCCGCAGGCGCGCGCATTGCCACCATGCCGGGCATTACCAGGGATATGTTTTTGGCAGGAGCGATTACGGCCGATTATACCCAAGTTAAAGAGTTAACAGAGAAAGTTACCGCATTGTTGACAAAAGGCCGGGAAGTCCGGATTGAAAAACAGGGGTATGTGCTACAATTCTCCATTGCGGACAGGCAGGGAATTGCCAGCACCGGAGTCTATACAAAACCCGGGGAGTCAGGCAACCTTCCCTCCGGGGAAGCCTATATCGCCCCGCTGGAGGGAACGGCAAACGGACAAATTTTGATTGACGGATCATTTGCAGGTATCGGCAAACTGGCTTCCCCACTCCTACTAACAGTGGAAAAAGGCCGCCTTACCAGGGCGGAAGGCCCGGATGCCGAAGCGTTACTGAGCAAACTGGGGGATAAAGACGGACGGCTGCTGGGTGAATTCGGTATCGGCACAAATGATAAAGCCAGGATTACCGGCATTATTCTGGAAGATGAGAAAGTTTGCGGAACCATTCATGTGGCTTTTGGCAGTAACGATACCTTTGGGGGAACCATCAGCGCCGGCGTTCACCTGGACGGTGTGGTGACGCAGCCCAATGTCTGGCTTGACGGCAAAGCTATGATGGTGGCCGGGAAAAGTGTATTGGATTAAGCAAATAGCCGGTGAATAAAATAAACGCCAAGGAAATAAACCGGTAAAAAACAGATAACGGTAATGACTGCCGCGGCTAAACCTAAGTTTTAGACTTAGGTTTTTTTTTACGGTTATAAAGAGCCAGGTAAGGTGATTGTTTTATATGAAGTAAATTTATGGACTTCGGTCGCGAACAAGTATACAATGTGTTATAGATGACTGGCCTCACTACAATTCGCTAGATGCTGTGTATGGAGTGATGTTTTTGGAAATACGACAATTAAAGACATTTATAAGTATTGTTAAGTTCGGGAATTTTTCACAGGCTGCCCAATTTCTTGGGTATACGCAGTCAACCGCAACAACCCATATTCAGCTTTTGGAGAAAGAACTAAACACAGTTTTGTTTGAGCGCTTTGGCCATCAGCTGATGCTGACAAGCGACGGTGAGCGCCTTTATGATTACGCCGAACGCATTACTAAACTTGCCGATGAAGCGAAAAACGCCCTGGATGACCTGTCGATACCGCGGGGACCAATTGTGATCGGTATGCCTGAGTCGCTCTGTGTCTACCGCTTGAACGAAATTTTACAGGAATATGCAATCGTCTATCCTGAGGTAGAGCTAAAAGTGAAATTGGGTATATCCAGTGATTTTAGAACTTTGCTGCGAAAAAATATGATGGATATGGCATTTTTCCTGGAAAGCAATATCGACGAACCTGACTTGGTCAGCAAATGGCTGTGGCCGGAGCCCGTGATTTTAGCGGCTTCACCTTCCCACCCCTTAAGCAAGCTCACAGCGGTGGCGGTAAAAGACCTGGAAGGGCAAACACTGATTTTTCCCGATTCAGGCAGCAGTTACCGGACCTTGTTAGAGGAAAGTATGGAAAAGATGGCTGTTCAGCCGGGGAATGTACTGGAAATCTGCCAAATTGAAGTTATTAAGCAATTTGTCATCAGCAATGTCGGGCTGACTATCCTGCCGTATGCTGCCGTGCAAGGCGAAGTTACGGCCGGCACTCTGATTGCGCTGCCTTGGCAGGGGCCTGATTTTAAAATTAATGCCTATCTCGCCTACCATAAGGAAAAATGGCTGTCACCGACTATTCATGCTTTCTACAAGCTTATTCAGGAAAGGTTATTAAAATGAACTTTCAAAGAGATGCGGAGGGGTGCGTATGGACGAATCTGTAAGCGGGGCTAGATTGCTTGTTGCCGGTGAATACGGGTTGGTTATCGAATTTAAAGCCGAAATATCACCAGCCATTAACGGGCTTGTACAACAACTTGCCGGCCTGATTGGCCGCAGTGTGGTAAAAGGTGTAATCGAAGTGGTCCCTACTTACCGGACCGTTATGGTCTATTTTGATCCCTTGGTTATCACCCGGCAGGAACTGTCGGGCTTTATCCGGCCAATGCTGCAGAATATGAATCCCCATAATACCCAGTCACGGGAAACAAAGACCGTGTATGTGCCGGTCTGTTACGGAGGCGTACTGGGGCCTGACTTGGATTATGTGGCCCGGTATACGGGTTTGCCGGCAGAAGAAGTCATCACAGTACACACAGCCACATCCTATCGGGTTTATATGCTGGGGTTTACCCCGGGATTTCCCTACTTGGGAGGTTTGTCCGCACAACTTGCCGTACCCCGGCAGGAAAAGCCGCGTGCTAAGGTTCCCCCCGGTTCGGTGGGAATTGGCGGCAGCCAGACAGGCCTCTACCCGGTGGAAAGCCCGGGCGAGTGGTGGTTGATCGGACGCACGCCGGTTAAGGTTTTTAATCCTAAAGCCAAACAGCCTTTTTTGCTTTCTCCCGGTGATTCTCTGCATTTTTATGCGATCACTGTGGATGAATATTTTGGCATACGCCGCGAAGTGGCAGCAGGTACCTATGTACCGCGAATTTGCTTTGACAGTGAGTGTAATGCGTCATGATTACCGTTATTCAACAAGGCTTTTTTACAACCGTGCAGGATGAGGGGCGATGGGGGTATCAGGCTTATGGCTTACCCACCGCCGGCATGATGGACCGGCAGGCCGGACGAACCGCCAACCTGCTGGCCGGCAACGCCTTACAGGCGGCTGTGCTGGAAATGACTTCGATGGGAGCTGCTTTTCGGTTTGATGAAGAACAGCTTGTGGCGGTTGCCGGTGCCGATATGCAGGTTAAGGTAAATGGCGTTTCGGTCCCTAACTGGTCGGCGTTTGTTGTTCCCAAGAACGGGGAGGTACGGTTTGCGGCGGCCGTCACCGGCTACCGGGCCTATATGGCCGTGCGCGGCGGCGTTGATGTTCCCCTGGTATTGGGCAGCCGCTCTACCTGTGTGAAAGCGGGTATTGGCGGCTACCAGGGGAGAACGCTGCGTCAGGGGGATGTGTTAGCTGTAGGGCAGGCGGGTGAAGAGGCCGGGAGAGCGCGGACGCTTCCCCATGAGTATGTTCCGGCCTATGGTGGCAAGGTTTCAGTCCGAGTCATCCTGGGTCCACAGCAGGACATGTTTGCCGACGAAGCAATAGCTACTTTTTTTACGAAAGCCTATACGGTTACCAAGCAAGCGGACCGGATTGGCTATCGGCTGACCGGTCCCCGGATTCTGCCTGTCAGCACGGCCGATATTATTTCCGACGCTGTTTATCAGGGGGCTGTTCAGATTGCCACCAATGGTATGCCGTTTATTATGATGGCCGATCATCAGACAACCGGCGGCTTTGCCAAAATTGGCTATGTTCTGCGCAGCGACCTGCCGAAGGTGGCCCAAACCAAAACAGGCGACAGCATTCGCTTTTGCCGTGTAAGTGAGGCCGAAGCTATTGCTGCCCTCAAGGATGAGCAGCAAATGTTTGCGTCTATTGCCGCAGCCGTAAACGGGTAAAAAATAACTTTGGGGAAAATCGAATGCCCCTATTTAATTTTTCAAATTTACATCCCGGCAGTTAGATGGTATGATAAGAAAAATCAAATTCCGCAAGAAGCAAAGGCGCTTCCAACAAACACAGTTTTGTTTGGAGAGCCTTTTTGTCTTTTTACTGAAATCTTTTGTTCGGTAGCGGAAGAAGACAAGACAATAAAATGGGGGGGTTACTGTGGAACCAGTAAAAAATGTTAATCCAGGTTATCAGAAGAAAGTGAAATCCAGTTGGGAAGTGTTGTTAGGCGCCGCCTTTTTGATGGCAACCTCGGCTATCGGCCCGGGTTTCTTAACGCAAACGACGGTATTCACGCAACAGTTGGCGGCAAGCTTTGGTTTTGTCATTCTTATGTCGATTGTATTGGATGTCGGTGCCCAGTTGAATGTTTGGCGGATCATTGCCGTTTCCGAAAAGCGCGGGCAGGATATTGCCAATATGGTTTTTCCGGGGCTGGGCTATTTCGTCGCCTTGCTGATTGTCTTAGGCGGTCTTGCTTTTAATATTGGCAATATTGCCGGGGCGGGCTTGGGGTTGAACGTAATTTTCGGCGTTACCCCGGTAACCGGCGCGATGATTAGTGCGGTCATTGGTATTGGAATCTTTCTTGTGAAAGAAGCAGGCAAAGCCATGGACCGGTTTGCCCAGATTGCCGGTTTTGTCATGATCGGCCTGACTGTCTATGTAGCTGTCTCTTCGGCGCCGCCGGTAGGAGAAGCTGTGGTAAAAAGTATTCTGCCTGACAAAATTGATATGTTTGCCATCATTACGCTGGTTGGCGGTACAGTAGGCGGGTATATTACCTTCGCCGGCGGGCACCGACTGCTTGATGCCGGTATTCGTGGCAAAGAGGCAGTTCCGGAAGTAACGAAAAGTTCGGTTTCCGGTGTTTTGGTTACAGCTATTATGCGGATTGTATTATTCTTGGCAGCGTTAGGTATTGTCGCCCAGGGTCTTGCCATTGATCCGGCTAACCCGCCCGCTTCGGTGTTTAAGCTGGCAGCAGGCGATGTAGGCTATAAGGTGTTCGGTATTGTCATGTGGGCGGCGGCCGTTACCTCTGTTATCGGGGCTGCTTATACATCGGTTTCTTTTATCAAGACTTTTAGTTCCGCGGTTGCTAACAATGAAAAAATGGTTATTATTGGTTTTATCTTAGTTTCGACTTTGATATTTGCCATTGTCGGCCGGCCTATCAAAGTACTGGTGCTTGTGGGAGCCTTGAACGGACTTATTCTGCCGATCACCTTGGCCACAATTTTGGTTGGCGCTTACATGAAAAAAATTGTCGGCGACTATAAACATCCGTTGTGGATGACTATCTTTGGCGGAATTGTTGTGGTGGTTATGGCCTATATGGGCGGTTACACCTTAATTCACGAATTACCGAAACTTTTCTTATAATGTGAGAGACTATGCGGTATAGGAAACCGAACCTAAAAGTATAGTTATTTATAAAATTTCTGGAGGTATAGAATATGTACCGGATTGACCTAAACTGTGATTTGGGTGAGAGTTTTGGCGCTTATACAATCGGCATGGACGAAGAAATATTACCGTTTGTAACTTCGGCGAATATTGCCTGCGGTTTTCATGCCGGTGATCCGGCGGTTATGCGGAAAACAGTTGCCCTTGCGCTGAAAAATAACGTGGCCATTGGGGCTCACCCCGGCCTGCCGGATTTGGTTGGCTTTGGCCGTCGGCAACTGGATATTGCGCCGCAGGAAGCATATGACCTGATTGTCTATCAGCTTGGCGCCTTAGCCGCTTTCGTCAAAGCAGAAGGGGGAGCCATGCAGCATGTTAAGCCGCACGGTGCTTTGTATAATATGGCCGCTAAAAGTAAACTTTTGTCAGAGGCTATTGCCGAAGCCGTCTATAAAGTGGATCCGCGGTTAATCCTGTTTGGCCTTTCCGGCAGCGAGTTGGTTAGTGCCGGTGAAAGAATCGGTCTCAAAACCGCGCATGAAGTGTTCGCCGATCGTACTTACCAACTGGACGGCTCATTAACGCCGCGCAAACAGCCGGATGCCCTGATTACCAGCCAGGAGGAGGCCGTGCGGCAAGTCGTTCGCATGGTCAGGGAAGGCAAGGTGTTGTCGCGCCAGGGACAGGATATTGCCGTCAAGGCGGATACGGTATGCATTCACGGTGATGGCATTCACGCGCTGGAGTTTGCCCGCAAGATACGGGAAGATCTCCTTGCTGGTGGAATTGCCGTTAAGGCGATCGGTAAACAATAGATTAAGTAACAAAAGAGGGATAACGATGAGTGAATTTGCGAATATGAGTCCGGCTGAAGTGCGTGCCATAATTCGCCGGAATGAGTGGACAAAACCGACATCAGGTATGGCCAAAGGATTTACCCAGGCCAATCTGGCTATTTTAAGAAAAGACATTGCCTTTGATTTTCTGCTGTTTTGCCAGCGTAATCCCAAGCCTTGCCCGGTACTGGATGTTACCGAAGCCGGGTCGCCGGTGCCCAGGCTTGTGGCGCCGACGGCCGATATCCGGACCGATATTCCCAAGTACCGGATTTACCGGCAGGGTGAACTGGTAGACGAAGTAACAGATATTCTTCACTATTGGGAAGACGATATGGTGGCTTTTCTCATCGGCTGCAGTTTTACCTTCGAGCATCCGCTCATGAACAGCGGCATTCCTGTACGGCATATTGAAGAAAATTGCAATGTGGCCATGTATAAGACCAATATTCCCTGTGTAAAAGCAGGGCGTTTCGAAGGACCGGTGGTAGTGAGCATGCGGCCGATACCCGAAAAAGATGTCGTGCGGGCCGTGCAGATAACTTCCCGTTTTCCTTCCGTTCACGGTGCGCCGATTCATATCGGCAATCCGGCCGGCATTGGCATAAAAGATATTGATAAGCCTGATTTTGGCGACCGTGTTACCATAAAACCGGGCGAGGTTCCTGTGTTCTGGGCCTGCGGCGTTACACCCCAGGCAGTGGCGATGCAGATCAAACCCGAACTGATGATTACCCATGCCCCCGGCCATATGTTCATAACCGATGTGCAGGATGAGAAGTTCAGCGTGCTGTGAGTAAAAAATGGCGCAAGCGACACTGAGGTGATACAAATGAAGCAACAACCAGCATCTGCCGCTCCTCACTATCAACTGTCGCCTGTCGGCGAAGCGGCCATTATGGTGGAATTCGGCAAGGGTATTCATCCGGAAACCAATAAAAAAGTAAAGGCCTTGGCCGATCATCTTGATCAACAGCCTTTACCGGGAATGCTGGAATATGTGTCGGCCTACTCCAGCGTTACCGTATTCTTTAACCCGGCTCAGGTCCAAGAGTTCCACAAACAACAGTCTGATCAGCAACCCGGGCTGCTGGCTTATCAAATTGTTGCCGCCAGGCTTGCTGAAGTGTTGAGAAGTTTGGATCACAGTACGGTAACAACGCCCAGGACAGTGGAAATTCCGGTTTGCTATGGCGGCGAGTACGGGCCGGATCTTGAATATGTGGCCGAGCATAATAAACTAACGGTGGAAGAGGTTATTGAAACCCACTGCCAGGGGCAGTATCTGGTCTATATGATTGGGTTTGCTCCGGGATTTCCCTACCTTGGCGGCATGTCGGAAAAAATCGCTACTCCCCGCAGGTCATCGCCACGTCTCGAAATTCCGGCAGGTTCCGTGGGTATAGCCGGTATGCAGACAGGCGTTTATCCCATTGCCACTCCCGGTGGCTGGCAGTTGATCGGCCGCACGCCGCTGCCGCTATTTCGCCCCCGGAAGGAAATTCCCAGCCTGCTGCAAGCCGGGGACCTTATCCGGTTTAGACCGGTCTCGCCGGCCGAGTATGAAGAATATCAGGAGGCAAGGCCATGAAAATCACGGTTTTACGTCCCGGCCTGCTTTCCAGTATTCAGGATTTAGGCAGGTACGGCTTTCAAAAATACGGTGTGATCGTAAGCGGCGCGATGGATTCCTATGCACTGCGCGTAGCCAATATTCTGGTTGGCAATGAAGAGGGCGAGGGCGCGCTGGAAATGACCTTAATGGGGCCGTCGCTGCGGTTGGAACAGGATACGTTGCTGGCTATAACCGGCGGCAATATGGCGCCTGCCGTCAATGGCGCGGCCGTGCCATTATGGCGGCCAGTGTTTGTCAAACAAGGCAGTGTGCTTGAGTTTAAAGGCTGCAAGCCGGGCTGCCGCACCTATCTGGCTGTGGCCGGCGGGTTTGCCATCCCGCCGGTCATGGGCAGCAAAAGCACGTATTTGCGGGCCGGCATCGGCGGTTTTCACGGGCGCGCCTTACAACAGGGAGATATACTGCCGCTTACGTCTTCCCTGCCAGAGCAAGCCGGCCGCTTAGTCAAACAACTGGCCGGCAAACTGCAGGGAAAATTTTTTGCCGCAACCGACTGGCATGCGGCAAAAATGCATATTCCTCAGTCATCCGCGCCTATTCAGGTACGGGTGACTTGCGGCAGTCAATACGAACAGTTTACAGCAGATAGCAAAACCCGGTTTTTTAACCAACCTTTTCAGGTTGCCGCGCAGTCTGACCGGATGGGCTATCGCTTGTCAGGGATGGTGCTGGAATTAAAGGAACCGTCGGAAATGATTTCCGAGGCGGTTGCGCTGGGCACGGTTCAGGTACCGCCTGACGGCAAGCCGATCATCCTGCTGGCAGACCGGCAGACCGCCGGCGGGTATCCCAAAATAGCCCAGGTGGCGGCGGTTGATATTGCCCTGATTGCTCAGGCCAGGCCGGGAGACCATATCAAATTTCAGGAGATATCACATATAGCAGCCGAACAGCTCTATCTTGAGCGGGAAGCCTATTTGCAGCAACTCAAACAGGCCATTGCGCTGCGCGTAATGTAGCTTTTGAGAAGCTGTTTGGCTGATGCGTAGCGGTAGGAAAGATCAAGGAGTGACATACGTGTTTACTATTGCTGAAATAAAAGAATTGATTCAGGCTGTGGATCAATCGTCCATTAATCACTTTGAATGGAATCATCAGGGCGCCAAGCTGGTTATTGCGAAAAATCCCAATTTGCCGCAGGGTCAGCCTGCCGCCGAGCCGGCACGATTTAATCCTGCTCCGCGGGAAACCGCAGCGCCGGTTATCACGGAAACAGCGCAATCGGCATTTGTTGAAATTCTGTCCCCGACAGTCGGGACTTTTTATGCAGCCCCCGAGCCCGGTGCCGCACCGTTTATTACAATTGGCGGCAAGGTAGAAGCGGATACGGTTGTTTGCATTTTGGAAGCGATGAAATTATTCAATGATGTTTCTGCGGGTGTAACCGGGGAAATTGTAGAAGTCCTGGCCAAGGACGGCGATTTTGTCGAATATGGTCAACCATTGTTTTTGGTAAAGCCCTAGGCGGCTCTGGGTGTAGCAAAAAGGTGTGTTTACGGATAAAGGAGAAAAACAATGTTCAAAAAGATTCTAATTGCTAACCGGGGCGAAATTGCTGTCCGCATTATCCGGGCCTGCCGTGAAATGGGGATTACGACTGTTGCCGTGTATTCGAAAGCCGATGAACAGGCATTACATGTAAAGCTGGCAGATGAAGCCTATTGTATCGGGCCGGCTGCGGCCAAACAAAGCTACTTATGTATAACAAATTTACTCAGTGTGGCGGCAGCAGCCCAGGCCGACGCCATTCATCCCGGTTATGGCTTTTTGGCTGAGAATGCTGAGTTTGCCGAAGCCTGCGGTGCTTGTGGGGTAACATTTATCGGTCCCAGCCCGGATGCCATCCGGCGAATGGGTGCAAAAGCAATTGCCCGGGAAACGATGAAGCAGGCGGGAGTTCC
Organism: Sporomusa acidovorans; assembly: GCF_900101845.1. Classification (GTDB taxonomy): domain Bacteria; phylum Bacillota; class Negativicutes; order Sporomusales; family Sporomusaceae; genus Sporomusa; species Sporomusa acidovorans. The sequence continues at coordinate 39,430 of NZ_FNAM01000011.1, read as the reverse complement.
GATCATTCCGGGAACGGACGGAATTATTGAAGACCTGGAAACAGCTCTGGCTGTGGCGGCGAAGATTGGTTACCCGGTGATTGTCAAGGCGACTGCCGGCGGCGGTGGCAAGGGTATGCGGGTTGTTACCAATGCGGCCGATTTAGAACAGGCTATTCGCCAGGCACAAAAGGAAGTAGAAGTTATTTTTGGTGATCCTGGCGTCTATTTAGAGAAATATTTGGAAGAGCCCCGCCATGTGGAGATGCAGATTATGGCCGACAATCACGGCAATGTAGTGTATCTGGGCGAGCGCGACTGCTCGATTCAGCGCCGTCACCAAAAGCTTGTGGAAGAAGCACCTTCGGCAGCCCTGGATGATGAGGTCCGGCGGCAGATGGGGCAGGCCGCTGTACTGGCCGCACGGTCGGCTCATTATCAGGGGGCCGGCACGGTAGAATTTTTGCTGGATAAGCATGGACATTTTTACTTTATTGAAATGAATACCCGCATTCAGGTTGAGCATGCCATTACTGAAATGGTTACCGGTATTGATTTAATAAAAGAGCAAATTGCCGTGGCAGCCGGTTGTCCGCTGTCTTTTTCGCAGGCAACTGTGCAAGTTGACGGCTGGGCGATTGAGTGCCGCATCAATGCGGAAGACCCGGCCCGGAATTTTCTGCCCTCCCCCGGAAAGGTTGGCCGTTACCTTCCCCCGGGCGGTTTTGGTGTCAGAATTGACAGTGCCGTATACAGTGGTTATGAAATCACCCCTTTCTACGATTCCATGATAGCCAAGGTAATCGTTTGGGGTAAGACCAGGCAGGAAGCCATTGCGCGGATGAAACGGGCACTGGCCGAATTTGTCATTGAAGGGGTGCAAACGACCATTCCTTTTCATCAAAAATTACTGAATCATCCCCTGTTTGTTGCGGGCAGGGTGACGACAGGATTTGTGGAAAACTACGGGGATAGCCTGTTAGAGTAAACGGGCAAATAAAATGCAAACAAACCCTCCTGCGAGCACCATTTGGTACTCACAGGAGGGTTTGTGGCTTTATTGAGCAGTCTGAGATGCAAATCTTACTCCCATGTTAAAGGCCTTTTCACAGTCTAGAGGAAATACCTCTTTGCGTCTTTGCGCTTTATCCGCTTCATTAAATGCTGTTACAACGTATTTGGAATAATTATCGAACTGATAAGTGTCGTTAACAAATAGCGGCTCGGCTGTTCCCAAGATCCGGCCTAGCGCCATTTCGGCTGCTTTAAGATTATTGTCGTAGCCGGCGGCTTTCATTCGCTCTTCGGATACATTCATGGTATAGATAAGTCCTATAGGAATTTTTTTTGTAAACAAGGAAGAGTAGTTAGCGTCATATACCAGGTAGGGAAATGCCAGGCGTTCCATGAAAGAGCGCATCTCTCCCGTAACATTTCCAAAGTAAATCGGTGACCCCAGAATAAGTGCGTCAGCTTGTTCAACCTTCTTAAGGACAGGGGTCAGGTCATCTTGCAATGCACATTTTCCATAGCTTTTGCCATTCTTGACCTTACAGGCAAAGCAGCTTCTACAACCCTTAAAATTTAGGTCGTAAAGGTGGATGAGTTCAGTCTGAGCCCCTTGCGAGGCGGCCCCTGCCAATACCTTGTTGAGCAGTATTGCCGTGTTCCAATTTTTCCGGGGGCTGCCGTTAATAGCCAGTACGTTCATCGAATCCCTCCCAGTTTATCATCGGTACTTGATTATCTGACTTAAATTATATATCATTTTATTAAAAAGAAAAGTATGCACTTACAGGATAGATACTATCGAAAAGGAGAGTGTCATGGCAAACTGGCCGAAAAATTGCAATTGCCCAATTACGTATACACTTTCTATTGTTGGCGGCAAGTGGAAATGGTTAATCTTATACAAATTGTCCGAAAACCGGGTGCTGCGTTACGGGGAACTCAAAAGGGCACTGCCGCCCATTACCCATAAAATGTTGAGCCAGCAGCTTAAAGAGTTGGAACTCGAGCAGTTGATTCATCGTGAGGAGTATCATCAAATTCCACCCAAAGTGGAATATTCACTAACCGATAAGGGGAAGACCTTGATGCCGATTTTAACATGCATGTCTGAATGGGGAAGGAAAAACGGACCGTTTAAATAAGCCGGACTCATCCGCCTATGCCTGCAAACTTTTTTAGTGCGGAATATATAGTCAGCGGAACATGGCTCTAAAAATCGGAAAACAGGGGTGGAGAAATGTGACTTATACATTAAATCTGCAAGGGAAAATTATCTTGCTGGTTTGCAGTGTTGTGCTGTTGGCACTACTGACGACTAATTGGCTGATTTCCACGCATGTCGCTAATGGCATCACTAATCAAATGGGGCGGTCTGTTATGGACATAGCCCGTATTGTTGCTCATTCGGAGGTGGTAGCTGAAGGGCTGGCAGGGTTACGCGACGAAAAGGATATGCAGGGTTATTCAAAAGTCATGCGGAGTTTAACGAATACAGCCATTGTGGTCGTGTTTGACATGCAGGGAATCCGTAAATCACATCCTGATGAAAGCTTACTTGGCTACCATGTGGTTGGTGGTGATGAGCAACCGGCACTTCAAGGCAAGGAATATCTTTCGTATGCCAGTGGAACAGTAGGACCCCAGCTTAGGGCCTTTACACCAGTATATCATAACGGACAACAAGTTGGCGCGGTCGTGGTGGGTATTCATCTTGGCGATGTAGAACAGGCGGTAAGGGAAAGCCGTAATCGCATCTTTTTCGCAATTCTGCTGGGAATGGCAATTGGCATAACGGGTGCTGTTCTGCTTGCCCGGAGTATCAAGAAGACACTGTTCGGATTAGAGCCGGCGGGAATTGCCAAACTGTTAGAGGAAAGAAATGCAATGCTGCAATCGGTTAGAGAGGGGATTCTTGCCGTCGACCTAACTGGCAAAATAACATTGGCAAATGACGCAGCCATTGCGATACTCCATAGTGCAGGTACGTCAGGTAATCCTATCGGGCAGGAAATTGAAGGGTATATTCCCAACACTGGCCTCAGACGGGTGATGGCACAGGGTATACCTGAGTTAAACCAAGAACAGGATTTAAATGGTGTGCGCATCATTACCAATAGGGTTCCCATCCATGTTAATGGCACGATTGTTGGTGCCATTGCCACATTTCGGGATAAAACCGAGATTAACAAACTGGCGGAAGAACTCACCGGCGTCAGGGGTTATGTCGATGCTTTGCGGTCGCAGACACATGAATTTATGAATAAGTTACATGTAATTTTAGGACTCGTCCGGCTGGAATGCTATGATCAGCTTGCGGCTTATATCAAACGGATTGCCAACGATCAGGAAGCCGAGGTCGCCTTTGTCGGCAAGCGGATCAGAGAACCGGCGGTGGCCGGGCTGGTGTTAAGCAAGTTGAGCAGGTCAAGGGAAATGGGCGTCAGCATGGCAATTGAAGAAGAAACGCTCATGACTGCGGAAACGGCGTCTGCGGCCAACTACGAGTTAATTACCATACTGGGTAATCTTCTTGACAACGCTCTGGAGGCCGCGGAGAGTTCGGATGAGAAAAAGGTTACTTTGTCTATTAGTGAAACAGATAATCACTGTATTATCCGGGTTGCGGACAGCGGGCCTGGATTAATGCAGGATGTGAGGGAGCGGATCTTTGAAAGAGGTTTTTCCACCAAAGGGGAAAACCGTGGTTTTGGGCTTCATTTAGTGGAAAGCTGTGTAAAAAAAATGCAAGGCACAATAGAATTTAAGAATTCTTCGCCGGGAACTGAAGTTGTCGTTACGATACCCCGTTATAGAGAGGAGAATCGGAATGATTAATGTACTTATCGTGGAAGATGACCCTACAGTAGCTGAGCTTAATCGCCGCTATTTGGCTCATGTTGAAGGGTTTCAACTTCACAGCATCGCCAATGACTGCCGGCAGGCGCTTAAAATATTGGAAACTGGTACCGTTGATTTGATATTAGTTGATATTTTTATGCCTGGTATGAATGGCTTGGAAATGTTGAAAAAGATTAGAGAGGCCGGGCATGGAGTGGATGTTATTATGGTGACAGCGGCCCGGGATTCGGCCAGCGTAAAAAAAGCGTTGCGCCTGGGGGCTGTAGACTACCTGATCAAGCCTTTTGAGTTTGAGAGGCTGAATATGGCCTTGCAGCAGTATAAGGTCAGAGTGGAGGCCATTGACAGCTGTGATACGGTCTGTCAGCGGGATATTGATACACAAGTGCTGGACCGGCAGAGAAAGTGTGGCTTGCCTAAAGGGCTGGAGAAGCATACACTGCAAATTGTTAAAACGGCAATTGATAAGATCGGGGCCCCTTTTACGATTGAGGAGTTGGTTAAAGAAATCGGTGTTTCCCGGGTAACTGTGCGCAAGTATCTTGACTATCTGGAAACCAGCGGAATGTTAACCGTGGAACTTATGTATGGTTCCGTTGGCCGGCCGGTCAACCGCTATATTCCCCACTAAAATAAATTGACGATTTTATTTACTGCGATCTACGGATCGCAGTTTTTAATTTCAAAATACTTTAAAAAGTTTAATAAAGTTTAATATTTCTATTTTTTCCGTTACCATAAAATCAAATCAATAAAGGAGGTAATTTCATGAACGTGGAGACTCAAAATTCCGCCCCGCAGCCGCAGGCAAAGGAACATTCTCTCATGACGCTAAAGATTGGCCCGCTTCCGTTGCCTATTTATCTCATTCTGGCAGTGATCATTTATACAGCTTCTGTTTACAGTAAGCTACCCGCCGATATGATTGGCGGCATAGCTGTCCTGATGATTCTGGGAATGTTATTAGGGGATATCGGCATGAGGGTACCGGTGCTTAAGGATATCGGCGGCCCGGCAATTCTTTCTATCTTTGTTCCGTCCATTATGCTCTTTTATAACCTGATTAATCCTGCTTCTTTGAAGGCGATTACCGCATTTATGAAAGGTTCCAATTTCCTGTATTTTTATATCTCCTGCCTCATTGTCGGCAGCATCCTGGGAATGCAGCGGGCAGTACTGATTCAAGGCTTTGTCCGGATGTTTTTTCCGCTGCTTGTGGGTACGCTGGGGTGTATTGCCGTTGGTGTGACGGTGGGTACGCTTACCGGAATTGGCGCCTACCATTCATTTTTTTATGTGGTGGTTCCCATTATCTCCGGTGGTGTAGGCGAGGGCATTCTGCCGCTTTCTATGGCTTATGCCGATATAACGGGGCTGACGAATGACAAATTTATTCCCCAACTTGTTCCTGCTGCCATGCTGGGCAATTTGTTTGCAATCATGGCCGCAGGCTACTTGCGGCGGTTGGGTGAAAAGAAACCCCAGCTTACCGGTAACGGTGTGTTAGTAAAGACAGGCAATGACGACCTGATCCGTGCCGCCCAAACAGCCGAAAAGCCTGTAGATTTTTCGCTTATGGGTGCCGGGCTTATTCTGGCAATGAGTTTTTTCGTCTTTGGACAAGTTGTCAGCCTGTTTATTCCTATTCCGGCTCCCATTATCATGATCTTTTCAGCCGCTATCCTTAAGGCGCTTGGTATTATGCCGGCCAAAATGGAACAGGGAGCGTACCATTTATACCGGTTTGTTACAGCAAGCTTAACCTGGCCGCTATTGGTCGGGGTTGGTGTTATGTATACTCCCTGGAAGGACGTAGTGGCTGCCATAACGCCCGCTTATGTCGTTACTGTCTTTTCGACGGTGGCAGCGATGATTGCTGCCGGTTTCTATGTGGCGAAGCCTCTTAAAATGTATTCGGTAGAATCCGCTGTTGTTACCGCCTGTCATAGCGGTTTAGGCGGAACAGGTGATGTGGCTATTCTTTCAGCGTCCAATCGTATAGAACTTATGCCCTTTGCACAGGTATCCACAAGGCTTGGCGGCGCCTGCATGGTGGTCATAGCGGCCATCTTCATGAGGTTATGGAGTTAAAAAATCCGGAGGGAAGGATGAATATGACCCAGCTAACACAAGCCCAGGCGGGAACGCTGGAATCCAATGATATTATGATAACCGTAGTTCCCAACCAGGCTGAAAAAGAAGTTACCATTGAGCTGCAGAGCTTGGTGCTGGCTCAGTATGGAAAGCAAATCCGTAAAGTGATTGCGGACACTGTCAGAGAGCAGGGCGTTACCGCATTAGCTGTCAAAGCAATCGACCGCGGGGCTCTGGATTGTACCATTCGGGCCCGGACCCTTACCGCTTTGTCCCGGGCCGGAGTGACGCTGAAGGAGGTGCACCATGGGACTGAGAAGGACCTTACTGTTTATACCGGGCAATAATTCCGGAATGCTGCAAAATGCCGGGATTTTGGGGGCTGACGCGCTCATCTTTGACCTTGAGGACGCTGTGGCGCCGCAGGAAAAAGATGCTGCCAGGCTGCTGGTCGGTCAGGCGCTGCGCACGATTGGTTATGGCCGGTGCGAGAAAATAGTGCGTATCAATCCGCTGGATGTATCCGCTGAGCAGGATATTCGTTTTATTGTGCCCTGCCATCCTGATGCGTTAATGATTCCCAAAGTCAATACGCCCGAAGATATACGGCAAGCAGCCACGTGGCTTGAACAATACGAGGCTCCTGACCAAAAGCCGGTCAAGCTGATTGCTCTGATCGAGACGCCGCTGGGAATTGCGAACTGCTTCCCGATAGCGAGTGCCCACCAACGGCTTGTCGCTATGGCCCTTGGCGCTGAGGACTATACCGCCAGCCTTGGCGTGCAAAGAACCAAAGAAGGCCGGGAAATTTTTACTGCCCGTACCACTTTGGTTAATGCGGCGGCGGCGGCCGGTATTCAGTCTATTGACACACCGTTTACCGATATGCTGGACGAAGAAGGACTGGTCCGGGATGTCGCCTTTGCCAGACACATTGGCTTTAAAGGTAAGCTGGTTATCAATCCTCGCCATATTGATGCTGTCCATGAAGGCTTCAGTCCCAGTGCGGCAGAAATTATGTGGGCTCACCGGGTTGTAGCGGTTATCAAACGGGCGGCGGAGCAGGGCACCGGTGCCGTATCGCTGGATGGCAAGATGATTGACAAACCTATTGTCGAGCGTGCTGAACGGGTATTACAGCTCGCGCAGGTGCTCGGCCTGGAAGGGAGGCAGCAGTCATGAAAAATGCAGTTGGCCGTGTAGTACCTGAACACTTGGCTGGATATGGTGCAGTAAAACCGTTTGCCGGTGCTTTTCATACAATTCCTGCTATGTGTCGGCAGGCGCCGGCGGTAAAAATTTGCAAGCCGGGTCAAAGCAAGCTTGTCAATAATCTGGAAGAAGTGTTTCAACAGATTCCCGTAAAAGACGGCATGACACTGTCTTTTCACCATCACTTCCGCAACGGTGACGGCGTCTTGAATATGGTCTTGGCTACAGCCGCCAGACTGGGACTCAAAAATCTGACAATCGCCGTAAGTTCAGTATTTCCTGTGCATGCACCGCTTATCGAGCACATCAAAAACGGTGTGGTAACCGCGCTGGACACGAACTATATGTCCGGGCCGGTGGCCGAGGCCATTTCCCGGGGATTACTCGACAAACCGGTCATGATGCGAACCCATGGCGGGCGGGCCCGCGCCATTGAGTGCGGCCAGCTCAAGATTGACGTGGCGTTTATTGCCGCTCCTGCCGCCGATGATTATGGAAATATTAACGGCGTGCAGGGGCCGGCGGCCTGCGGTTCATTAGGCTATGCAATACCTGATGCCGAGTATGCGCAGTATGTGGTTGCCGTTACCGATTATCTCTGCGAATACCCGCTTGCTCCGGTTTCCATCTCCCAGACCAGAGTGGATTATGTAGTAAAGGTAGACTCAATCGGCGATCCCAAGGGAATTGTTTCCGGCAGTACTAAAGTGACCAAAGACCCGGTTGGCCTTAGAATTGCGCAGACAGCAGCCAAGGTTATTAAAGCAGCCGGACTTATCAAAGAAGGCTTATCGTTCCAGACGGGGGCAGGCGGCGCATCGCTGGCAACTGCCCATTTTGTCGGCAAAATGATGGAACAGGCCGGGATTACGGCCAGTTTTGCCATGGGGGGGATTACCGGCTATTTGGTCGATATGCTAAACCGCGGTTTGCTGCGTAAAATTACCGATGTGCAAGGCTTTGATCTTGATGCGGTTCATTCCATCGGGAACAATCCCAACCATCTGGAAGTAAGTGCCGGCCAATACGCTAATCCCTTTAATTCCGGCTGCATTGTTAACAAACTGGACACGGTATTTTTAGGGGCCACGGAAATTGATACCGATTTCAATGTCAACGTGACGACCGGCTCTAATGGTCTGATTATGGGTGGCTCGGGCGGTCATAGTGATGCTGCGGCCGGTGCCAAGATCACATTAATTGTTGCCAATTTATTGCGCGGGCGCTTGCCGACGGTAGTGGACAAAGTACTGACCGTAACCACACCCGGGGAGACGGTCGATGTACTGGTTACGGAACGGGGGGTAGCCGTTAATCCGCGGCGCGGCGATTTGCGGGAAAAATTACTGGCCGCCGGCCTATCAGTGAAGGATATTCGCGAACTGAAACAGGAAGCGGAAAAGTTGGCCGGCGTTCCGGAAAAAATAAAAACAAGCGACCGGATTGTCGCAGTTGTGGAATACCGCGATGGAACGATGATCGATGTTGTGCGCCAAGTGCTTGATAAATAGCAGGATTGGCGGTAAGCATTACTGGAATACCACAATCGAGTAGAAGGCAGGGGACTTCCGATAAAGAGCCCTGCCTTTCTTTATTGTTGGGTTGCGTCAATTTTAAGAGCGCAGCAGGCAATTACAGGATAGGGAAGGCAAAGTATACGATATGGTGTTCAATATAAGTAAAAAAGAAACAATTTTCTAATAAATGTAAGCGGCAGGAGTTTCTTTGTGCGTGCAGAATGTAACTATTCATAGAGTTCACTATAGCAAGACATATATAGTTAAACCATGATACACTTCAAGACAATTCGGTGCGAGAATAATGGTTGACTTAGATGAGTGTATATGTTATTGCAAATCTTTAGGTATAGGAGTGCGTTTATTATATGAAAGGTTATTCAAAACTTACCGAAGGCTTATTAGGTCAGCCAATGCTGGAGATTTTAACCACTGTTTGCGCGCTGGAAGCTGCCGGGAAAAAAGTATACCGCTTTGAAGTGGGGGATTCAGCTATCGATGCGTATCCTCACATTGTGGATGCAGTTAAAAAGGCTCTGGATGAAGGACATACCAAGTATGTTGACTCATTGGGCATTTTACCCTTAAGAGAGGCCATCTGCGACTACACCAAACGGAAGCTGGGATTTAGGCCTGATGTGTCGCAGGTTGCCATTATGCCGGCTAATAGTGTGATTGACTTTGTTATGCGCAGCGTAGTCAACCCGGGTGAAGAAGTTGTTTTCTCCGATCCGGGGTTTGCCGTATATATTGCGGTTGCCAGTTATTTGGGAATGAAGGCTGTTAAGGTTCCCGTTCTGGAGAAAAATGATTTCAGGCTTAACCCCGAAGATCTGTTAGCACGGATTACGGACAAAACCAGACTGGCAATTATTACGTCGCCTCAGAACCCGACCGGCGGGGTAATGACAGAGGCTGAAATGCTGCGGGTAGCAGAAATTGCCAAAGAAAAGGATATTTATCTATTAAGTGATGAAATTTATGCAGAAAACATCTATGACTGCCAGCACTATTCACCGGCTGTGGTTGATCAATGCCGGGAACGGACCATCATTTTAAGCGGATTTTCCAAGGGACACTCCATGTCCGGCTTCCGGTTGGGATATGCGATTGGCCCCAGTGATTTGATTGCCAAAATGGGTCAAATGTTTGAGACTGTCTATACCTGCGTGCCGCCTTTCATTCAATATGCCGGTATAGCGGCCCTGAATACACCAAAAGAATTGATGGCAGAGCGCGTAAGTCGCTATAAAAAATTGCGGGATCTGATGGTGAAAAGATTGAACGAAATCCCCGGTATTACTTGTGCGACACCGAAAGGCGCCATTTATGTTTTCCCCAATATTACCGGTACCGGACTTTCGAGCAGGGAATTTGCCAAGGTTGTACTGGAAAAAGCCGGCGTGGCCGTTGTGCCGGGCTGCTGCTTCGGCGAGGGCGGTGAAGGTTATGTCCGCCTATGTTACGTGCGTGACGAAGAAACTATCGAAGAAGCCTGCGCAGCCATAAAAAAGGCATTAACCAAGTAGCTCCTTTGTTGATCAAAGAAATCAGGATAAGAAATAAGGCCTGAACCATGTACTGTGGTCCAGGCCTTATTTATATGTATTTTGTTATGTTCTTTCTACAAATGCCAAGCGTACCCCCAAGGCAATCAAAATGGAACCAAAGGCACGGTCAAGCCAAGAACTCATGGCTTGATGTCTGCGTAAACAGCCGGTAATCTTGGCAGCCAGGAAAATAAAAGAGAACTCAACGGCAAAACCCATGAGAATAACAAGAATGCCCAGCCCCAATAACTGCAACGGCACAGTCCCGATTTCCGGACGAATAAATTGCGGTAGGAAAGCCATAAAAAAGATGGCGGCTTTGGGATTGAGAATATCTACAAGCATTTCCTGTTTAAATGCGGCCCAGGAAGATACGGTCAGCAAATTTGCGGCAGGCAGTTCCAGCGTATTTCCGTGGCTGCGAAAATTTTTGATGCCCAGGTAAATCAAATAGGCAGCCCCTACATACTTGACAAGCGAAAAGGCAAGAACCGAAGTTGCCAGGATAGCAGACAGCCCCAAGGCGGCAGCCGTTACGTGGACTAAAGCTCCTGTACCGACGCCAAGTGAACAAGCCATGCCGACATTTTTGCCACTGGCGATTGTGCGGGAGAGTATATACAGCAAGTCAGGTCCAGGCGAAATATTAATAGCGAGTGAAGCCGAAAGAAACAACAGCCAATATGTAATATCATCCATAAGTTTTTGCCTCCTGTTTTAAATATCCATTTTGTTCCATCCATGTATTATTATACACGATTCATAGCAAAATAAAAATGAATAGCTTGTGACAAAACGGTGAACCTTATACATAGGCATCCTAATTATTTTTATGGCAAAATCATGTCGGAGGAAACAAAATATAAACTGGCACATGACCTTGGTTTTGGTGAGAAGGTCGAAGACCATGACGGGTGAGATGTAGCTGAATAACCTTTCTAGGGGGGCTTCCCATGAACAATCAAATAATAATGTGGTCTATGTTAATAATTCCGTGGTTTACCTTGCCCTTTATGAAGAAGGATAGCATTAAACGTTTTTCACCTGCTATAATACTAACGGCATTAATAGTAACAATTACCCATGAAATTGCCCATGCGTTTCGATGGTGGATAGCGCTTGATAGTATTGTCCCATGGGGTTACATAACGAATATATCTTACTCATATGGCCTTTTCTTAGTAGGGACATATTGGGTTTTCCATTTTACTTATAGAAGATTTTGGTTATACATGCTATTAAATACCGCAATCGGTGGGTTATGGGTTTTCCCGATACTTCATTTTCTTGAACGAATGAAAATTTTTCAGTATGTAAATATCAATGAATGGTTCTTATGGCTAATTAATATTATCATTGCTTTAATAATTTATAGCTATCAGGTTTGGCATGATCATATCTTTAGCTTAAAAGATTAAAAACAGGAACAAATCACAGACTCAATTCCACTTTGAGACTTGCTAAATATTCCCAAAAGCAATTTTTCGTGCGCTTTGGATAAGCATTTTTAACAGAATAGCTTTTGGCATAACGGCAAATACTATACATAGGTTTCCAAAAATTATAGCTGGAGGTGGCTGTATATGGGAAAAGTTATGTCGGAAGAAACAAAATATAAATTAGCGCATGATCTTGGTTTTGGTGAGAAGGTTGAAGACCATGATTGGTCGGATGTAACCACCGGTGAGGTTGGCTCGATGGTTAGAGAAGCAATTAAACGTGGTGAGCAGGCAATAGCGGAAGAAGCAAAAGTCAATGGCGCAGTTCATCAGAATGCGAAATAAAAGAAAGATCCCCCGGAGCTTGATATGAAGCGCCCCCTGTCCAAGTAGACAGTAAAAAAACAAAAGTTTTCTGATGTCAATCTTTTTACAAAGGTTGGCATCATTTTTTGCTACGAATGTTAATGAAGTCTTTTGCGTTTCTGATGTGGCCCAGCAACTTGGCATCTCCCAGCCTGCTGCGTCTCAACACATAAAGATTTTAAAGAATGTTGGAATTCTTGAGGAGAATCGAAGGGGTTTTAGAGTATTCTATACAATTAATCGCAATGATTGCGCGTTTGTGGCCCCTACGCCGCTTTAGTTGCAAGTAGCGGTTTCGGATTTCGGGATGTTTTTCGCTTTTGACTATAGCGGTAGCACACTGTACCAAAAGAGGCTTGATGTAGCAGCCGACTCTCGAAATTCTTACTGACTTTTTCTTGCCGGCACTCTCATTGTTAGTAGGAGTAAGTCCTGCCCAAGAGCACAAATGCTTGGATGTCGGGAACACGTCCATATTCACGCCGATTTCCGAAACCACGGCAATGGCGGAAAAATGATGGCCGTTACTCCTCCCGAACTGATTGCAAGTAATTTGCATGTCGGGCCAAAATTTTTACATGCATTGCAGGACGAGGAATCACCTGTGGTTATGTGTCCGTGGTTTTCCTAACCCGCAGCTAATCATTTAGGGCGCCTGGCAATTGATATTGGGTGCGTAGTTGCCTAGCATGGCATTTATTGGTCATTATAGATTTTTATATATTAATTCAGGGGAATAATAACCCTAAATAACTTAGAGTCCGGAGTCTAAGAGTAGAAGGGAAAGTATGCTATGGCAAATAAAAAAAACGGGCAAACCGCCTTTAATGTTGCGGCAGCACGCTTGATTGAACAGTATCAATACAAAGAAATCAGACTGTTTACAGATCCTGTAATTAAAAACTTTTTTAATTGGCCTATCCGATTCCTGATGAAGTTTAAAATAATTAGAGATTGGATAATCAGATTCAGTGACAACAAAACTAAGGGCATTTTTGGTTCACAAATTTGTCGGACTAAATATATTGACGATTCGCTGCAAGCGGCTATCGAAAATGGGATAGGACAAGTTGTAATATTGGGCGCCGGTCTCGATACACGGCCGTATCGGCTACCCGGCCGCGGCCAAATTAAGTTTTTCGAAGTGGACATGCCTTCTATCCAGGAATATAAGAAGAAAAAAGTTGAAAACTACCTCGGCTCATTGCCGGGCAATGTGGTGTTCATTCCAATTGACTTCAATATCCAAACGCTGGATGAAGTTTTTACCGGAAAGGGATTGGACTTTTCTAAACCGGTAGTTTATATCTGGGAAGGGGTTACACCGTATATTACCGAAGAAGCCGTAAGTAATACCCTGCGTTTCATTTCCCGGAGTTCTCCAGGGAGTATCGTCGTATTCACGTATATTTTAAAAAGTGTGGTAGAAAAAAACTCCGACATTGAAGGTGCGAACGAGCTGGTGAAATATCTTGAAAAATATGGAATAATCTGGCATTTTGGACTCGATCCGTTACAGGTAGAAGATTTTTTGCAACAGTTTAATCTTAATTTAGTTGAAGATATGGGAGCGTCATTTTACCAGGAACAATATTTAAAGCCGCTAGGGCGGCGGTTAGAGGTGTCAGAAATTGAACGAATTGCTTATGCAAGGGTAATCTAAAGATACGGCAATTCGCGAATTGGAGGAGAAAAATAGTTCGTATAGAAGTCATTACTTATTCAAGATTTTCCATACCTGAAATGATTTCGCCAATCAGAATATGAATTTCAATACTGGCAGGCGGAACTGTCATTGGGCGACGCTACTATAAGGGAAATGCCTTGAGGTCTATTCTAATAGACTTCGAGGCTTTTTGTTTTTTTTCCATGTAGCAAAGCGGCATGGGGCGCGAGGTGGGAAACAAGAAATATTTTTTTATTTGACAAAAAGTAACAGGATTTTTCTTCCTCGGATTAGAATCATTCTCAAACAGAGATTAAAACAGCAAATGGTGGAATATGTTCATTGGTTTGTTAGTTGTCGTGATAAGGGGGAAGAATAAATCGATTTTTTGCCGTCCGAAGTGTTGATTTGAGTTCAACGCAGCAGCGAAGCGAAAAATGATACGGCGCATCAGAATGCAAAATAAATAGAATGACCTGAAGTTTTATTTGAAATTTCAGGTCATTCTTATTGAGACTATCTTAAAAGCTGTGTACACCATCCAAGATGATGTATATTAAAGGCACTCAAGTTAGAGATTTTACTTATGAATAAAAGAGAAATGATCGCAGAAACGGAAACCTTTGGCAGGATCAACTGTCACGGATTCAACTTCTACTTTGGTGCATATATCCCAGATTGTGCCGCCAATGCCCCCCGGATAATGGCTTCCTCCAGTACCGCTGCAGCGGCTGTGCCCACCAGTGTAACGAGTTCGTCACTCGACAGATCACTGGGGTCTGAACCCAGGGCGAGGCAGAAAATCGTGTCACCATCCGACTGAGTGTGATCGGGGGAGATGGCTCGGGCCATTCCGTCTTCGGCGAGTACTGCCACCCGGTTGGCTTCTGCCTTGGTCAGCAGCGCGGTGGTCGCCACTACGGCGATTGTGGTGTTTCTGGTCTGGCTGTGCGGTGACGGCACACCAGCCAGCATCGCCCGGGTCTGATTGACAAAGGTTCCGTCAGGATTTAGTGCTCCGACGACGATACGCCCCCCGCACCATACGTCTCCGACGGGGTTGACTACCGCCAAGGCTGCCACCACGGGACCGCCAGGAATGCAAAGGGAGGCAGTGCCCAGTCCGGACTTCATCGGCCTACCGTAGATTTTTCCCGCTGTCGCTCCTGCTCCGGCACCCACATTTCCTTCTGGCACGGGACCCGCATTTGCAGCCTGGCAGGCGGCGTAGGCCAGCGCCGCGTTTGGCGGGGGGGACCCCTTGGCGAAGGGGAGGTCGTAGATGACCGCCGCGGGTACAAGCGGTACATCGTCGATTCCTTGTTCAACGATCCAACGCATCACTCCACCCGACGCTGGCAGGCCGAAGAAACTACCGCCTGTGAGGAGGACGCCATATACAGGATACTCCGCGGTGCCAGGGCGGAGTATATCGGTGTTTTGGGTACCGGGGCTACCTCCGCTTACGGAGGGTTTTCTATATCGCCAAGCATATCGCCAATCTCAACTGCAACGGTCATAACATAAAACGATTATCTTCAATTAGTCCGGATTTCTTTACAGCGGGGTATTTAAACTTCTCTTTTATTCAATATCATAATATGTAAACTGAAACAAAAATGTGATTTGGTAAGTTTGGATAAGTAAAAAAATAATCAAGGTTGGCGAAAGCTTGATCGCGGAATAAATAAAAAATCCGAAGTCTTTGAGTAAGGCTTCGGATTTTGGTTATGCCGTCGAATTTTACTCCGGATGGCATCAGGACGATGAATGAAGTTGCTAGCGTCATGCTTGGCAGGAGTTTTGTCATGTGGGTGAGAATGTAGAATGGTAAGATCTTCCGGGTGCTCTGCATGATTGCCGGATTCCAGGAAAACGGAGGTATTATGATGTTTATCGCTGATTTTCATATACATTCGAAATACTCAAGGGCTACCAGCCGGGAGTGCGTGCCGGAAATGCTTGCCTATTGGGCGTTGCGCAAAGGACTCCACGTTATTGGTACGGGGGATTTCACACACGCGGCTTGGCGGGAGGAATTAGAGGAAAAACTCGTTCCTTCGGGAGAGGGACTTTATACCCTCAAACCAGAGTTTTGCCAGGCCGATAACGTTGCCGGAACGGCTAGCAGGCCGCAATTTATCGTCTCCGGCGAGATCAGTTCCATATACAAAAAGAACGGCCGGGTGCGCAAGGTTCATAATCTGATTCTGCTGCCGGGCTTGGAACCGGCGGCAGCGATAGCCCGCAGGCTGGAGGCCATCGGCGGCAATCTGCACTCGGACGGCAGGCCGATCCTGGGGCTTGACAGCCGGGATTTATTGGAGATCGTACTTGACACCTGTGCGGAGGCTATCTTTATTCCCGCCCACATTTGGACGCCGCATTTCTCCCTTTATGGTGCTTATTCCGGTTTTGACGATATCCGGGAGTGTTTCGGCGACCTTACCGGCTGCATCTACGCCCTCGAAACGGGATTGTCCTCGGATCCGCCCATGAATTGGCGGCTTTCCGCGCTGGATAACTTTACGCTGGTTTCCAATTCGGACGCCCATTCCCCGGCCAACCTGGCCCGGGAAGCCAACCTGTTCGATACGGAAATTTCGTATCCTTGTATGCTGCAGGCGTTAAAAAACCACGGTACGAAAGAATTTTACGGTACAATAGAGTTTTTCCCGGAAGAAGGCAAATATCATTACGACGGGCATCGGCATTGCAAGGTGTGTTGGCAGCCTGCCGCGACAAAAGCGGCGGACGGGATCTGCCCAGTATGTGGCGGCAAGATTACCGTCGGCGTACTGCATCGGGTAGAGGCGCTGGCTGACAGGTCCGAAGGCTTTATCCCGCCGGGCGCCAAGCATTTTGAAAGTCTTATTCCCCTGTATGAGATCATCGCTTCCTCCATAGGCGCTACTGCCAGCAGTATGAAGGTAAAGCGAAAATATGATCATCTGCTGCAGGATCTCGGCCCGGAGCTGTTTATTCTTCGGGAGGCACCGCTTACGGATATTAAATTAGCCGCAGGTCCCTGCATTGCCGAAGGCATCCGCAGGTTGCGAGACGGCCGGGTCGATATACAGCCCGGATTTGACGGTGAATACGGTAAAGTAAAAGTACTGGACAAAAGCGAAATAGATAAGATTTCCGGCCAACTCTGTCTCATGAATGATCCAGTTCCCGCTGCTACAAATATTGATCGCGTAAAACCGGCAATACCGGAACCGGTTGCCGGCACAGCGGCTCCCTATCGGGAAACGGAGCTGGCACGGAACTTGGCGGCCGCCAGCTTGCCGGAAAATAGCAATGCTGCGAAACAAGTTGCCGCAGACTTTCCCTACGGACTGAATCAGGAACAGTGGGAAGCCGTTGCCGCCACTGAGCCGGCAATTGCAGTCATTGCCGGACCGGGAACCGGAAAGACCAAAACCCTGGTATGCCGTATTGCCTATCTGGTGGAACAGTGCGGCATACCGCCCGGAGAGATTACCGCCGTTACGTTTACCAATAAAGCGGCGCAGGAGATGCGTCAGCGACTGGAACAGCATTTCGGGAACAAGCGGACAGCCGCTGCTATGACCATCGGCACATTTCATGCTATCTGCCTGCGGCTGCTGTCCCGATGGCGGGGCAAGGACAACATTACAATCATTGATGAATACAACGCTCTTGCCATTATGGAAGAAATAGTGAAAAACTTAGAGGTAAAGGTTTCTGCCCGGGATGCCCTGAAGGAATTTTCGCTGCTAAAAAATAGTTTACCGTCGGCGGGTGATGAAAAAAAGTCAGAGGCCTTGGCCAGGGTGTACGAGGCATATTGTTCGCAGCTTAAGAACTACAATGTGCTGGACTATGATGACATCCTCCTCGAAGTGCTTCAGCGCTTTGCTGAGGATAATACCGGGGGTATGCCCGGAGAAAGTCCGGAACATTTCTGCTCCCACCTGCTTGTGGATGAGTTCCAGGATATCAACGAACTGCAATACAGCCTGATCAAAGAATGGGGCAGGAAAAGCAAGAGTATTTTTATTATTGGTGATCCCGACCAATCGATTTACGGCTTCCGTGGTTCGGATTTTCGTTATTTTGCCAAGTTTACGAAAGCGTTCCCCACTATCCGCAACGTTCGGCTGACGCAGAATTACCGTTCAACGCCGGAAGTTATCGCTGCCGCCCGGGAGGTAATCACTAAAAAGACGGCGGGAGAGGGTACTTATTCACTTGCTGCCACCAGAAAAAACGGCACCCAAGTGCGTCTGGTGGAAACCAATGATGAATTTTCCGAGGGAATTTTTGTCGCCAAAGAAATTAACCGGCTGGTGGGCGGTATCGACATGCTTGATACCCAGACGCGGGCGGCAGCCCACGGAGCCAAGTCTGCGGCCGGAAAACCAAGAGGCTTTGCCGATATTGCCGTATTGTACCGCACCAATCGTCAGGCAGCGGTTTTGGAACAGTGCTGCCAAAAAGAAGGGATTCCCTATGTAGTTGCCGGAAGGGATGAGTTTCTCGCCGAAAGATTAGTCCGTGAGACGCTGGCGTTCTTTAAATTTTTGCTTAACCCCAGGGATATCACTTCCCTGCTAATCTGTCTCAAAGCAAGAACCATCAATTCACCGGAATTCAATTTTGCCATTCTGAACCGTTATGCCGCCGGCAAACAAAACATCCCGTCGCTTGAGAGGCTGTTGGCAGAGATTCCGGGGCCGGTCGATAAAACGGACGATCTTCGAAATTTCGTAGACATGCTGAAGAAATATAAAGCAATTATCCATACGGAAAAGCCCTCGCAAATTATTGCTGCCTGGATCAGCGATAATCACCTGTCAGATGTACAGTGTATGGAGCTGTTTTTACATACAGCGCTTACCCATAGCAAAATGTCCTCCTTTATGCAAAATCTCGCGCTCGGCCGGGAAAGTGATATTGTCCGCTGCGGCAGTAAGGTGTATTCGCCGGAATCGGTTACCTTAATGACCATGCATGCGGCCAAGGGCTTGGAATTTCCGGTAACGTTCATTTGCGGCGTAAACGACGGCCTGATCCCTTTGCGCAGCAGCAATGCCGGCTGTGACACGGATGAAGAAAGGCGGCTTTTCTATGTCGGTATGACAAGGGCCCGGGACGAACTTATTCTTTTGACATCCCGGACACCGTCACCGTTCGTGGCCGATATAGCCGGCGGGCAACTTAGCAGGGAGAATGCCGTTAAATCAAAGCCGGTGCCGCATTATAAGCAGGACAGTCTATTTGATTGATAACGACAGTAATGTATAAATATATATTTTTATATGGAAATAAGGAGACGTTTATGGAAGAAGTAACGGTTAGAGGGGTTTGTCCCGAAGATTTGGAACGTGTCACTGCCGTCGAGGCTGTGTGTTTTCCGGCTGCCGAAGCGGCGACGCGGGAATCATTCCAGGAGAGAATTGCGGCTTTTCCCGAGTACTTTTTTGTCGCTGAAGTACAAAGAGGTTTGATTGGGTTTATTAATGGCTGTGTCACCAACAGTCCGGTGATTTTTGATGAAATGTTCCATAGTACAAGCTATCATATACCTAATGGCGAAAATTTAACTGTATTTGGGCTGACCGTAATTCCGGAATACCGCAAGCAGGGGGTTGCAGCTCAGCTTATGCAGCATTTTATCCAGACAGCTAAAAATACGGGTAAAAGAAAAGTCATTTTGACATGTAAGGAAAGATTGGTTCCTTACTATGAATCATTTGGCTATGCATATGACGGAATTTCCGCGTCAACGCACGGTGGCGCGCAATGGTTTGATATGACGCTTGTACTAAAACCATAATATGGAAGGTGATGCCGGCAGTGATATCGGCTGGGGCTTTTATGAGGAATTGATGGAAATCTATTATTCTTATTTTGACGATGATGATAAATAAAACCGGATTGAGGACTCCAATGATTCCGCCAGCTTTGACAACTATGACGGTGGAGGAGATGATTTTGGCGGGTTTGATTCTTAGAAGAATATCTTATCAGGAAATTATTTTTTGATAAGCAACAACATCAAGGAGTAGCCCAAATTTTTGTCCTACCTCATTGTAGTGAGCACACTGACTATACCCATTTTTTTCAAATAACCGGATGCTTTCCTCGTTTTGGCCGCATATAGTGGCTACAAGTACATGTAAACCTTGTTTTTTAGCATATTTTTCAATATATTTGACAGCCATGCTACCGAGACCTTTG
Source organism: Sporomusa acidovorans (assembly GCF_900101845.1). Classification (GTDB taxonomy): domain Bacteria; phylum Bacillota; class Negativicutes; order Sporomusales; family Sporomusaceae; genus Sporomusa; species Sporomusa acidovorans. The sequence continues at coordinate 19,527 of NZ_FNAM01000011.1, read as the reverse complement.
CCAATATAGGCCGGCTTTAAATATACTGTAACCTCAGCAGTTCCATCATATGCTTCTCTTTTTTTATGCTGAGTTATGAGAACATACCCACAAATCTCAGTTTCTTCGCAAATTACAAATGCCTTATATTTTTCGTTATTGAAAAATACGATTTCGCGCATTTCTTCCCGCTTCAACGGCCGCGAGTGAAAAGTCGCCGTAGTATTTAAGACATAGTGAGTATAAATTTGCAACACCTCATCAAGATATTCTTCTTTCATTTCACTAAAATAATATTTTTTCATGTTGGAATTCCTCCTTGGAAGATTTTTGGTAATAAAAAAGCACCGACAATAAACGGTGCTTTGAACATCTTTGGTCAAATAACCGATAGACCAGAATTACATTCTCAATAATATTGGTTTTATTAATCGAAAAACCGATAATAGTAGAAGTTTCTTCAGATGCGGTGTAGAAATAATTGCATGTTGGATCAAAAGTTAGATTAAAGACTTTATTATTAATATTTGGCTTGATTTTTTATCGAAACGGTTTTTTTATCTTTATTTAGTACATAAGCAAAAGTACTTAAAGAATTTATTGCCATAGAAACTTCGATTGTGTTAGCAATTATCGTAGTAACAGGAGAATCTAAGGCACCTGATGAAGAATCAATTCATTATTTGTTTTATTTGTTAACATACCAGTTGTTGGGTCAATCAAAAAAACGGAAATAAATGGACTGTTTGAGTTTAGAACTAAGCTTAGAAGAACTCAACTGCTATTTTTAGATTGTATTGACTTAGTTAAATCTACGATGAACTTTAAAATAACGCCATATAGAATATATAACGGAAAGCTATAGTAATGTTTCCAGGTTATCAACTCATAGATACCTAGCCATACTAAAAAGGGTTCGGCGATAAAACTAAAAAACGCTGACATGATAACGATAGCAATTAAGAAGGAAGACCACTTTGAATTGTATTGATAAATTAACATATATGTTATAGGTAACACACTTGTGTCTACTAAGACAAATAATAAAAGCCACCACTTCCAAGTAAAGAGAGTATACTGTACCCAGAGGTTGTAAGTGTATTGCAGGTATATCGAATGGTTTTCAGCAATTTGTTGTTGCAATTCTCTCAAGTGATCCCCCCCTCGGTAGCGACATACAGATACCATTTATTATACCGATATCTACTTATAATTATTAAGGTAGGAGGTGTTAGTAGAAGGTTTATTCGAGAGTCAAGGATAACTATTATAGTTATGTATAATACTAACTACGGTGATTATTGTGCGTAAAAATATAATACAGCAGGTCGGTATGTACCCAAAACCTTGGATTTCATTTTTATGGTCAGCTATGTTTCCAGGATTCGGGCAATTATATAATCGGGATTATATAATGGGAATAACTCTCTTGATACTTGAAACTGTAATTAATTATATGGCAAAGCTTAATTTATGTATTTATTATGTTTTTAATGGAGATTTTGAGCAAGCTCTTAAAAATATCGACTTTCAATGGATACTATTCTATCCTGCTATTTGGTCTTTTAGTATGTGGCAAGCGTATGATTATGCGGTGGCGATTAAAACTTACCATGAGTTTAGTGGTATGCCAAAACAGCAAAGAAGTAATAATGCTGGTGCATTTATCGGGTTAAATCTTGGTTTGTTATTTGGTACATTGTGGCACCACCAATTAATCATCTTTTGGGGATTGGGTATGGGAGCAGCCGGTTTTATCGTAGGCTATTACATAGAAAAAGTACTTCGGTGCAAACGGTAGATAAAAGGGCGCATATGACACTATATTGAGTATTTACTTAATTATGTATTATTTTTAGTTAGTCAAGTCCACGACTACAGGAAGCAACCTATGGTATGAGCCGCCGGATAACAAGCTATACAACACATGAAATTAAATTTCAATAAAAATCGCGAATTATTGACATTAATTTTCTGAAATGATATAATTATTATAAATTATCGGACAATTTCCTGAATCAGGAGAAAACATGCCGTATAAAGGCGTCCGCCAAGAGAGGTAATATTGTGAGTATACCGGCCATTACCGCTATTAAAAATCAGTTGCCGTCTCTGACCGAAGCAGAGTCCAAAATAGCACATTATATTTTAAATAATGTTGAAGATATCATTTACCTTACCGTGGGGGAGTTGGCTTCGCGGGCTGACTCGAGTGAGGCAACGGTTGTGCGTTTTTGCAAATCGGTAGGTTATAAGGGCTTTCAGGACCTTAAAATTAATTTTGCCAAATATATCGTTAATCCTCAGAAAGTTATTTTGGAAGATTATGACGTTAATGATACTCTTAGGGTGATTAAGCGCAAGGTATTTCAATCACGAATACAGGCTATTTCCGATACATTGGCTGTGCTTAATGACGATGAATTTGAGCGTGCCGTCGCTGCCATTAACACGGCTAACAGGCTGGAATTCTACGGAACGGGCGCATCCGCATATGTAGGTATAAACATGAAGCATCAGTTCCTCAAAATCGGCAAGAAGTGCGGGACAGAGTTGGATACGGATACCCAGGCTATTTCTGCCAGCTTACTGGGGCCGGGTGATGTGGCAATAGGTATATCCCATACCGGCAGCAGCGTGCAGACTATCCGTTGCTTGCGGCTTGCCAAAGAAGTTGGTGCCACAACGATTGCCCTGACTAACCAGGCTAAGTCGCCAATACTGAAGGTGAGCGACATTGTTCTTTTTACCGCCGCTAAGGAAACCAATTACAAATACGAGGGATCGGCTTCACGGCTGGCAGAGTTTACCGTGCTTGACGCTTTGTTGATCGCCTATACTATGAACAGGTATGAGGAATGCAAAAACGCCATGTATATTACCCGTAGCGCAACTTCGGACGGAAAAATTTAAATTCAAAAAGGAATTATATGAAAAAGATAGTTTTATCCAATCCAAATGAATTTAGATTGGAAATTTCCCCGCCTCCTGGAATTGAAGCCGATGAATTGCTGATAAAGGTTGCCTATTGCGCTATTTGTGCGACAGATATAAGAATACTGGAAGGTAAAAAAACGAAAGGCGTTTCTTATCCCCGGGTTGTCGGCCATGAAATCAGCGGAACTATTTATGAAGTTGGTAATCAGGTCACCTTGTTTCGACCCGGTGACCGAGTAAGTGTCGCACCAATTATTGCCTGCGGACACTGTCGGAATTGTCTTTGCGGGCGAGAAAATCTTTGTCTCAATCGTTCGACGATTGGCTATGACATTGACGGCGGTTTCGCCGGCTATATCCGGATTCCGGCGGTTGCCGCCACAAAAAAAAATATATTCGTAATTCCCCGTCATTTGTCCTTTAAAGAAGCTGCGTTAATTGAACCATTGGCCTGCTGTTTAAACGGCAATAATAAGGCTGATATCGGTCAAGGTGATCATGTCTTAATCGTCGGTGCAGGAACCATTGGGCAGTTTCATGTTCTGCTGAGCAAGTTGCGTGGAGCTAATTTTGTGGTTGTCAGTGATTTATTGGAATATAGAAGAGCGAAAGCACTTACTACAGGCGCTGATCGGGCGATAAACCCGGCGGTAGAGAATATTTTGGATGTTGCCCAAAAGAATGGGGTAGATGGTTTTAACAAAATAATTTTTGCTTGTGCCGCAACCTCTGAAATTAACAATCTGGTAAATTGCTGCGCAAAGGGTGGTACTGTTGTTCTATTCAGTGGTTTTCCCGACAGAGGTTTGGGCAATATCGACCTAAACGCTCTGCATTATAAGGAAATTCAACTAGCCGGTTCGTCAGGGTACACACAGAAAAATTATGCAGATGCCTTTTCGTTAGTAAGTGACGGTAAGATTGACGTCAAACCGTTTATCAGTGCCGTCTATACAATCGACGATTTTGTAGATGCGTACCAAAAACAAAAGAGCGGCAGTGAGTTTAAAATATTAATTAAGTCGTAGCCTGTCATGGCGGACTTGTTTTTTTGCCACTATTGAAATTAAATTTCAAATAATTATCAATAAAATTAAAAATATATTTTAGTATATTAGCCGATTTCAAACTCGGCAAATAATAAGGAGGTCAACATGAGTTTTTTGGGTAAAGAAGTACGAATGAACAGGCTGCTAAGCAAAAGGGACGGTCGCTATCTGGGGATAACGGTTGACCATGCAATGGCACGGGGCGTTATGCGGGGGCTTGATACGATTGAAGACACGCTTGCCAAATTAGTAGCCGGAGAACCGGATGCGCTAACAATGCACAAGGGACTTGCTGAAAAGTGTTATGCCAAGCATGCCGGTAAAATCCCGCTTGTCGTTAAGTGTTCAACCTTTTCGCCCTATCAGCCGGACTTGGATACTGTTGTCGGTGATGTGGAAGAGGCTGTTCGCCTTGGAGCCGATGCTGTTTCCGTCGGCTGCATAGTATGTGGGGATACTCAACCCGCTCAAGTGGCAGCACTGGGGAAGATGGCCAAGGATGCGGCTTCTTTTGGTATGCCGCTGGTTGCCCATATATATCCGCGGGGGAACCAGATTGCGAAAGACTGCTATTACAAGGCAGAGTATGTTATGTACGCGGCCCGGCTTGGTGCCGAATTAGGGGTAGATATTGTCAAAACCAGTTATACCGGCGACCCGGAAAGTTTTGCCAAAGTGGTACAGGCTTGTCCGGCCAAGGTTGTTGTGGCCGGTGGAAGTCCAGGTAAAGACCTGGAACATTACTTTCAGATGGCATATGATGTTGTCGACGCTGGAGCGATTGGCGTTACCTTTGGCAGATTTGTCTTTCAGTACGGAGATCCGGCCTCGCTAATAAAGGCCATTTCTTCAATTATTCACGGCAAAAACTCGGTTAAAGAGGCGCTAGATTTATTGGCGTACCTGGAAAACGAGAAGAAATAAAACCACGAATGTTGTTATTTCAAAAGTATGGGAGGGATAAGGATGAGTCTACAATTTGACCAGGCAAAACCTATGGATGTAGTGGCAATGGGCCGGGCCACAATCGACATTTATGCCAACGAGACCGGCCCACTGGAAGAAGCGGTTACTTTTACCAAATATGTTGGTGGGTCGCCGGCGAACACGGCAGTGGCCATGAGCAATATGGGGTTGAAGGTTGGCTATATCGGCAAGGTGTCCGACGATCAGTTTGGCCGGTATATTAGGCAGTATCTTGAGAAAAAGGGGATTGATACTTCGCATATTGCCATTGATAAAAGTGGGGCACGGTCAGGTATAACGATAGGGGAAATCAAATCACCGACCGAATGTAACTGTTTGGTATACCGGCAAAACGTTGCCGACCTTAATATTTCCTGCAGCGAGATTGATGAAGAATACATCAGTAAATTTAAGGCGGTCCTGATTTCGGGAACATCCCTGTCGTATAGTCCTGCGCGGGAAGCGGTTTTCTTAGTGATGGAATTTGCCAGACGCAACGGTGTGCGAATTGTATTTGATCCTGATTATCGCGAGGGGACTTGGAATTCTGATGCCGAAGCGGCCATTTACTATATGCTGGCAGCCGAAAAAGCTGACATGGTGGTTGCAACCCGCGATGAATACGACAAAATGGAATCTTTGCTTATGCAAGGAAAATCCGACGACAAATTGACGGTAAAAAATCTGCTTTCCCGGAATGTTAAGCTGGTTTCGATCAAGCATGGCAAAATGGGGTCGACAATCTACACTGCCGACGGCAAGGTCTATGCCGGAAAACCGTACCCGGCAAAGGTGGTGAAAACCTTTGGGGCGGGTGATGCCTATGCAGGGACCTTCATGTTTGGCCTGATTTCCGGCAAGACCATTGATGAGTCGCTGAAATATGCGTCGGCAGCCTCGGCCATTACTATCGGAGGGCACAGCTGCTCTGATTCCACGCCGACAAAGTGCGAAGTTGAAGCGTTCATTACTGCTTATGACAGGGTAAAGAATGACTGAGCTGTTTCCCTGATTCTTAGCTATTAATAATACATCTTATGGGAGGAATTTAGATGACAAATCCTGTTGTTGGTACATCAGTTCCCCGTGCTACGCGCTTTCGCTGGGTAGTCCTGGCAATCATTTTTATTACGTACACAATTAACTTTGCCGATCGCAGTAATGTAGGCGTATTAATTCCGTTTCTGAAAAACGATTTTCCTATTAGTAACTTTGAGGCAGGGGCGATAATGAGCTTTTTCTTCCTCGGATATGCAGTATCTCAAATTCCCGCCGGTCTCTTTTACAGCCGCTATGGTGTCCGGGGCCTGGCCACATTATCGATCTTCGGCTTTTCGTTTATTACCTTTTTATTAGGGACAGTAAACTCGATTGTAAGTATGAAGTGGCTGAGGTTTGTTTTGGGTATTGCCGAAGGGCCTACGCCCGTAGGCATGACGTCAACTATAAACAATTGGTTCCCGTCTCAGGAAAAAGCGACGGCAACCGGACTCGGTTATATCGGGGCAACAATGTTTGCACCGATTATTGTTCCCATGATTTCTGTATGGATTGCCGTTAATTTTGGCTGGCGCTACGTATTTTACTCCTTTGCCATACCCGGAATCGTGATGGCAATCGTCTGGTATATTTATGTACGGAATCGGCCGGAAGAAAGTCCTAACTGTTCTCCCGAGGAACTGCAATATATCCGGGAAAAAAGTGATGGCGGTATAAGCAATACCGACTATAAAGATCTGGGCTGGATTGACCGTTTTATCCGCTTTAAGGAAGTTAAATTAGTAGATAGCAACGCAAAAATTTTTAAGTCCTGGAATGTCGTCGGTGATACCTGCGCATACTTTTTTATGGTTTGCGTGCTGCAGGGACTGCTGACATGGATACCATCCTACCTAGTGACCGCCAAAGGCTATTCCTTCCTAAAAATGGGTTTTGTTGCCTCAGCCCCCTGGATTGGCGGCTTTATTGGGTCAGTGGCCGGTGGCTGGCTATCGGACAAGGTTTTTGACAAGAGAAGAAAGCCCACAATGCTCATTACTGCTCTGGCAACTTGTATCATGATGATTATATTGATAAATGTCCCTGAAAACGTAAGCCTGGTCGCCCTTACTCTGTTTGCTGTCGGATTTATGATCAACGTCGGCTGGCCGGCCTTTACCGCTTATCCAATGGGCCTGACCACTAAAGATACCTATCCGACAGCCATCGCACTGGTCAATAGCGGCGGTAATCTTGGCGGATTTTTTTCACCAATGATAGCCGGGGCTCTTTTGGATAAGTTCCAAAGCTATAACATCGTTTTTTCTTATTTCGCGGTGTCAGCGATAATTGGTTTTATCATAATAATGACCTTGGCAGAACCGAAAAAAACGACAGTAAGTGCTTCATCCGATGCTTGATAGAGATCGAATCAAAAGTCAGAAAGCTAAATAATCGTACTCTTAACCGCATCTTCTGAGGTGCGGTTTTTGCTTTCATATCTATTGGTTGTTTTACAAGTTGGTCAGCTATGTTTCCAGGATTCGGGCAATTATATAATCGGGATTATATAATGGGAATAACTCTCTTGATACTTGAAACTGTAATTAATTATATGGCAAAGCTTAATTTATGTATTTATTATGTTTTTAATGGAGATTTTGAGCAAGCTCTTAAAAATATCGACTTTCAATGGATACTATTCTATCCTGCTATTTGGTCTTTTAGTATGTGGCAAGCGTATGACTATGCGGTGGCGATTAAAACTTACCATGAGTTTAGTGGTATGCCAAAACAGCAAAGAGTAATAATGCTGGTGCATTTATCGGGTTAAATCTTGGTCGATTTATTACGGGTGAGATGCTAAAGTTTACTTCTGCAAAACTAATGGCTGTATATTTTTAACCATCATAAGCACTGGTATGATAGCGCATACGGCAACAATAGCCATAATAACATAAATCCAAATTACGCCAAATGATGAAGCGATGAAGCCAAAAAGCAGAGGAGTAATTATGTTGGTAGTTCCACGGCAAAAGGTATTAATTGCAAAAATATCGTCATAGTTATGTTTTTCTCTAACTGGCTCTGTAATAATCGTTTGGACAACAGGAATTGTGCCTTTTGTTACAATGCCGAGCAAGAGTGAAGCCCCGACAATGATAAAAAGATATTGGCCTATAACAAGAAGCACAAGAAGTAACGCCATCATAACCTCTGATATAACAAATACTTTGCGCATGCCAAATGTATCAACCAATCTTCCACAAGCTACTTTTCCGAGAAAGCAACCAAATGTAAAGGCAAGTGCGAAAGTTCCAATGACTCTTGGGTCAATACCTTTCGCCAAGAGGAGGAAGGGTAAAAAGGTAAAAATTTGGTCGCTCGCCAATGCATCAAGTACGTTTGCACTTATTGGCAGCGCATATTGAGGGTTGCGTAAAAGTGAAAAGGAGGGAATATGGCTTGGTGTTTTTGCTGTGGGCGAGTTTTTTTGATTGATTTTTTCTTTTTTGCAGAAAGAGGAAACATATATATATCCTGAAAATAGCAAAACTCCTAGGCCATATGTTAAACAGACAATTCTCCATCCTGGTACCCCAAACATAGAAAAAGCGGCAATAAAGCCAGCGAGTGAAGCAAAAGGAATTCTTCCAATATCGCCAATAGCGGTAAAATCACCCATAGTTTTTCCAAGTGATTGTCTTTCAGAATTTGATGTAAGATAGGAAAAAGCAACATTATGAAATAAACCATATCCTGCGATTGCTATGATAAAGCAAAATCCAGCAAGATAAATATTGCAGGCAAAAGTATTCATAAAAAATCCCAAGCCGTATAATAACGATATCATGATTAAGGTGCGCAACGCTCCGAATTGTTGCGAAAAGAATTTTGTCAATAATCCTGAAAAAGTACTTACCATAATAGCCAGAGACATAATAATACCAGCAACTTTCTCACTAGATCCAAAAGAGATGATCATGAACGAAAGGAGTATTGGCACACTAGCAAATAGGCCGTCAATGATTATATGAAATATATTAAGCCGGTATTGTTGTTTAAGCATATTTCGGTTACCCCCTAAGGATTCTTTCGCATTGATTTGACACTAAATTCATTATATCCCTAGAAATTCACGGTAACAATTGTGTTATACTCTTACTGTACCGATACAGTTGGGGGTTGAATGTATGAAGAAAGCATACGAGCGAATTGCGGATGACATGGAAACATTCATACAGGAAGGTAGGTTTCGACAGTGTCACAGAGTACCATCTATCCGGGAATTATGTGCTACTTATCAATGTAGTAAAAGTACCGCAGTGAAAGCGTATGACACTTTAAAGAGCAAGCATTTGATCTATTCTGTTCCCCAGAGTGGATGTTATGTTGTGGAGAACCGCCCGAATACAGAACAGAAACATACTGATATAATTGATTTTTCTAGAGGTAATCCGTTGTTTAGTAATATCTACATTCCCGACCTGAAGCACTGTCTTGACCGGGCGGTTGACATGCAGTACAAATAGTTTTGCTGGGCATAAGCTTTACGGTGTTCCTTCTTTAAGAAACCTATTGCCAAAATACTTAGCTAATTTTCAAGTATTCACAGCTACCGATAATATCTTTGTCAATCTGGGTGTTCAGCAAGCTCTCAACATTTTAAACCAAATGCCTTTTCCCAATAAGAAAGACATTATTTTGATTGAACAACCTACATTCAGGTATTATAATAATTTTTTAAAAATTAACGGTGCAAAAATTCTTGGCATACTACGAGATAAAGACGGAGTTGATATAGACTTTTTGGCGGCTCTCTTTAAGAAAGAAAAGATTAAATTTTTTTACACAGTGCCCAGCAGTCATAATCCGTTAGGTACTTGTTACAATAAGGAACAGCGCAAAGCTATCGCGCGACTGGCTGAAAAATACGATGTATATATAGTAGAAGATGATTATTTCGGCGATATCATGTTTGGTAACTATGGAGATCCCATATACTCCTACGGTGATCATAAACATCATATCTACTTGAAAAGTTTCATTAAAATAATACCCTGGATTAGAATTGGTATAACCGTTATTCCATCGCACCTATTACCCATATTTACTGAACATGTAAGGTATTCGTATTACCATTCCTACTTCTCGCCATCTCTGGTGTCTCAATCTACTTTAGAAATCTATATACGCAGCAATCTGTTAAAAAAACATGTATCTTCCGTTAAAGATGAATTGTTTTCAAGGCTTGAATGTCTTAAAACGCATTTTGTTGATGCAGCAAAGCTTGGAATGGAGTGGGTAGGAGGCGAGAGTGGTTTTTATAGCTATCTGAAACTGCCTGACCGCATTAATGAGAGCCAATTTGTGGAAAATCTGAAAAGGCGACAGAGCATTCTAGTTACTCCAGGAATTGATTGTTTCGTTAACAGTCATTATTATAAAAAAGGCATACGCCTTAGCGTGGCACGCACAACAGTGGACGACATTAATAAAGGACTTCCTGAAATTCACAACGAGCTTATGAGGATGTCTTTGTCATGAAGATGGTTATTAGCTAATGCCAGGGACGGCACAGGACGGGGGTGTCGACAACTCCGTCCCCTTGAGCCCTAGAAGAGAACGCCTCGTTGTCCCGGAGCGGGCAACGAGGTAAATGAGTTTCTGCAAAAAGAGAATGAAGGCCTCAATTGACAAATCCTGCAAAATAAATGGATAATTGCAGGATTTTTTATATTTTACTGGTAAATACAGTATTAAAAGGTATTTATGATTTTTCAAAGGTTAGATGTTTCGGAGCGCCTAGGCCATAGTACGGTAGCTATGAGACAAGATACCTACGCCCATGTTTTGCCGGAAATGCAAGAAGCCGTTAAAGTGTTAGACGGCATGTTTACTAAGGAAGTTAATGCTCAAAGAAAAAACAAAACCAGCTAAATGGTTTTGTTTTTTAATTTTAATAATTTTAGTTTAAAAATATAAAATTATAACGATATTGAATATATTAAACTGTGAGTGTAAAATATAATTAAACAAGGAGGTTAGCTTTCATGAATATTGGAAAAAGATTATTGTCGGCCAGAAAAGCTGCTCAAATGACCTTGAAAGATGTTGCAGAGCGGATGGGGATGTCTCATACAGCTATAGCAAAATACGAAAAAGATCAAGTCGCACCGAACTCGACAGTATTAATTCAGCTTTCTAAAGTGCTGAAAGTACCGGTTAGCTATTTTTTTGAAGAGCCTACAGTTCAGCTTACTTTGTTGGGATACCGCAAGCGAAATAAACTGACTAAGGGTGAGATGGATGCAATTTTAGAAAAAGCGCTTGATTGGGCAGAAAAATACCAAGAATTGGAGGAGTATTTAGAAATCGGAGAACAAGATATCAACTTTCAGGCGGCAGTATGTAGTTTGAATTTTCCGATTACCGAGCTTGATCAATTAGAAGAATTCGTACCGAAATTCCGTGAGAGGTTACAGATTGGTCAGGATGCCATTGAAGATTTGGTGGAACTATTAGAAGATATTGAGGTCAAAGTATTGTTGATAGACGGACCCGATAAATTTGACGCAGTAAGTTACGTAAACGGAAAGGGTGCCTTTTTAATTGTTACTAATAGTCGGTATCCCTTGGCACGGAGCCGTTTTACCCTAGCGCACGAACTGGGGCATATTGTTTTTCATTTACTTGAACGGCAAAGCTTGGTCAATTGCGAACTAGACGAAGAGAAATTTGCCAACCGGTTTGCAGGGGCTTTTTTAATTCCAGCAATGAGCGCCTATCGGGATATAGGTAAGAAACGGACTAGCTTTGGAAAGCAGGAGTTAATTGAGCTAAAAAGAAAATACGGGCTCAGTATGCAAGCATTAGTTTATCGGGCGAAAGACCTTGGGATTATAACGGAAGATACAGCCAACAAGTTTTTTAGGGAATTTCGCAAGCGTGGCTGGCACAGGATTGAGCCTGACGAGGAATTTAACCAGTTTGTTCCCGAACAGGCGAAGCGTTTTGAACGTCTTGTTGCTCGCGCAGTAGCAGAACAGTGCATCACACAGTCGAAAGCCCGTGAATTTTTATATTATTTACCTAATAGCGAATGCTGTGAGGTAATGTAACGTGGATTCAAACATGCAGAAAAGTGTTGTCTTAATTGTCGATTCATCCATGTGGATGGACTTGTATCAATTTGGACTATTGGAACAAATTGGACAGCTTCCCTATCAGTTAAGAGTTCCCGATTTTGTCTGGGATGAACTGGTCGTTCCGTCAACGGAGGAAGTTGAACAACTGGGGGTTACTATAGAAAGTTTTGATAGTAATGAGATTGTTGCGATACAGAAAATTAGGGCTAAACGCTCCGGTTTATCTGTACCGGATGCCAGCAACATTGTACTTGGATTACGTTGTTTAAATCATTTTAAGGTAGTATATCTTGCTGCGCATGATTCAAAGCTACGTAAGGAAGCGGAAGCACGAGGCTTGTCTTGTAAAGATGGTTTGGATTTGCTTGATGAAATGGTTTTAGCAGGCCATGTAGAAATAGTTGACGCTTTAAAGATTGCACCTGAACTAGCCAGAGGTAAAAAATCTATTAGCCAGCCCAAGGTAAATATGTTGATTGCAAAGTGGATTAAATAAGAGAATACTAGTAGGCTTTATATTTTTTCGATGAAACGCAAAGTATATTTGGTAACCTGCGCTTCTCGATAAAATTTTTTAATTTTTCCCTCTGGATTTGACGATAGTTAATGGCATATACTGGAACGTGAAAATACCCCTATCAATTTTAAGGAAAGCAAATTAAACGTCCCTTTGCTTCTTCGAAATGAAGATTTATTTACCGGTATAGAAATCAAGCAAAACATGAAAGGTGAAAAATGTCAAAATAAAACGAAATAAAACAGAAAAGGTATGACAAAAGGAAAAATTTGTGCTATGATAATGTAAAACAAAGGAAAATCAAATAATTTGGTATAGGTGCCCGTAAGGGCCTAACAGAAAAGCCGGTTTAAGGCCGGCGCGGTCCCGCCACTGTATTGGAGAGCAAAGCCATGATTGTGCCACTGAGACATAACCGTCTTGGGAAGGTTTGGCAGAGCGATGATCCAGAGCCAGGAGAACTGCCTGTATGACAATCACCGTTAGTACCGTGACGACTCTAAGACTGTAAGGAGAATAGCGATAAGATTTTTTGCAAAAAATCCACCGCTGGAATCCGCAAGATAGGGTTAATATGGTAGCAACCTGCGACCGACAGGAAGGGAGATTTGCATGCGTGTGGTATGCCGGCTGTGCCGGCTCAGCGAAGAAGCCTCCTTGTCTACCGGGCAAAGATGGCTTCTTTTTTATTTTGTGGTTATGGATAAGCTTTTTCGGACAAGAGTTTCTGATGAACTGCTGCTCCATTGGGAAGAGCGGATATAGCAGCAGATGCACTAAGTGAATGAAAATTTAGCGGGTACAGGTGCCCTGTCAAGAGGGCTCAATAGGGAAGACCGGTTGAAAGCCGGCGCGGTTTCGCCACTGTAAGCCCGAGTTAGCCCTAAAAGGCCACTGGCAGGAGATAAAGCTGCCGGGAAGGCGGGGCTAACGATGACGGAGAGCCAGGAGAACTGCCTGTACTGACATCCTTGCCGGACCTGCGATCAACAGGGAGAGGATTGGGGGCTTGTGTGAGCATTTATCCTTGCACAAGGCAACGAGCAGCAAAGGAGGGAACCGGAGCAACACATAAAAACGGGCAGGAAACGGACGTTTTTTCCGGCCTGGCAAGGGAGGGAACATAAGACAAAAGCCAAACAACAACATAAAGTGGGGAGAGGTGCCCTTTGGGGCTTAATAGGGAAGACCGGTGCAACACCGGCGCGGTCCCGCCACTGTAACGGGGAGCAAATTTGCAGCAGTACGGCTAACGTACTGGGTCACTGGAGCGCAAGCTTTGGGAAGACGCAAACGAGCGATGAACCGGAGTCAGGAGAACTGCCTGTCCGGCGATCACCATAGCAGCGTGTCAGTCTGCCGTTTTGCGGCGGAGAGCGTGCTGCGGCACCTGCGAGCGACAGGAAGGGGATTACGGCAGCACCTGGAACCCGAATTCCCTCCGGCCTGACATAATCAACTCCTGTAAGGGAGTTTTTTTTATTGCCAGCCGCAGTTGCTAAGCGACCGGGAAGGCGGGACAGTATCGACAATGAACAGGATAGGAGCATAACCAATGAAACAAACCAATACACAAATACGCAAACAAATAACCGCTATCATCGCCGTATTTTTTGCCTTCGGTATAGTTGGTGTATTTATGCCGACAGCAGCTCTGGCCAGCCCGGCGAAAAGCGGACAATCAATCGGCTATGTCAACAGGCAGCAAGTCTTCGCCGGCTACCCCGGCATCCAGGATCTCATGAACCGGATTCAGGCCATGCGGGCCGAGGCGCAAAAAGACTATGACGCCAATGCCAAAGGCCTGCCGCCGGCAGACAAGAAAGCCTACAGCGATAAGCTTGCGCAGCAGGAAGCCCAGCGGGAAGACGAACTGATGAAACCGGTGGGAGACAAAATTGAAGCGGCCATTAAGGCCGTCGCCGCGGAAAAAGGCCTGACCGTGATCCTTGACGCCGGGGCCGTGGTCTACGGCGGCACCGACATCACCGCTGATGTCATTGGCAAGGTGACCCGGTAGCCCACATGCCGGTAGTTACATTGCGGCATCATCCGCCGGCACCTGACGGCAGAATACCCGGTGATGATGCGCAAGGTCTGGGCAGAGGAACAATAAGACACAGAGAAGTAAAAACGCGCAGCAGGCATTGAATGAAACTACCCAGGGCTTGACACAAGACATTTAGAAAAGAAGTCAGCGGCGGCGTACTGCTGATTCAATTAGCAACAGATAGGAGAGAGAAAACCTTGCGGAAACTAAAGAAACGAGACGGCAGAACGAAAAAAAGGCAGGCACTGCTGGCGGCATTGGCAGTGTCGGCCTTGCTCTATACATCGCCGGCATATGCGAGCGCAATTCTGAACGATGCAACACCAGACTTGAAAAATATGAAAAATACGTCCTTTACCATTGGGGCAGGCGAAACAGTGACGACCTGGTCCGGTACCAAGGAACGGCCCAGCGTTTTGAATGTTCAATACAATGGCGATATCGTCGTGTTAGGCGGCGGTATCTGGCGCCCCATGGATGCAACGTCACTTAAATTGGTAAATGGGACTTTTGAACTGTACAAAGATGCCTTAGTGGATATGTCTTATAAATACGGGGAAAACTATCCGGCTAATACTTGGAACCGCAACGATACCCGTAGCGATCGAGGTTTTGTAGCCTACCACGCTATTTTACATGACGGGGCAATTCTGCGCATGAATGTAAACGAAAATGATTATTCGGATAGCTTTATGTTTAATAATCCTCAACTTGCCGCTGGCGAAGATTCCGCCACGGTCAGGGTGCAGATCCGGTATCGTAAATATTTTTGCGGCACCGACTGGGAAGCTAGTCAGGCGAACTATTTGTCGGGCAGCAGCAGTAATATTGTTTCTCTCACTAATTTAGATTCGAATGTGGCCAACAACCTTAATTTTGCAGCAGAATCCTATTATATTGACGATTCACTACACAAGTATCTATTTGTGCCGGAATTAACATCCGTTCCTTCTACTGATCCTTATACTGGCGCTGTTTCTAAATATTACAATATAGACTGGACGGCCACCCGTACCGATCTCATTTCCCAGGGCGTGCTCAGTGCGGCCAATGCCCAGCTGTCGATGCGCAATCTGTGGCGGATGGAAGACGGTCTGTTCTGGAAACGGGGCGAAGACCTGCGCGCCTCCAATGCGCGGGGCCAAAGCGAGGGGGCCGACGGCGCCTGGGCGCAGGTCTGGCGCGGCAAATACAGCTTTGACGGCGCCTACGGTTCCAGCTTTGACCAGAGCTACAACGGTATTCAGGTCGGCTATGACAAACAGCGGGAGGGGAAGATTTTCGGCGGCAAGCTGTATACCGGCCTGTTCCTCAGTATGCTCAATTCGGATGCCGATTTTCACCAGCATAGCATGGAAAGCGGCACCGACGCAGCGCTCTACAGCAGCTCCGCCGGTGATCTAAAGAGCGGCGGCATCGGCCTGTATACCAGCTGGCTCGGCGACAAGGGGCACTATCTCGATCTGACCGTCCGCGGCTCCAAACTGAGCAACAACTATAAATTCTACGACTCGGATGATGAGTTGTATGAAAACGACTACAGCACCTGGGCTTATGGCGCCGGTGTCCGCTACGGCTATCAAAAACAGCTGCCGAACGGCTGGTATCTGGAGCCGCAGGTCGGCCTTACCTACGGCACAATGAAAGCCTATAGTTATACCCAGGCCAATAACATGCGCTATAACCAGGACAAGCTGGAAATGCTCACCGGCCGTATGGGCGTCACCGCCGGCCGGAACTTCACCAACGGTGACCGGAAAGGCAGGGTGTATGTTAAAGCCGCGGTCAACCACGATTTTAAAGACGGCGGCAGTGCGAGCGCCGATGCCATGATTTATAGTTCTTCCTATCAAAAATATGTAGTGGGGTCCAGCATGGCGGTGGATACCCTGGCCGGCCACGACACTTGGTATGAATTTGCCCTGGGCACCAATCTGCAGACAGGCAAAGACAAAAATGCCTTTGTCGAACTGACCAAAACTGTTGGCGGCAAAGTCAATACCGACTGGCAGGTCAACGCCGGTATGTCCTGGCGTTTCAATGGTCCTTCGTCCGTCGAACGGGCGGCCGCGCAGAACGTAGCCTTTGACCGCAGCATGACTGCGCCGGAAGTTTCCCTGGCGGCAAAAGCGGCTGCGAAACCGCAGACAACAACGGCTGTCGGGACAAAGACGGCTGCCGATAAGGCAACGCAAGCAGCGCAACCGGCACAAACCAATAAGACGGTGCAAGACGGTCAGACCATACAGTCCGGCCAAGAAGCTGCCGGAACGGACAAAACAGTTGTCGGTGACAAGCTGACACCGCCGGCTGATCAGGCCGATCAGAAAACACAGGCCAGCCAGGAAGAGCAGGTCAAGACCGGACAAGCCGGTCAGACAGAACCTGCCGGTTTAATGGATACTGATGAACGCCCAACAACCGCTGCCGGTACGGCTGGGCCGGAGACAGCTCCGATTGTTACCGGCGGCAATGAACCCGGCAGCTTCACACTGGCGCCGCTGGTCGTCGAAGCCAAACGTCCTGACTGGGAGAAAAACCTGTCCCCCGGCACCGTCTCGGTTATCCATGTGCCCGAATACAAAGGCGAAATGAAGAACCTCCCTGATCTCCTGCAGACCGTACCGGGCGTCTATGTCCAGCGGCTGAGCGGCACCGGCCACTACGCGGTCGCCAGAGTCCGCGGTTCGAGCGGCGGGCAGGTTAATATCTACATTGACGGTGTACTGGTCAATTCCTCTGCTGACGCAGCCGTTGACCTGTCCACCATTCCTGTTGAAAATGTCGAACGGGTCGAAGTCTACCGCGGCTATGTGCCGGCCCGGTTTGCCGGCTCGCCTTTAGGCGGCGCCATCAATATCGTGACCAAAAAACCGCAGGAAAGCAAAGGCAGCATCTCCACCGGCATGCGTTCTTTTAGCGGCTATACCGGCAATTTGGAACTGACTGCGCCACTTGGCGAGGGAAGTCTGTTGTTTGCTTTAAACCGGGATCAGTCCCAAGGCGATTTTCGCTATGACAAGCACCATCCGTGTGGAGAAGTATCCGATGATGTTACCGAATCCCGCTGGCGGATGAATAACGACTATCATAACACGGATGCCCTCTTAAAATGGCAGGATGACCACTGGTTTGCCAAACTGACTTATAAAAATAACAAAACAAAACTACCTGAATCGGCATATGATTATTATGTAGATATGCCGCTAGACGAGATCAAAAAGCATATTGGAACGTCTGGTAATTATGATAAATATCGGAAACGGTGTCTGGAAACGACCAAGACAGAATTGTCGCTGGGACGGCGACAAACTGCCGGTAACCTGGAATGGGGCTGGAAACTGGATACCTCCTACCAGCATAAAGAAGCTGCTTGTGCTCAGTTTAAACCCGATAGTCTTGCCATGCTTTTTGCAACGGCTGATAACGAGTTCCGCAACCGGCGTTATGAGGGAGCGATCGACGGCAGTTGGAAAATGGGCAAAAATCATCTGGTGGAATTTCTCTTTGATTGTTCCCGGGAGACCATGAAGGTCGACACCAACAATTTTGATGTCTGGCCGCAGAATGACAGTTTTACCGGCGTAATTGATTCTTACAAGCAATATTTCAAAACCGATTACAGTACCAATAACTATTTTTTCCAGGTGCAGGATACCATGACCTTGAACAAGAGCGGCAATCTGTTCTTTACCCCGGTGCTGCGGGGCCAGAAGATGACGATGGATGTGGATTTGGGCGATCCCGATCTTAGAGAATGGAAATACTCCTACGGTCTTGGTCTCAAAAAAGTGCAGAATGACCACTGGACCTTCCGCGGCACCTATGGGACCTATTACAAATTCCCGAACTTCTATGAACTGTTCGGTGACGGTGTTAATGTAAGGTCTCGCTGGGAGGAGTATCGAAGTAAAAAGAGTGATTTTATGCTGGATTCCTATGTCGAGCATGGCACCAGCTGGGATGTCAGCGCCAACTGGCAGGGTAAAGCGTTACAGGCTGACACTGATGTGACGTTGACCTATTTTAACCGGGATGTCAAAAATTTGAGTACCTATGCGCTAGATCCGTATGGCTATGGTTATTATTCTAATCTGGCTGCCGGCAAAATCCAGGGCGTTGAACTGGAGAGCAAAATGAACTGGCAGCGGTGGAACCTGCTACAGTCCGTTACCTGGAACGATTCGTTAATCACCAAAAGCGGCATGTACAATATGGTTACGAAATCGGAATCCCAGGCAGGCAAGCCATTTCCCTGGGTGCCGAAGTGGGAGACCAATACCCGCTTAAGCTATCGCTTCCCCGGTGATAAACTCACCGTCTTTGGCGAATATCATTATCTGGGTAAGACCGGCGTCCATTTTGGCGAAACTTCCGCCCTGTATGACTCGCTCGGTTTGACCAATATCGGTATGAAATATGACTTAAACAGTACAACCAAATTGACCGCCGGCGTCAACGACTTGTTTAACAAAGGTCCTGAACAGTTGTGGCGCAGAACCGGCGCCGGTCCATTGGACGAGATCGGCAATGTATCCTATCCGCAGCAGGGCCGGACGTACTACATGACGGTACAGTATTTCTTCTAAACAGAGACTTCGGCACAACACTGCATTTATTACAGCAACTAGGCCTGGACACTGCTTTGTCCAGGCCTAGTTGCTTATAAAAAACATGGTGACAGGTTAATTGTTTCAGGGGGTAGTGGTAGCATTCGTGTCATGTACTGAAATGTAAAAGGGACATATAGGGACGTTCCTTTTTCGTCCTAAAAATGGTAAAATGTAAAAGAGAGGTGATAAAAATGTCCAGACAGGTCAGAAAGTTAAGCGCTACGGGTTATTACCATATAGTTTTCCGGGGAATAAATCATCAGAGCTTATTTGAAGGGGACAGCGACTT
>NZ_FNAM01000023.1 GCF_900101845.1 Sporomusa acidovorans | reverse complement strand
ATAGACAGAAAAGACAGTGAGACTATTATTTCTCAATCTCGCTGCCTTTTCCGTTGTTTCTTTGTCGTTTCTTTTTCTTAACTTAATGACATTGGCCTTGAGCCCTGTTTTTTTTGTTTACCTCATAACCACGGTTATTCCTGCGGCAGCCTTATAGTCCAGTGCCAATTGGGTATTGTCGACTTTAAGAACAAAAGCGGGAAAGGTTTGGATCATTTCAACTTCCGTTCCCGGCAATAAGCCAAAAGCGGTAAGCTTTCTAATACTTGCGGAATTGTGCCCCTGTATGGATACAATTGTCGCTTTTTCACCTGTTTTTAACTCTATTACGGATTTTTCTTTCATAGCTTCCCCTCCTTTATAATACAAACAATTTTAGAATGGAGTTGATCAATGCCGCGGAGCCAAGCGCGACA
The DNA here is from genome assembly GCF_900101845.1 of Sporomusa acidovorans. GTDB lineage: Bacteria > Bacillota > Negativicutes > Sporomusales > Sporomusaceae > Sporomusa > Sporomusa acidovorans. Next base: position 91,350 of record NZ_FNAM01000023.1, on the reverse strand, counting down.
AAAATGATTATCGTTACCATGCTTAATGCTACCGCTGCCCCTCGTTCCTTGATCATAACGGCAAACTGGGCTATACAGGGAACAAATAAGGTTAATGCGACTGCCGCAACCAGCAATTGCCTCTCGCTTAACTGCCCGGCACTAACAAGGTCGTAGAGTCCGGCAGCCCCATAATCGCGCCGAAAGAACCCCAGTAAAAAAGCCTGGGCCGCTGCCGGCGGTAACCCAATAATCCCCATTACAGGCTCAACATGTTTGATCAACACAGCTAAGACACCACTGCGAGCACCGGCCCACAACAAAACACTGGTAATAATAAATACCGGCAAAATTTCCATAAGGTACCAGGACATGCGGCTATATGCCTTTTTGAGAACATTCCCTATAAGTGGTAGCCTTAGCGGCGGTATTTCCATGTAAAAGGCACTTCTGTCACCCGGAATTAATTTTGCGCTCAACCAACCAATAAAACTAAAAACCATTACCATGTACGTGCTCCAAATGATAACGGCAGTGGCATTATGGGAAAGCAATGCCAGCACTACCCCCAGTTGAGCCGAACAGGGTATGCTTAGGGACAGCAGAAAGGTAGCCAAAAGCCGTTCCCGCTTGCTTTCCAGCGTCCGGGTTACCATTACCGCCATGGTACCGCAGCCGAGTCCCAACGTTAGCGGAATTACCGCCCGGCCATTTAGCCCAAAATAGCGAAAAACTGCATCAACCAACATGGCCAAGCGCGGCAGATAGCCCGTATCCTCCAGCAGGGCAAAAGCAAAAAAAAATGTACCGACAATAGGTAAAATAATAGCAGTGGCGTAGCGAAATCCCATGGTAAAAATACCATATTCTCCCGCCAGCAGCGATCTTGCCCACTCCCAGGGAATGAAATTCTCAACAATCCTGGCTACTAGAGGATTAATAATTGGTACAAATACGCTATTATTAACATAATCGACCAGATAGCCGGCGCCAAATTTGCCTACAAACTGATATAGCCCAAAATAAAGCACCAAACATAAAATGGGGAGGCCGGTTATCGGTTCTCTGGTTATTTTACCTAACCACCCGGCAACATGTTTCAGCGAATGCTGTTCAATCCGCGCATAGCGAACAACCTTATCCAGAATTTTATCAATAACAGCCTGGCGCTCTATAGCCATCAGAGCCTCCGGGTTGTTTTTATTTTCCGCTGCTACTTGCTTGATTATAGCAGCTATTTCAGCCCAGGCCTGCTCCTTTTGTGCAAGTTCAAGTACCATAGCATCGCCTTCCAGCAACAGGATCGCGGTAATCCTTTTGCTTAAGGTGTAAGACAGCTGTAACAAATCGCTTATTTTTGCTATCGCCTGCTCAAGCTGACTGCTTAAATTAAAACTACCGGGCTGCGTGGGTTGGTATTGAGTAATAGCATTTTTTAAAACTTCTAAACCGACTTTGCCGGCAGCACAAGTCGCGATGACTGGAATACCCAGCAGTTTTTCAAGTCTTTCGAGATGAATAAGCATTCCTAGCTGCCGGGCTTCATCCATAATATTTACATTGAGAATAACGGGTAAGCCGGCGTCTATAAGTTGCAGCGTCATATGGAGCATACGCCGTAGATTTTTGGCATCAACGACATGGATAACAACATCCGGCACCTGCTTGCTCAATAATAGTCTTGTAACCCTCTCTTCCTCTGTTAAAGGAATTAATGAATACATTCCCGGCGTATCAATAACTTCAAACCGCTTTCCTCTATCTTTAAAATAGCCTGTAGAAATATCAACCGTGGTTCCCGGATAATTAGATACGGCAACATAATTTCCCGTCAAATAGTTAAAGATACAGCTTTTACCGACATTGGGTGAACCCACCAGTACTACTCTAGCTGCCGCAGCCCGCACTTTATCCAACCTCCGCGTCTTTTGAAAATGCTTATACTATTTCCTATGCCGTACTAGATCGGGATATGCGTTTGCTAAAAAAAATCCCGGTCATATGACCGGGAACTTTTTATAGTACTTTTTTCAATTTGGAGGCGATATTGGCTTTTGGCATATACCCTGTCAACCTATCTACTTGCTCGCCATTTTTAAAGATAATCATCGTAGGCAAACTCATCACACCATATTTTTGGGCTAGTGAGCGATTTTCATCAACATTCAGTTTGGTAACTTTGATTTGATCACCCATTTCTTGTGCCAATTCATCCAGAATTGGTCCAAGTCTAGTGCAGTAGCCACACCAAGGAGCCCAAAAATCTACAAGCACCGGTTTGGCAACTTCAAGCACTTCTTCCTGGAAATTGTTGTCATTTACATTGACTACATTTACCATCAGACAGTCCCCCCTTTAATAAGTGAATTCCTCCATATCTACTTGTGGTTGCGGAGTTCAACTAAGACACAGGTTTGATCAACCACAGTAAGACCGAGATTTTTTGCTGTTTCTACGACGCTGGCGGCATTCGCGCCAGGCTGTAGCCAAACATTTTTAATGCCCAGTTCGGAGCAGTCATGCATGATTTGTTCACCAACTTTTGGCGGTACTACCACATTCACCACATCAGGCTTAACCGGTAGATCTTTCAGTGCCGGATAGCATTTATCCCCAAGTATCTCAGTTATTCCGGGATTTACCGGATATACTTGATAACCGGCCTCTTTCAGCGCTTTAAATATCTTATAACCAAATTTTTCCGTATTACCAGTAGCGCCTACGACAGCCCAGCTTTTCAGTTGAAGCATGATCTCGCACTCGTTCATTTCGTGCCCCCTATACTATGTTTACGGCAGTACCTGTTAGATCATTCCTCAATAACTGTGACTTTATTCATTACATCGCCCTGGTTGATCTGGTCAACAACATCCATGCCTTCAATAACCTTGCCGAATACTGTATGTACACCATCCAAATGCGGTTGGGGCTCATAGACAATAAAAAACTGACTGCCGCCGGTATTAGGACCGCGATGGGCCATTGACAATGCCCCCCGTTCATGCTTGTGCGGATTCCCTTTTGTTTCACAGGGAATTGTATAACCGGGGCCGCCGGTACCATTGCCGTTAGGACAACCGCCCTGGGCGACAAAGCCTTTAATCACCCGGTGAAATGTTAAGCCATCGTAAAAACCTTCTGTTATGAGTTTTTCAAAATTGGCAACCGTTCCGGGCGCATCTTTTTCAAATAGTTCAATAACGATTTTACCCTTATCCATTTCAATAACCGCTTTTTTCAACATTTATCCCTCTCTTACATAGAATTGTCTCATTATACCATAGTTAGCTACCTTTTGGCAAAACTAGAAAGCGCTAGTAGAAAAACAGCCACAGAATTTTGCGTAAGCTTCTCTCTGGCTGACTTTCCCAATGCTGAACCGTTTAGACAAAAGGATTTGAAGATATCAGCATAATAAGCTGTTTTGCATATAAAAGAATCCTGTGCTATATTAAATATAATAAAAAGATCAGAATTAAAAAAAGGGGGTAAAAATAAAAACTTAAAGGGTAGGTGCTATATGATTACCACGGTTATCAATGTTGTCTTTTTTTTATTTGCGATCGCACTGATTGACCTCAATTATTAGAGTGCATACGTAGAAGTCTTGGCTTTTTGCCAGGCTTTTTATTTTTTGCCATAAGGCAAAAGCAAAATAAAAAACACTCCTTCACCAAGGAGTATTTCCCAATTAATAATTATGTAACCCAAAATGTCGTCCCTCAATATGTTCAAAACCTGCCCGCTAGCAGGTGGGCGCTATATAGTTATGCGTTTGCCTTCCACTCTGCGGAGGCCTGACAGCAACATAACCTCAAACTCCCCATGTGAATGAGTCGGTTGAACATATAAGAGTGTAACGAACACCTCAGGCATTAGTATCTTTTGACATTATGGATTTTACCATTCCTGCAGCATTATCTCAATGCTGAAAAACAGTCAAAAAATAGTCTGACGGACTATATTTTTTAACCACCACAATGATGCCTTTTCGTCCTTGGTCTTACATAATCATTAATTATTTGACTTTTTCCGATTCCAGTTTTATTACGCTAATTATTCTCTAAATGGCGAACACAATTGAGCAAGGTAATAACCGGCCTGCCATCATAATATTCAATGATGTTAACGGCTGTATTATCCTGTTTAATACTCCACACATGATTTAGATGAATGTCCAGAACAGCACACAAAATTGTCCCTATGGTACCACCATGAGCAACCACTGCCACCGTCTGGCCGGGATGTTCCTTTATGATCTTTTGAATTGCGGCATATGCCCGTTCTTTAAGTTGATGGAAACTTTCGCCGCCGGGTATCTCCAGTTCATCGGGAGTTGTCCATAACTTGCCCAACATGCCAGGCCAACGCGCCGTAATCTGATCATACGTCAGGCCTTCCCACTCGCCGAATTTGATTTCCCGTAACTCAGGCGTAATATTCACTTTAAGGTTATGCCTGGCAGCAATGTATTCTGCCGTCTTACAAGCGCGGGATAAATCACTGGCATAGACAGCGTCAATTTTTTCTTTAGCTAGACGCGCTGCGACAGCCTCCGCTTGTTTAATCCCCTTATCAGACAAGGCAATGTCGCTGTGCCCCTGATACTTGCGCTCTAAGTTCCAGAGCGTTTGCCCATGACGGATAATGATTAATCTGGTCATCGAAATCACCTCAACACCTGTTTAAAACAATGGAGCAGGATTTTATTTTGTTCGTTACGCTTAACAGCAACCCGCACATAACGGGGAGATAAGCCTGGATAGTTACTGCAATCACGGATTAAGACATTCTTCTCAGCCAGTTTCTGCCGTAATTGCTGCGCATCATGGCCACTTTGACTGATATCCAATAATATGTAGTTAACAGACGGTAGAAACGGCTTTATTCCCGCCAGGGTATTCAGGCCGGCAAACAGCCTGTCTTTTTCCTGTTTAACGGTCTCCCGGCTGGCGATTTGATATTCGGCATCCGCTAGCGCAGCTACGCCCGCCGTCTGTGCCAATAAATTAACATTCCAGGGATCTTTAGCATGATGCAACTTAACTGTTAAATCAGGGTGAGCAAAGGCAAATCCGAGCCTGAGACCGGGTATTGCATAAAATTTTGTAAGCGAATGAACAATGACCAGATTATCATACTGCCTGAGCAGTGACCGGCAAGTATACTCCTGGTCATTGTTCATAAAATCCATAAATGACTCATCAACAACTATGGTAGTTTCATGCTGCTTAGCCGCTTGCAGCAATGCTTGAATCTGCCCGTTGGTCACCAAGGTGCCTGTGGGGTTATTAGGATTGCCAATAAATGCCATATCGACTTTTTTAATACGCCGGCATAAATAGTCTATGTCAAAAACAAACCCATTATCAGCTGACAAATAGGCATACTCAATAGCTGCACCTGCCGCGGCAGTTGCCCGTTCATATTCACTAAACGTAGGCGCCGGGATGAGCACCCGCTTGGGGCGCAGGGTATGGGCCAGCACGTAAAGCAATTCGACAGCGCCGTTGCCGGTTGTAATCCGCTCAACATCCACATGATAATAAGTGCTGATTGCTTCTTTCAGGGAAGACGCTTGTGCATCAGGATAATGAATGACCAGGTCGACAGACTGCGTTATTGCCTTTCGTACGCTATCTGGCAACCCCAGTGGATTTATATTCGCACTGTAGTCAAGAAAATCCGCTAACTCACCACCGCGCTCTCTGGCCCAGGCATGCACATTGCCACCGTGAACATAACTAACCATCTGTTTGTCAGCGCCCATTACGATCCACTCCTGTTATGATTAGTCCGCCGGTAATTAACTGGACAGTCTTTAAATAAACTACCTCCGTGCAGCTACAGCCGATTGCTTTAACACAGGCTTGATGTCCGGCCATATTGTCCGTGCTAAACATAACACCGAAAACTGTACCGCTATGAGCAGCACAGATGCCAACAGCACCATAATCCCGGCTGATATTGATCACCTGTTCCAGGCAGGGCTTATACAGGATTATTTGATTGGCAAGAGCACTCATCGTAGCTCCCTGCCCAATCAGCCGGGCATCACCCTTTTCCAGTCCTTGTTCGACTAACTCAATAGCCGCTCTGATCTGCGGTTCTTTGGCCTGATTTAAGGCAGCCAAATCTTTCCTGCCGTTGAACGCCAGCGTGTCGACCTGTCCGCCAGCGTCAAATACTGCGATATGGATTGGCGGCGGATTCCCCAAAAATCGGCGAATCCTGCCTTCTACATGATCAAACATCATAATTCCCGGATAAAAAATTCCATCAGTTGGTTCAATCGATAAGGCAATATCAGCAATCTCATCACAGGACAGGTGCCGGCCTGCCAATGCCAACGCAGCAGCCTGGCAAGCAGCACTAATATCGGCGCTGCTGGAAGCCATTCCCTTGCCTACCGGTAAATCAGACTCCATCGTGAGGTTTAGTTTACCCGCCATATTCAGATATTGAAAGGTTTTAGAAACAGCCGCGGCGGTTTTAGGCTCAATATGTACCGGATCGTCACCGGACACAACGGTAACTTCCGAATACCAATCTACCGGACAAGTAATTAAAAAGTTACCCCCGTTAATTGTGCCTTGTACTAATTCGCCACATGAACCAGGTGCTTTAACTTTTATCATATTGGAAAGTCTGCCTTTCAGTGATTGAGTCTTTTTTATTGGATAACAAACAGGAGTAACGTAATTAATTCGGTCAGTTCCGTAACAGCGCCATAAGTATCGCCGGTTAAACCGCCCAAAACTTTGGCAAAATACCGGGCTGCTGCCATTCCTGTCAGCACAGCTCCGCCCGCACTAATGGCAGCCTGAATTCCCAGCAAAATCGTAATAGCAACGGCAATGCTCACAGCAATCAACAGCGTTGAGCGGCCGGCATATTGTGCAAAGGCCTTACCCATGCCTTCAGGCCGGGCATAGGGAAACGCAGTAATACAAATGACCATTGCGGTCCGCCCTGCCACCGGCATAATGAGAAGCGCGGTAGTCAGCAGGGTTGGTGTCATATCAACAATCAGTGAGTATTTTAATAGCAGGAGAAAACCGAAAGCCACAACGCCATTCGCACCAACCCGGCTGTCTTTCATAATTTCCAGCATACGTTCCCGGGAACGTCCGGAAAATACACCATCAGCCGTATCCATAAAACCGTCACAATGCAAACCACCGGTAATGGCAATCCCCGCAAAAACAATCACCGCTGCCAAAACATGGGCGGGTAAAAGCTGACTGAGAAAGTAGTTTAACCCTGCCAAAATCAAGCCAATCAAAGCGCCAACTAGTGTAAAATATTTCACACTGCGGCCAAAGCTAGCCGGCGACCAATCAGTCTGTTTGACCAGCCGAATGCGGGTAAGAAACTGTAACCCGGTAAAAAAGTCCTTCAATCTAAATTCCTCCCATCTTGTAGACTGCCTACAGATAGGCAAGCAACCATTTACCAGCTACTGTTGCTGCAACAAACAGAACAGTCACTGCATACATAATCTGAATGGTCTGTTCGATATGTATTGGTGTAAGCTCACACTTTGCCTCTCCCATATAAGCCCTTAGAGAAGCTACTCCCCCATAATAATTGAGTCCGCCTAATCTAATTCCTAACGCTCCGGCCACACCGGCCTCGGAAAAGCCGCTGTTGGGGCTGGGGTGTTTCGCAGCATCACGCCTGATGGCGCGAAAAGCACCGGCACTATCCAGCTTAAGTATAGCCGCAGCTAAAATAATGAACAAGCTCGTAATCCTAGCCGGAATATAATTAAACACATCGTCAACCCGGGCGGCAACCATACCAAAATCATAATATTTATCATTTTTATAGCCAATCATCGAGTCCATGGTATTCACGGCCCGATATAGGAAGGCCAATGGAACGCCGCCAATTGCGGCGTAAAAAAGTGGCGAGATTATGCCATCTACAATATTTTCAGCCACAGTCTCAACCGTGGCCCGGGTCACTTCGGCAGTGTTTAGCTTGGCTGTATCCCGTCCGACAATCCAGCCAACTTTATAACGGGCCTGTTCCATATTGCCGCTGAGTAAAAATCCGGCTATTTCCCGGCCGGCTTCCGCCAAACTTCTTGTCGATATGGTAAATGACAACAGGATTGCACCACCTAAATACCCGGCCCACGGATGAACAACAAACAAAGCCGCCATAACCAACCATACGCTTGTATATACCAGTGTTAACACCATAATGACAAGCACGGCTCCCGCCATTTTTTTAGCAACAGGTGATTGGGCGAGAGGTAACATCCGCCGTTCCAGCCAGGCAATCAAATTGCCGATCATAACAACCGGATGGAAGGCTGTACGCGGATCACCAAGCAAGCAGTCCATAATGACTGCGCCAAACAGTAAATACTCTGTCATCGCTATCTACCATTCGCCTCATTCATAATCCGGTAGACTAAATCAATATCCATACTCCGCCGGACAACATCCGCCAAACGGTTATACGCCGCATCTTTAAGCGCCTGTGTATCGACAATAACCCCTAACGGTGCCAGTCCCTTACGTACCCGTAGTGCGTCGAGGACAGCCCGCCGGTAAGCATCATTGTCGAAAATTCCGTGCATATAGGTGCCCATCACCAAGCCGTCGGCGGTAACTGCGCCATCCGGCATCTGCACCTGTTTGCCTGACCGGGTGTCAATCGTAAAGGCAGGATCCACCGGGGATAAAAACTGGGTACACCCCATGTGAATTTCATAACCGGTTAGATTATCACCCGAATAGTTAATGCCTAAGAATTTGTGATTCACGGCGACAGCTTTTACCTGATGGGTTACCTTGTTAGCTGCAAAGACAGTAATACTGTCAATAAGACCTAGGCCCATAACCTCATCCAGATCGGATTCCGTATGGTCAGGATCTTGTACCTCCCGGCCCAGCATTTGATAGCCGCCGCAAATGCCAACAACCGGTGTACCGCTCTTTACCCTCTTGATAATTTCCCGTTCATAACCATTCTCGCGCAGATATAATAAATCCTCAGTAGTGTTTTTGCTGCCAGGCAATATGATAAGATCAGGATTGCCGAGCGCTTCCCCTTTGCGCACATACCTGAGCCTAACATCACTCTCATTGGCCAAAGCATCAAAGTCGGTAAAATTTGAGATCTTGGGAAGGCGCAAAACAGCGATATCCAGTTCTCCTTCTTTCTTTGCCGGCTGCTCTTTTTCTTCTAAGGATACCGAGTCTTCGTCGTCTATTCCTAACTTATCCAGATGAGGAACAACCCCAATAACCGGTTTGCCGGTTTTGGCTTCAAGAAAATCTAATGCCGGTTTCAGCAAAGAAATATCGCCCCGGAATTTATTGATAATAATTCCCTTAACCAGATCCCGTTCATCAGGCTCCAGCAGTTCCAAAGTTCCGACAATCGACGCCAAGGCACCGCCCCTGTCAATATCGGCAATGAGTAGAACCGGTGCCCCGGCCAGTTTGGCTACACGCATATTTACTATATCATTGTCCTTTAGATTAACCTCCGCCGGACTGCCGGCGCCTTCAATGACAATCGTATCAAAGTCTTTATGAAGTTTCCGGAGGCATTCAGTTACTACCCCTAACGCCTTTAGACTATAGCCGGAATGATATTCTTTTGCTGACATATTCCCCACAGGTTTACCCATGACAATAACCTGCGAACAGGAATTACCCGTAGGTTTTAATAATACCGGATTCATTTCAACTGTGGGGTCCAGTCCGGCAGCCTCCGCCTGAGCCACCTGAGCCCGGCCCATCTCGCCGCCGGTTTTGGTGACATAAGAGTTAAGTGCCATATTCTGTGCCTTAAATGGCGTTACTTTCTGACCATCTTGTTTAAAAATCCGGCACAATGCCGTAGTTAAAATACTTTTGCCTACATGCGAACTTGTTCCCTGCAGCATAATCGCCTGCGCCATAAGCTCACTCCTCTCTCGGACTATATATACAACGTGCTAAAGATTTTTACAGGCGGGGGGATGTGGATGTTAGTGCTATTTTTTTAGTTCAACAGCCAGACCGCAGACGACTAAATATACCTCATCCGCATTTGCCGCCACTTTTTGATTAACCAGTCCGGCAATATCGCGGTATTCACGCGCCAATGCATTATCCGGCACAATTCCTAAGCCAACTTCGTTGGTAACAAAAATCACATCACCATCGCCCTCTTTGGCGCTTGCCAGCAATTTATCCATACTCCCGAGAACAACCTGACGCCGCTCTTCCCTGTTCTGCGGCGCATCCGGCGCTAAGAGCAGGTTGCTTGTATACAGCGTCAGACAATCGAACAATACAATATCCGCTTCCCGCACCGCCTGCCGCATAGCCTCATCGGCCCGATAAGGGGCTTCAAAGGTTTTCCAGTTGGCGGGGCGCCGGCTTTGATGGAGATTCACCCGTTCCCGCATTTCATCATCATAGATCTGGGCAGTGGCAATATAGGCTACCCTGAGCCCGTTTTTCGCCGCATACTCTTCGGCAAAAGTGCTCTTACCGCTGCGTGCACCGCCTGTTACTAAAACAATTTTACCCGCCATATTCTTCCTCCCCTGCCTTTAGCGGTTGGCCATATATTGAGTGCATCTGTCAACAAACCGCCTTGCAGATAGTCTGTTGCCGGCAAAATGCATATGCAGATAGGATGCGAGAATATTACCTGACGCATACCCTCCCTGATAGAGAGCACCTGTACGCATTTTTTTAAATTCAAACGCCCAAGGAAATTCTTCAGGACTGCCATCCGGAACCATCCGGGAGAAATGAAACTCATGTCCGCGTAAGCTCTCGCCGCACGCGCACAGCACATTATCCGTTAAAGCTCTTGTTTTTACATACCCTACGGTCTCGAGCTTGGACTGCATGCTGCAGGCTGCCGGAATAACGCCTGCCATATCATAAGTCCGACCGTCAAAATCCGTAATCTGCCGCGCCAAATACATGAGGCCGCCGCACTCGGCATATATCGGCATACCACGCTTGGCTGCCTGCAAAATATCATTGCGCATAACTGCATTGGCTGATAGTTCCTTGACAAACATCTCGGGAAAGCCGCCGCCTAAGACAATGCCATCCACAGCTGGTAATTGCCGGTCATTAAGGGGACTGAAATAAACAAGTTCAGCGCCATACTCAGTTAAAACTTGCAAACTGGAAGGATAATAAAAAGAAAATACTTCGTCCTGCGCCACACCTATCCGCACTGCCGACCGATCACCTGTCCCCTTTACAACAGCATTTTGCTGCCAAAGCGGCCCTGCCGTTTTCGCCAGCGCCAGTAATTCCGGCAACGCAACCTGTTCAGCCATTTGCTGTCCCATTTTACTCACAGCGGCAGCCGCATCCTGTTCGGTTACAGGTGTCAGCCCAAGATGACGTTCCGGCATAGTAAGCTCCTGATTACGAAAAACCGTGCCAATAACAGGAATACCTACCCGCTCGAGCGCCTCACAAACCATCAGTTTATGACTTTCTGATCCAAGCCTGTTAATAATGACGCCAGCCAAATTTACTTCCGGGTCATAGGTTTTAAAACCTAAGGCAATGGCAGCAGCGCTTTCGCCCATGGATTTGGCATCAATGACCAATATGACCGGTGCTTGCAAAAGTTTAGCAACAGCGGCTGTACTGCTAACACCAAAGCGCCCGCCATCAAACAACCCCATAACGCCCTCAATAACGGCAATATCATTGCCTTGCGCCGTACTGGCAAAGATTTCTGACAGCGATTCCGGCGGCACCAGCCAGGTATCCAGGTTATGGGCACTTTTACCGCTGGCCAGGCGGTGGAATCCAGGATCAATATAATCGGGGCCGACTTTATAGGACTGGACTTTAACACCGCGCTTGGTCAGAGCGGCCAACAACCCGGTTACAATGGTTGTTTTACCAACACCACTGCTAACGCCGGCAATTACCACTCTTGGAATATTCAATTGGCCCATTTTAAATCCCCCTAAGCGACTAATTACTAGCGTTTAACGTCCTAACATATACATCATGGCATTCACAGCGGCTGCCGCTATCGGGCTGCCCCCCTTATTGCCAAGCACTGTAATATAGGGAACAGGATCTGACGTATGGAGCAGTTCCTTAGACTCAGCCGCGCCTACAAAACCAACAGGTACGCCAACAATGAGTGCCGGTTTGATATTTTGCTCTTTAATCATTTGCATGACTTCAAAGAGGGCTGTCGGCGCATTGCCGATGGCAACAATAGCGCCGTTAAGCTGAGCGCCAAATTTCCGCATGGCGGCCATGGAGCGGGTTATACCGGCCGCCTTAGCTTCCCGTGCTACCGTCTCATCAGCGACTAAGCAGAAGGCCTGGCCTCCTAGCTCCGCCAAACGGCGCTTGTTAATTCCCGTGCGCACCATTTCAACATCACAGAAAATATTGCAGCCTGCCGTAAGTGCGGCCAGTCCTGCCGCGATAGCCTGAGGATGAAGCCTGATAATATTCGCATAATCCGGGTCTCCGGCAGCATGAATAATGCGTGAGTATACCTTGGTTGCCTGCTCGTCTAAATGAAAAGCGGTCAAATAGGGCGCAATGATTTCCATGCTGCGCATTTCAATTGCCATCGGGTCTTTTATGTATTGCATATGTTACCTCCCTGTACGGCCTTCCCTTTGTCACTTACTATTTTCATTGCATGAATTACCTCTTCTTGGGTCTGGCACAAATTTCGATAGGTAATATCCGGTCTGCCAATTACAATGATGGATAGATTCAGTTCGATCGCTGCCGCGATTTTCGTATCGGCACCGCCGATTGTTCCACTATTTTTGGTAATAATGACTTCGGTGCCATATTCTCGAAAAAGCGCTGCATTAAGCTGCTGAGAAAAAGGCCCCTTAATCGCAATAATGTCTCCCGGATCAAACCCCAGGTCAATACATTCATTGATAACATCCGGCTGCGGCAGTACCCGCGCAATCAGGCGGCAATCCGCCAATAACGGTTCTCCTTTAAATATTTTTAGTGCACGACTGCCGGTAGTCAAAAAAATTACTTTGCCCAGGCCGGCTGCCAGTTTGGCAGCCTCAGCGGCATCACTCGCAGCATATAATTTTTCATACTCAGGAATGCAAACCTCTGACCGTTCGTACCGTATATAGGGGATACCTGTAGCCTCACAGGCTGCCATGGCATTTAAGGAACCATTTACGGCATAAGGATGACTGGCGTCAACAACAACTGTAATACCCTGGCTAACCAGCAAGTTTTCCATTCCTTCTAAAGTAAGCTGTCCGGTGTGAACACGAATACCCGGCAAATCAGCCAAAAACCGGCCATATTCGCTGATTACCGCTACCATGACCTTTTGCCCGAGTTCCGCCAAACGCATCGCCAACTTCCGGCCATCCAGCGTCCCGGCCAGCACTAAAATCATAACTGATAACCTCGGGGGGTTACCATTTTACCGTCAACTACATAGGTCTGGCTATTGCCGATAATCACTAAAGAAAACATGTCAATATGCTCACTGGTAAACTTATCTAAGGTTGAAATCGTCATTTTTTCTTTGGGCCGGCTGGCGTGCTGAACAATGCCAACAGGAGTTTCCGCCCCCCGGTGCTGCAAGACAATTTCCCGCACCGTCTCGATCTGAGTTGTCCGCCGTGTGCTTTTCGGATTATAGATGGCAATAACAAAGTCACCGGCAGCCGCCATTTCCACTCTCTTTTGAATAACCTCCCAGGGGGTTAACAGGTCGCTTAAGCTGATAACGGCAAAATCATGCATCAGCGGTGCGCCCAGAATAGAAGCAGCCGCCCCAACAGCACTAATGCCCGGAACAACACTAACCTCCGGCTGAACGGGCAGCGGATATTTGGCAACAAGCTCAAGCACTAAGCCGGCCATACCATAGACCCCCGGATCACCACTGGAAATAACGGCAACCTGTTTGCCGTCCATAGCCTGCTCTACCGCCGCCTGGCAGCGGTCAACTTCCTGCATCATACCTGTACCAATCGTGGTTTTTCCCGGTAATAAGTCTCTTATCAATTCAAGATAAGTATCATAACCGACAATCACCTCGGCACATTCAATGGCGTGCCGGGCCCGCAGTGTCATATCGGCCAGACTGCCTGGCCCTATTCCTACTACCGATATCTTACCGGCGTGATAGCCACAGTCACTTTGGGATACTTGGTTTTCGGTAAAAACAGCTTGCTGGTTCTCCCTGCCAGAATTGCTGCTGGTTCGCATACATTCCCCACTCCTATCTTTTCATTAACAAAATTAGATAACGCCAATGCATGTTTTTCAATACATTCATTGAGCTGCTGATGGGTATAAAACTCAATCGGCACTGCAAGCTGCTGCGCGGCTGACAGTAGGCCGATTTCATCTTCTTTTACGGTTGTGCTGCCGATAATCGCCACACTTTTAATACTGCGCCCAATTGCCTGGCATGCCTGGCTAATGGCCGATAAAATTTCCGCACCGGAGGTGCCCCGGCGGCAACCAACACCAACGGCTAAACTCCCGGGACGCAAATACAAATGCGGTTTGGCTATAGGGAAATTTCTGTCGGTAATAATTACCGCAGCATCATAATTTTCGCTGAAAGCCAATTCACTGGTATCGGCCAGCGGAACATTCAGCTCAGCGGCTGAACAAATGTATTGCGCATAGCCGTCCAGTTCTTTGTCCACCAAAAAAGCCACTTTGCCGCCGTTAACAATGACGGAGTTAATTGTTTTTAGTGAAGCAAACGGTTCCATCGCCAGATTAAGTTTGACGGCAAGCACATCGGCAGCAGGTAATTTGGCAACATCGGTAGCTGTCGTAATGACCGGCGTGGCTTGTACGGCATTACCCACCAACTGAGCCAACTCATTTGCCCCACCGATATGGCCTGACAACAGGCTGATGGCAAAAGTACCGCCATCATCCATAACAACAACTGCCGGGTCAAAACGTTTATCTTTCACATAGGGGGCAATGACCCTTACTACAATACCTGTGGCCATAATAAAAATTAAACCATCATACACCGAAAAAATTTCATGGACCAAATCACTTAGGCAGTTGTAGGTATTAGGTTCGCTCTGGGGATTGCGCCCGTTTTTTACATAAATATCAACTTTAGCTTCTAATAGCGGCGCTATCTTTCCCGCTAATTCAGCGCCCTTATTGGTAACTGAAATAACTGCCAGCTTCACAGCCTATTTGGCCTCCCTGAACATATGCCCGAATTCGGGCGCATAGAGTCTGGATAGCGCGTAGTTTGTGTCTAAAACTTTACCAACGACAATCATGGCCGTGCGATCAATATTATTTTCCCTGGCAATTTGAGCAATAGTCTTTAGCGCACCACGATAGATTTTCTGATCAGGCCAGGAAGCCTTCTGGACAATGGCTACCGGAGTTTCCGCCGGATACCCCCCATCGATCAGTTCTTTAACAACATTGTCCAGCATATGCACGCTTAAAAATATACACATGGTTGCCTCATGGCTGGCCAATTTCACTAATTTTTCCTTCTCCGGCACAGGCGTGCGTCCTTCCAGGCGGGTAATAATCACTGTCTGAGAAACATCAGGCAATGTATACTCCTGTTTTAATGCGGCAGCCGTAGCTAAAAACGAACTCACGCCAGGTATAACCTCGAAGGCAATACTTTTGCCTGCCAGTTTATCCATCTGTTCCTGAATAGCACCATAAATGCTGGGATCACCGGTGTGGAGTCTGACTACCAGCTTATTTTCTTTAACCCCCTGCTCGACAACGGCAATAACCTCATCCAGAGTCATTGATGCGCTGTTATAGATGGCAGCACCGTTTTTTGCCAGCGACAGCAATGCCGGGTTAACCAACGAACCGGCATAAATAATAATATCGGCCTGTCCTAAAAGGCGCTGACCTTTAACCGTAATTAGCTCGGGATCGCCCGGACCGGCTCCCACAAAGAAAACATTCATCATAATTCTCCCTTCTTTTTTCGGCTTTTCTCCCCGGCCTGGAATCTATAGAGTATCCAATAAGGATTTACAGCCATTGGCTTGCAATTATTTACTGCAAGCAATGATATAAATCGGATTAAGCGCTTTAAACATATTACTGGCTCCGACGGCTTGAATTTTAGTTACCTGCACGCAGCAAGCATCCACACTGTACTCTTTTCTTTCTCGCATAATTTCTAATGCAGTTGAGAGTGTTTCCACAGTAACCGCCGTTATAACCAGCCGGCCTCCCGGTTTAAGCAGTGTATCGGCATAAGCCAATATATCCGGCAACCTTCCGCCGCTGCCACCAATTAAAATAACATCAGCCGCCGGTAACCCGTCCAGGGCCTCAGGGGCAATCCCCAGGATGGCCTCCACATTGTTTACCTTAAATTTAGCGGCATTGGTTTTGATTAACTCAATACCCTCAGTCTCCCGTTCAATGGCAAATACCTTTCCCTGTTCTGCCAGCAATGCCGCTTCTATTGACAATGAACCGGTACCGGCGCCGATATCAATAATCGTATCGGTGGCATTAATTCCGGCTTTAGCTAATGTTAGTATCCTAATCTCCTGTTTCGTCATCGGAATGTTACCCCGGATAAATTCACTGTCCGGAATCCCTAACCCCTGCTTCATGCCTTCACCACCATTACACTGTGTTCAAATCCCGGTGTCCTCCTTGCCTCTGCCAAATTTACGGCAATTATGCTCTCATTATCATAAGACAGGTTGGCACATAACCACACACTTGCTGTTTTAGGCCAACCGTGTGTTAACAAAATATCGGCAATATTGGCGGGATTATGCTGATTATCTGTTAAGATCCCCAACTTATAACCCGGACGGTAACACAAAACCGCATCGTCAACCTCACGGCCATGCATACTGATCAACGCTGCATCCTGCCAAACTTCGGCTAACCGGGCAAAAGCAAGCTGCACCGAGCTAATCCCCGGAATAACGGTAAGGCAGTCTGGCGAAAAGCGCTTTCTAAGGGCGGTGAGCATGCTATAGAACCCCGGATCACCTGACACCATTACCACTACATCATGACGATTAAGCTGCTGTTCAACAAAATCAAGCACACCGCCAATATCTTTATCAATAACCTTAGTCAGCTGGTTTTCGGAAGCAAATGTCGCCAGTGCCCGCTTGCTGCCGACCAGGACAACTGCTTCTTTAATTGTCCGGCTGGCTGCCGGTAACAGATAATCGGCTGAACCTGGCCCAATGCCGACAACTATGATTCGATAGGCACATTCCATCCTAAATGTCCTCCAATTTCCCGGGCCGTTTGGTCAAGCCCCAGTATATCTCCCTTCAAAGTAACAATCACTGTCCCTACAACCAATTCTCCGAATACATACCGTATAGCCCGGGCACTGGCTCTCTCGGCCAGCAAATTATAGACTTCGTTCATATTATAACGGGTAATGATCGGCATAGCAGCCTCGGTCGTGGTTGAAGATAGTATTTCTTTAATAGCGGCCTGCGGCGCGCCGCTGAGTGCCATATAAGCGGCCAGCGTTTCCAATCGGGCATCAGCCATCCGATTATGGGTATGAAATATCCCGGCCGAAACCTTAACAATTTTCCCCAGATGACCAAAAAGCAGCACACGCCGCATTCCGTACTTTACGGCATTTTCCAGCATATGCCCGATAAAATTACTTGTCTGAACAACGGCGGCCGCCGGCAAACCATAACGGTTAACGGCAATATCCTGCCCAATTTTCCCGGGCGCAAACACGATTTCGTCATATCCCAGCGCATGTACCACACTGATTTGAGGTACCAGCGAGTTTTTAAAAGCCTCTTCCGACATAGGTTCAACAATGCCGGTAGTACCAATAATCGATAAACCGCCCACGATTCCCAATATTGGGTTAAGCGTTTTGGCTGCGAGTTTCTCCCCATTAGGGACAATAATGGTGACAATTGCCCCTTTGCCTGGTGGCAAACAATCTTCAACAGCTTTCGTTATCATAGTACGCGGTCCGGGAT
Source organism: Sporomusa acidovorans (assembly GCF_900101845.1). Classification (GTDB taxonomy): domain Bacteria; phylum Bacillota; class Negativicutes; order Sporomusales; family Sporomusaceae; genus Sporomusa; species Sporomusa acidovorans. The sequence goes on along the minus strand of NZ_FNAM01000023.1, from coordinate 73,400 downwards.
TTATGGCAGGCTCACCCACAGGCACAGCCAAACCGGGTTTTGTCACTGTCCCTACTCCCTCGCCAGCCTTAATAACAATTGCCGGCTGACTGGTTACCATTACTTTGGCTCCAATCTTAATTCCATTTGTTATATCCGGATCATCGCCGGCATCCTTTATAACCCAGCCAAATCCACCATCAGTACTTGCATGGCATTCAGCTATCGGCACCTTTAAAGCTATCCCCTGCGGCGAGAGCACCTCAACAACCGTCACCGGCTGCCCCAGCCGGGCCATTATTGCCGCCTTGGCTGCTGCAGCGGCACAGGTGCCGGTCGTTATTCCTTTGCGCATTGGCTTATCCGACAATAGAAAAACCCCCTTTTAGCAGGGGGTATATCACCAAACAATAAATGATTTTGCCTGATTCTTTACCCACACCTGCCTATCTTCCGTAGGTCCTAACGGCGTGTGTTAGAACAGGCAGGTCTCCTGACTCTGGTTCATCGCTCACCCAAGCCTTCCCGGTTTCCCAGTGGCAAATTTAAGAGGCATCCCCATTACAGTGGCGGGACCGTGCCGGTATTACACCGGACTTCCCTATTAAGCTCAAAGCACCCATTCCCTTACACCTATTAATTTATGATAGTGGTATTATTCCATACAGTTGGCTATTTTCCTGCCAGAAGGATAACAATTATCAAAATTAAACAATTTAAATTTTTCTTACATTATCAGAAAGTACAACCTTTCTGATAATAAGTAAGAACGACTAGGGCTTCCGCCGGCGTCCTGAAGGACTTGGCACAAGCCAAGTCTTTTCTTATAAATCATTTACTTGGTTATTAGCTGGGCAAAAGACACAAGCCTGATCCCCCTGTATTCCAAAAGTTTGGCAACCTGCCCACTGGTAAGAGCGGATAATTCCTGCTGCCAATGGTATCCCCATGAAAATGCCGCATTAAGTTTCGTGTCATCGAAGCCGGGATGCACCATAACTTCCGACACGCCTTCAGGCAGGTTGTCTATAATATTGAGCAACAGACTTTCATCCATACTGCCGCCTGCCACCATTCCGTAAAAGTGATCAGGCACAACGATCCCGGCCCGTCGAGCCCGAAAATGAGCCAAATTAGCCAAAACGCTTAGACCGGTACGGCCAATTATCCTGCCGGCAGTTGGTTTAAAACCGCCCAGAAACAATAACGGCTCAGCAGGTATCCGCATGGCGGGAATATGATATTTTTTCGCAATACGTAAAACAACATCAAAAATTCCCGGCACCACATGCATATGTTGGTGGCTGTCAAGATGGGTTACGTTTATTCCGGCTGCCAATACTTTTTCAACCTGAGCCGTAAGTTCGCATTGCACATCTCGCAAACAAATACCTGACGTACCTATTTTCCGGAAAAGTGACGCATAGCTGCCACAGAACATGCCATTGCCGTCAACAAGCGAGGAAATACAATGAGGTTCACTTACCGGCAGTCCGCCAACCAGCGTAAGATGAACTCCAATTCCCAATTGCGGGTGTTTGGCGGCTAAACCTGCCGCATGTTCAAAAGCAGGGCCACCCGCCATAAGTGAAGTACTTGTTATACATCCTTTCGTATACCCTTCAATAATGCCATGATTAATACTCTCATGCAACCCAAAATCATCGGCATTTACAATTAATTGTTTCATAATTAAACCTCAACCGGATTATATTGGAATGATTGTTGGGGCAAAAAATCCCTGGTATGACTTGATATATGTTGTCTGATACTAATATTGGTCACATGACCAAAATAAAAACTTCAGGAGGTAATCAATAATGAATCAATCTAAACAAAGCAAGCAAGCGGAAAGCAAAAACGAATATGGCACCATGACTGCAAAAATGGATGCAAATAACGATTATGCCAGCAAAAGCTCCGGCACGAACACTACTGCCTCTACCTCTGCTTCTTCTTCCATGACTTCGGGTACCTCTGCAAATATGAGCGAATTAAGCAAATTGGCAAAACAATCGCAAACCGGTAGCACTACTACGGCTACCAGTTCCAAAAGTGCCCTGGCCAACCAAACTTTAACTGCTAAATATGATGCTAATGGGGACTATAGCGCCGAGTAAGAAGTAAAAATCAAATACGGCGCCGTGTTATATGCCCGGCGCCGTTATCTTATTTGTCCACATTCTCGATGTGCGTGGCATAAGCGCTATGGTTATGAATGGATTCATAATTTTCGCATTCCACTTCAAACCACTGAATACCGTCTAGTTTACGCAACATCAACACCAAATCTCTTAGCACGTCTTCAACAAATTTAGGATTCTCATAAGCCTTTTCCGTAACATATTTTTCATCCTCACGTTTTAGCAAAGGATACACTTGACAACTTCCCCGCTCTTCCAACATTTTTGCCAAGTCTTCAATCCAAATGAATTTTCCATGCACTTGTTTAATTTTTACTCGCATAATTCCCCGCTGGTTATGGGCGCCGTATTGAGATATCTCCTTGCTGCAGGGACACAAAGAGGTAAATGGCACAATAATCCCTAATACAAAATCTAATTGCTCGCCGCGGGCTAAGCTGGCAGAAAACGTGCAATCATAATCCAGCATACTTTTAAGGCCGCTCACGGGAGCCTCTTTTTCAACAAAATACTTAAAATGAATATCAATATGAGCGCGTTTAGCGTGCAAACGGACAATGGTGTCGGTCAGCATATTGCCGATTTCCCGATAGGACACCGGCTTTTGACTCCAGTCGCTCAAGATTTCAATAAACCGGCTCATATGTGTCCCTTTGAACTCTTGCGGTAAATCAACAGTAAGTTTAATTTTTGCTAAAACGCTTTGAAACGAACCACTTTTAGTTTTTATTAAAAATGGCAAATGCACATCGCTTACGCCAACTTTTTGGATGGCAATACCGCGTTCGTCACAGCTGTTTTGAACATCTTTGATGGAACTATTCGAACTGCGTCCCTGGGTTGTCTGCCTCATCATTATTCACCCCTAGTTTGATACAAAATAGGATCAATCAGGCCTGCCTCTGCAAACCCTTTAAGACGCAAAAGGCAACTGTCGCACTGCCCGCAAGCCTTGTCTTGACCTTCATAGCAGCTTGTGGTCAGGTGAAGCGGTGCCCCCAGCTTGTCCCCTAATAATACAATATCTTTCTTGGTCAAGCGGATCAGCGGCGTTTCGATCATAATTTTTCTGCCATCTTCCGCGGTTGCTTTTGTTGAATAATTAGCTAACTGCTGAAACATAGCGATAAACTCGGGTCGGCAATCAGGGTAACCGGAATAATCAAGAGCATTCACGCCGATATATACTCTTTCAGCGCCTGTTACTTCCGCATAACCTAACGCATAGCTAAGAAATATCAAATTCCGTGCAGGTACATACGTTATCGGCACAGTCGCAGCGCCAATTTCACCTGCGGGTACGGCTATACTGGTATCGGTTAAGGCACTGCCACCAATAGCATCCATATTCGTCTCAATAATTAAATGGCGATCTACTTTGTAATGCTTAGCGACTTGGGCGGCAGCCGCAAGTTCTCTTTTGTGCCGCTGATGATAGTTAAAGCTAATCGGCAAGAGTTCATAGCCTTGATTGTAGGCAACAGCCATACATACCGTAGAATCAAGCCCACCCGATAACAGCACAACGGCCTTTTTGTTCATAAGTATTCCCCTTATCTTATCATTTAGTAGGTTAAGCTTTGACAACCTGAACAATGCTCAAGGTTTTATTACGTTCTAAATCAATATACTCTTTATCTTCTGTTACCACTACCGGGCGTGCTGCCATAAACTGGCCCAGGTAGATGACTTCCGCTTGTCTTCCGTCACTTAGTTCAACAATATTACCAAGAAGATAGTCACGAACATTATTCAAAAATACTGTACCAATTTGCGGATCAAGTTTATTAAACATTTCTTCAACAATCATTTCGACTACCGCAAACGGCGAATTTTTACGATGATAAACGCGGTCTGAGGTCATTGCATCATACATGTCGGCAATTGCGATAATTTTGGCGTATGGATGGATTTGATCACCGGAAACGCCAAGCGGATATCCACTGCCGTCAAACCGTTCATGATGTTGTAAAATTCCATGAATAACCCCGTCCGGAATCTCCGGTTTGTTACGAAGCAATCTATAGCCGCGGGTGGTATGCAGACGCATAATTTCCATTTCTTCAGGCGAAAGCTTACCCGGTTTATTTAATATTTCAAGCGGTATCTGTGTCTTGCCAACATCATGAAGCAAACCGGCTAAAATTAAATCCTTTAGCTCAATTCCCGAATAACCAAGCCATTTACCTAATACTCCGCAAATAATTGCCACATTGACAGAGTGATGAAACGTATAATCATCCTGCCGGCGCACCATATTTATATGATTAATTACACCAGTGGTATTAATTAGTGGTTCAATACAATTTCTGGCTAAATTCTGTGTGGCGGTTAACGGAACTTCTTTAAAAAAACGAATTTTCGCAAATGAATCTTTTAGAATATTGACCGTATCCTCATATTCGGTAAAAAACTTCATTTGGACAGCCGTTTCAGGAATAGAAAAATCCATTTCGGATTCGTCAGACAATGGTTCTTTAATAAAGACAGTGTTAATTTCCCAAAAATGCAAGCCTTCAATCATGCTTTCAGAGAGAATTGTTCCTTCGCTTAGAATGACCTTATCATCCGGCGTTAATATCATCCGCCCAATCTCCATGCCAGGTCTTGCCTCATTTAGCGAATATGGTTTCACCCAATACCTTGTAGCCAGCCTTCTCTCCTCCTCTTGCCCAACACGTCATTATTCTGTTGCGTCAAAGAAAGTTACAATATTAACAATTATAATTTTACATATTTTCTTTTTTTCCTGCTAGCAAACCATTATTTTACTTTTATCGAGCCAAAAGTAAAACATGCAGCCAATAATCCCAATAATGGAAATTTTTCTCATACTAATTTATTATAAACTAACAAAACGACATAGCCTCTTTTAATGCAATATGCTGAACAACCTTTAACGGCATCCCGGCCTTCTCGGCAATCTTCCTGCAATCTTCGTACTCGGGTGCTACATTGCATATTTTTCCCCGGTAAGAACTAATTTTAACCTTGACATCGCCCCAAGGCAACCCAATAACAATAAATTCACGGTCCGCCATCGTTCTTGTCACCGGATAGAAACGCATGCCGATGGAAGTAGTTTCCTGCAAAATAATCTCCGCTATCTTATTCTTACAGTCACTTGACAGTAAAACCGACAATTTGGTTGCCGGCCGGCTCTTTTTCATAACAATCGGCGTAAGCCAAACATCAAGAGCGCCGGCTTCAAACAATTTATCTATTATGTATCCATAAATTTCAGGGTTCTGATCGTCTATATTGGCTTCCACGACCAGACACTGTTCGTCCATTTGCGTTTGATTTTGTTCCTGATTCCTATCGCTGCCGGACACTTCTCCCCAGTAAAGACGCAAAACATTAGGAATGGCAAGATCCCAACTCCCGGCACCATACCCTATTTTATGGCTTACAAACCCTTCCGGCCTTACTCCAAAATCGTTGCCGAGTGTTGCCAGCACAGCCGCTCCGGTGGGCGTTACCAGCTCTTTGGCAATGTCGCCCTGATAGTAAGGAATACCATGCAGCAGTTCGGCGGTAGCCGGAGCCGGCACAGGCATCAAACCATGGCAACATTTTACAAAGCCATTGCCAACATGGAGTTTTGAAGAATAAATATGCTTAATGCCAAGGTAATGCAAAGCCCACGCAATGCCAACTATATCAACGATTGAATCCACCGCGCCAACTTCATGAAAATGAATTTCATTAAGCGGCATGCCGTGAACTTTGGCCTCGGCCTGAGCTAAACGGGTAAATATGGCAATACTGGTTTCTTTTACAGCAGGTACCAGTTCAGATTTATTAATAAGGCTAACAATATCCTCCAGATTGCGATGTTCATGTACCGATTCATCTACCTGAACATCCAGGTAATTAGCGCTAATACCACCTTTATCAACCCGGGATATGGTCAAAGTATAGCCATTTACCGGCAATTTGACCAATTCAGTTCGCAATAGCTCTGCCGGCGCTCCGACATCAAGCAACGCTCCCAGCAGCATATTACCACTGATTCCGGCAAAGCAATCCAAATAAATAGCATCGTTGTATTTTTTGTCCATTGTTTCATCACCTCATGTGGTTAATCATGCTGGCCAAGCGGCCTGCGCCGAATCCATTATCAATATTAACAACAGCTACACCGGCCGCGCAGCTATTGAGCATACTTAGCAGGGCTGCCAGACCGCCGAAATTTGCACCATACCCAATGCTTGTCGGTACGGCAATAACAGGTTTTGCCGCCATCCCCCCAACCACACTGGCCAGCGCCCCCTCCATTCCTGCCACCACAATCAGAACATTGGCTTGTTCAATGAGTTGGTGCTGATCCAGCAAACGGTGAATACCAGCCACGCCAACATCATATACTCTTTTTACCTCATTACCCATAATTTCTGCCGTAATTGCAGCTTCCTCAGCTACAGGAATGTCACTTGTCCCAGCACTCATAACTAACACAAAACGTTCCTTATCAACCGTTGGCTTTTGCCGTTCAATGGTAATAAGCTTGGCCGACTGATGATATTGAGCATCAGGAACAATTTTCTTGACGGCATCATACATTTCCTTTGTCGCTCTTGTTGCCAAAATACTGCGGTTATATTCCGACAACCTTTCAATAATAATCTGCACCTGGTCTACCGTTTTTCCCTGGCAAAAAACAACTTCGGCAAACCCTTGGCGCAGTAACCGGTGATGATCCAGCTTGGCAAATTCCAAGTCTTCGTAAGGCAAAATTTTCAGCTTATCAAGCGCATCATCAAGTGTCAGTTCACCTGCTTTATATTCTTTGAGCAAGCCTCTAACATAATCCATATCCATTTTTACACCTCATTTATTTAGACGTCATATTAGAAATATAGAGCGATAAACTACAAAAAAAAATCAGGCCTCCCATTTTAACTACGTTATTGTCTAATACCCCAATTATAGCGATGTTCTCGGACTGAGGCAACTAATGCCGAAAAATTCCTTGGGGCAAGCAGTCGACCCGGATAATATAAGCCATAACCAGGCCACTTTCCGGATTATTCTAATATTTATAATAAAATATTAGAAAACCCGGCTAACGCCGAACGTTTGGCGAGAGCGCTAGCCGAGGTGATACTCACGCCAACAGAATTTTGTTAAACTCTGTTTAGCTAAGATTATGCCAATGTCCCTCAAAGTACCGGCAGAATCTTAAGTCGTTCTTACTATTTCAGCAAGATTATCCTGTTTGGATAATCTTGCAAAGAAACACTGCCCCGCTGAACATTATTTTTTAATTCAAGGAAAATAGTAAAAATCCTGTCGAAAAAATTATTAATTGTGCAATTGGGGAATAGCACGAAAATTCCCTAAAATTGTCTCCAGACATTCTATAATCTTCAACTGTGTTTCTTCCACCAATAAGATCCCCTGGATTAATAACATAATTTGGGGATTGATCCTTATTTTGTCTTCCTGTGCAGCCATTTCCAGGTAACTAATTGCCGATTCCATTTGTTCAGCAGCTGCTAATACCTGGCTATCAAGCAACCGATCCAACAAAATATAGTGATAGGTTTGCACCAGTTGCGCGGCTTGACTATAGCCGTCACTGTTATAATGATAGTGGGTAAACTCGAAAAAATGGGTAACAAACTCGGTAAAATCATGATTATTTGTCAATGTTATGTCAACTGTAGCAGTATAGATCAACTTATTTATAGCCTGAATGTGACTGTTTTGCAGCCTCATTAAAGCTTGCAAATTATTTAGTTCCTCCGACTGATTAAGCAAGGCATCACCTCCACGGCAGCACGTCTACTACTATACTATATTCTATTCAGTTTCTAAATGTTATGTCACTAACTGAATCTTTATTGCATTTCTTTAGCAGGGATATTTATCATTCGCACCGAATATTTTGCAAAAACAATTAGGAGGTTCTTTGATGGCACTCTTGACAATAACAGACCAGGCTCTTGAATATATTAAGTCCCGTAGTTCTTCTATATATCTGGAACTATTTCAGGTAATCAGCTGTTGCATTGATATCCGTGAAAGCCCGACTGTGCGGCTGGGGCAACCGCACGATCCACACAATTATGTCCTGGAGGAAATACAAGGTATTATGGTCTATGTTCCCCATGAATTACCTGAAATAGCACTAACTGTTACACTTAGTCATTTTTTCGGATTTAAAAAACTTGTCATTGAAGGTTGGCGGTTAGTCTAATAAGAAACCCTGGCATTATGCGCCAGGGTTTCTTTCCGGTATATCGCTTTTAGCAAGTTTAAATTGCTTCTGCAATTTATCAATTAATAAATAAACCAGTGGGATAATGACAAGTGTTAAAAAAGTTGAAGTTATTAATCCCCCAATTAAGGCAACACCCATAGAAGAACGAATTTCCGCGCCTGCACCGATGCCCAGCGCAATCGGTGCCATACCGAAAATCATTGCCATGGTTGTCATTAATATCGGCCGCAGCCGGACTGTTCCAGCCTCAACCAGCGCATCCACAATCGGCATGCCCTGATCTCTAAGCTGGTTCGTATAATCGATGAGCAAAATGGCGTTCTTGGTTACCAAGCCCATCAGCATAATTACACCGATTAGGGACATAATGTTGATGGTGCTGCCGGCAATTAACAGTCCGAGAATTGCGCCAATCAGGGAAAACGGCAAGGACAACATAATGGTAAAAGGATGAATGAAACTTTCAAACTCGGCTGCCAGCACCATATAAATTAGAATAACAGCCAACACCAATGCTTTGGCAATTTCTTTAAAAGAATCCTGCATCATCTGCGCCTGGCCTACCAGCTTGTAGGTATAGCCAAGCGGAAGATTAAGCCCAGGAATAGAAAAGCAGTTTGTACCGCTTTACCGGCTGTTGTTGCGTCCAACCCGACATCACCCAGCCGTGCCGGATCAAATTTAACCTGCACCTCAGGTTCTGATTGTTCACTGGATATATCCACATCCGTGGTACCTGGAAGCTGTTTTATTTTTTCTGACAGCGTCGTGGCATACATATTCAAACTGTCTAGCTCAGGCCCTCGAAGCGCCACTTGAATAGGACGCGAGTCCCCTTTGCCCATGCCCTGACCTGTTGATACAGATACTTTAAGTCCCTGAACCTCACGGAATTTAATCCGCAGCGAATCCATTATCTGCATCATGGATCGGGAGCGTTTACTGGAATCGATCAGCCGCACACCAATCATCGAACGGTATACTTGGCGATTAGTGCCGATAACCAGATAAGCTGATTCTAATTCCGGAATAGCCAAAATTTCCTGTTCAACCTGGGCTACTAATTCTTTATTACGTTCAATCGACGTTCCAGACGGCGCCAACATGTTGATGATAAATTCACCGGAATCATAGGTGGGCTGAAACTCCGAACCAAGGAAAGGCAGTAACAATGCATTAAGAAACAGAGAAACAATGGCCACGGCAACTAGCTTTTTGGGACGCCGCAATGCCCAGTATAATATTTCCCGATAAAGATTTCGGAAAGCTTCAAAACCTTGTTCCCATTTATCCAATAGATACTCAAGCCAGCGTAGCCGTCGATCCTGTCTTTCGTGACCAGATTGCAACCAATAAGCAGACAGCATCGGCGTAAGTGTAAAGGCTACAAAAAGCGAAAATGCTACGGCAAAAGCTACTGTCAGGCCAAATTGTTTAAAAAACTGGCCGATAATCTCGCCCATATTGCCCACAGGCACAAATACGGCTAAAATTGAGAAAGTTGTCGCCAAAACAGCCAGTGATATTTCTTTCGTCCCAACACCGGCCGCTTCCCTGGGGGTTTTTCCCTGCTCCATATGGCGAAAAATATTCTCAACAATAACAATGGCGTCGTCAATCAGTATGCCTACCGCCAGACTAAGCCCCATGAGCGACATATTATTTAACGTAAAATTCATGGCTTTCATTAAAAAGAAAGTCGAAATAACCGAAGTCGGTATGGCAATGGCACCAATCATGGTAGCCCTGGCATTGCGTAAAAATAAAAAGGTAATGGCTACAGCCAATAACCCGCCAAAGACCATTGACATCATAACGTCATCAACACTGTCGCGAATATAGACGGAATTATCCCGAACTTTTGTAATTTTAATATCAGGCGGCAAAACATTCTGCTCTAAATTTTGCATGGATTGCTTTACCTTTTCCGCAACCCCCACCGTATTCGTCCCAGATTGTTTCTGAATGGAGACAATAACACTTGGTACACCATTGGTTTTTGCATAATTCCGTTCTTCAACCCAGGTATCTTCTACAGCGGCAACATCTTTTAGGGCCACCAGACGCCCTTCTTGGTTAAGTACAATAATATTTCTTATATCTTCAATACTTTGATATTTGCCGATTGTTCTGACGGTTAATTCAATACCTTTCTCTGTCACATGGCCGCCTGGTGTATTAATGTTATTAGCATCCACCGCATCAAGCAGTTGTTGCAGCGAAATACCGTAGGCTTCGAGTTTGCGCGGGTCAGCCAATATCTGAATCTCGCGTTGTGCTGCGCCATATACGGTAACCTCAGCCACGCCCTCCAACTGTTGGAGCTGATTTTTTACAATATCCTCGGCAATTTTCCGAATCTCCCCCCGTGGCCTGGTATCTGACGCCAGACTAAAGGTAAGAATCGACTGTGCCGTTATATCATAGCGCTGCACTACCGGTTCATCAATTTGATCCGGCAGCCGCTTACGAACACCGGCAACCTTCTCACGCACATCATTGGCTGCTAACTTGGGATTGGTCCCAAGTTCAAATTCAATCGTTGTCTGCGATACACCTTCCCGCGAAACTGACGATAATGTCTTAATTCCCGCAACCGAGCTTACCGCATCCTCAATCGGCTTGGTAATAAGGCTCTCCATTTCTTCCGGCGAAGCACCCGTATAGGTGACAGTAATGGTAATAATCGGAAATTCAACATCCGGATACAGATCAACACCCAGGCCTGGATTACGAATTCAGTCCGAAAACCACCAACAGCAGGACAAGCATCGTGGTAAATACCGGGCGTTTAATAAAAACGTCAATCATTTATTTGCCAGCCTCCCCGGGCGCTGCCAAGCGAACCGTTGATCCGTCTCGTAGTTTATTTTGGCCAGAAATTACAATTTGCTCTCCATCGTTAACACCATCAAGCACCTCGGCCCAGCCATCACCAACATAGCCTAATTTAAGTACACGCTGCTGTACTTTATTGTCAGCCGTAAGAACATAAACTGTCTTGATGTCTTCCCGCATGACCAATGCTGTTTCCGGCACCACAAGTGCCTGAGCATGCACTTGACCGGGAACTTCTACTTTAGCAAACATTCCTCCCTTAAGAATACTTTGTGGATTAGGAATCGATATCTCGGCAGTAAACGTCCGTGAAGGCATGACAGCCACCGGCGACAGCCGGGTAATGGTTCCCGCAAATTCCTGACCGGCAAGTGCATCCATTTTGACTTTTACTTTCGTCCCCACTGCCAGTTGCGCAATCTCAGCTTCACCAACGGTGGCCTTTGCCAGCAGAGTGCTAATATCAGCCACTGCAATAATGGGAGTACCCGCTTTAGCATAATAACCTGACTGCAGATAACGTTTAACTACCACACCCGCCCGTGGTGCTATCACGTTAGCACCTGCTAACTTGCTGTCATACAAGGCTAGTGCACCTTCAGCCGCCCTGACCTGGCCAGCGGCCAACTCCCGTTTCGTTCTGGCCGAGTCCAGTGTTTGGTTGGCAATGGCTCCCTGTTTGGCAAGCTGCTCCATCCGACTTAAATCCATTTCAGCCTGCTCCAAAGTGGCTCTGGCTTGCAATAAATTGCCCTCGGCCTGCACGACCTGGGCGGAAAGCTCGCCCATGTCCAGTATGGCTACTGTCATTCCGTCAGCAACACCGTCTCCCTCATCAACCAGCAGACGATCAATACGTCCGTCAACTTTGCTGGCAATTTCCGCACTCCATACCGGTTCCAGATTGGAGGAAAAAGTCAACACAGGTGTAACATCCCGTCTGGCTATAGCCGCCACTTCAACCGCCACGACTTGCCCCTGGGCAACACGCCCGGCCCGTTCCGTATTTGCTTTCATATTGCTATAAATCCGGTAACCAACAATCCCCGCCAAGGCTAGTGCAATAACTGTAACAATAATCATTGCCTTTTTCTTACCGCTTACCAACTGCTCATTCCTCCAAGTTTCAGATATCCCTTCTTTTCGACAAGTTACTACCTTATCCTGCCGTTATTAACACAAAATTAACAATTTACAAACAACATGATAATAACCGAAAAAAGAGATTGCTTCGCAAAACTTGCCCTGTCTGTGCGAAGCAATCTCTTTTTGCTTTTTTTGGTAAAATTAGGTAATTTGTTGCAACACAGCCTCAATTGCGGTCGCGGGAACCTCGGTGGTTATCTCTACTCGGCCGATCGCCTTCATCAGTACCCAATTTATTCGGCCACTTACCACTTTTTTATCACGCCGCAAATAATGCAACATTTTTTCCGGCTGGTAATTGGGGGCTGCCAGCGGCAAACCCAGCCGTTTGAGCAAAGCTTGCAAGGCCTCAACATCAGCTTGTCCGCAAAATCCCAGTTTTTGGCTGATAAGGGCCGCCCCATGCATACCGATCGCCACAGCTTCCCCATGATTGTATTTAGAGTAGCCCCCTTCTGCCTCAACGGCGTGACCGATGGTATGACCAAAGTTTAGGATCATGCGCAATGAGGTTTCCCGCTCATCTTGGGCAACGACACCGGCCTTAAGCTGGCAACACCGGCTGATAACCGCCGTAAGTACAGCCGGGTCGCGGGCCAGCAGGGCTGCAGAATTATTTTGCAGATAATTGAACAAATCATAGTCGACAATAACGCCGTATTTTACGACTTCCGCCAGACCGGCCTTTAACTGCCTGTCATCCAAACTGGTAAGTACCTGGGGATCAATAACGACCAGGCTTGGCTGATAAAAAGCACCAATCAAATTTTTTCCCAGCTTGTGGTTAACAGCCGTTTTTCCGCCGACACTGGAATCGACCTGGGCCAATAATGATGTCGGTACCTGAATAAGCGGCACGCCACGTAAATAACTTGCCGCCACAAAACCGGCCAGATCGCCAACAACCCCGCCGCCTAAAGCGATAATAGGCGATTTTCGGTCAAGCCCCCGGGCAATAGCCTCCGTAAATACCTTATCCGCAGTAGCCAACGATTTTGAACTTTCACCAGGTTCTACAATAATAACCGCGGAGTTGAAACCGGCAGCTTTAAGGCTGTCAGCTAATTGGTCGGCATATAAAGGAGCAACGTTTTCATCGGTCACAATAAGAACCCGTTTCCCTAGCGGCAATGTATTCATCAGCTCGCCAACCTGATGAATCCCACAGGGATTTATATGAATGGTATAACTATGTTCTCTTAAATTTACTTTAACTTCTGCCACGCAAATGTCCTCCTTCTCGCAATAAAGCAATAATCTTCTCCGTCACTTGGTGCGGAGGCATACAGGTGGTGTCCAGTGTATAATCCGCCTTCATGTAGAGATTTGCCCTGTCGTGAAAAAGCTTAGCAACCCGTTCTGCTCGGTCTTCACAGTCCAGCAAAGGACGAACCCCACGCCGCGACGTTCTTTCTAGAATGGTTTCCAAAGATGCCGTAAGTGAAACAATAATTCCGGTATTTTTCAGTCTAATCATATTTTCCTGCTTTAGCACCACTCCGCCGCCAGTGGCAATCACTGTATTGGTATAGCGCGCTACCCGGGAAATAACCTCACGTTCCAACTGGCGAAAATGGTCTTCTCCGTAAAGCTGAAAGATGTCACTAATCGATAATCCTGTTTCTTGCTCTATTTTTTTATCTATATCAATGAAAGGCCGGTTAAGCCGTCCCGCCAACAGCCGTCCGGTACTGGTCTTACCTGTACCCATAAAACCAATTAATACTATATTTTTCATTTATGCCTCCGAAGCCTTATATCGTAACTATTTTACAATACGAGGGGTAAGAAAAATAATGACTTCTGTATCTGTTTTTGTGTTATTTGAATTTTTAAATAAAGCTCCGATAATTGGCAGTTTACTTAAAAAAGGAACTGCCTTATGCGAATGACTGTCCTGAGAGCCTATCAAGCCACCAATAACCATGGTTTCACCATCTTTCAGCCGCACGGTAGTCTCCGCCTCCCGCGTGGTTATTCGGTAAGCTTTCATTTCGGTGACCAAAGTCGGGCTGCTTACCTCAGTATGAACTGTTGCGGTAATCTGCCCTTCTGTGTTAATACGCGGCGTATAATTAAGCTTAATGCCGGCTAAAACGTATTTGGTCGTTGTCGTGGTCTTGCCGTTCGTAACTACATCTTCAATGACCGGTATCCGGTCACCAATTAATATCTGCGCTTCCTTACCGTCAATCGTCGTAATTTTGGGCTTGGCCAGTATTTTGGCATCGCCTTTGCTGACGAGCGCATTAATCTGCGCCTGATAATAAAATTCGTAGGGATAGCCTTCCGGGGTGCGTCCATACTGAATAACGCCACTGCGCGATTCACGGGTTACCTTTCCGGGTTCCACATTTTGCCCGACTATCTCACCGGCGTCATTTTGCAGCGCCGTAACCTTAGGCGGAGTTACTTCCGCATACTGCGGCGTATTGGCCCAACTCCATTCAATCCCTATGTTTTTTACGTCTTCCCTGTTTATTGCCACTACTTCAGCCTCTAGGATAATTTGCTGGTAAGGTATATCAATTTTATCCAACAAATTCTGAATTTTTTCAGCTTCCCGCATAGTACCGTATAAAATCAGGGAATTCGTTGCATAATCAATTGTCAAACGATCTAACACTGTGGACTTTTGACTCGCCTTCTGCTGATCTTTTCTTGCAAAATTGCCGTTCGTTTTGGGAGTAGCCAAATCGCGCTGATCATTGGCCTGAGTTGATTCCAACTTTTTTTCGCCTTTTGTTTCGCCGAATAAAATTGACAAGGCCGTATCGTGTAGAGCATCGGGATTGATATACTTTAATTTAAATAAATGCACATTGCCGAAACTCCGGCCGATTTGCTCAGGATTCCCCACTATCAGGACATTATTAACATGATGATACGCCAGCCCTTTGGTTTGAGCCACAAGTTCCAATGCCGTCTCCCACAAAACGTTATTAAACTGAATGGTAATGCCGCCAGTCACCGAATCATCAACAACAAGGTTAACATGGCCAATCTCGGCCAATGCCGTTAATACGTCGCGCACTTCCCCATTTACCACATTCATGGTCACTAACGACTGATTAGCTAAAGCAGTTAGACATACACTAACAGCTAGTAGTAAAGCTAAAACAAAACGTACAATTGGTACCTGCATGCGACTATCACCTTCTTACTTGTAAGACCCGTTCTCCCTGCCCCCCCCGGATAACCGCCGATTTATCGGAAATTTCCTCCAATTGGTATACACCTACTTTTTGGCCGACACGGTATGATCGACTGGTCCCTTTATATAAAAGAATCGCCAATTGTGTTTTACTATCCCGGATAGTACCTATAAGTACCGGCAGTTCGTCATTCGTAGGCGCTTTTTCCTGCAGCGGGGGCGTAGCCGGCAATTTTTCCGAAGAAGCAATTGCAGGTAGATTCGCAGATTCTTTTTCCTGTTTTTGCTTTACTGTAAAGCTATCCGGCGCAGAAAAGGGATCCCGAATCCCGCTGGATGGTGCCGGTATAAATTCCTGATAACGCTGTTGATCTGCTGAATGCGCCTCCCGCTCCGACTGCACATAAGCCGCCTGCTGGGAAGTGGGTGAGCCCGTAATCATTATCACAACGGCAATAAGTAACAAACCAGCTGTGCAAACAAGCCCATATCTCTGTTTTTCGGTCGTCAGTTTTTTACATTGCTCCACGAAACCGGCAAAAAAGTTAGCCACAATCACTCGAACCTTTTCTGACATACTGCCGATACTCTGTAACCCGCTTCATTATTTCAGCAATACTATCTCCGCCAAACTTTTCCACCAAGGCGTCTGCCAGCACGAACGCGGCCATGGCTTCGCCGACAACTGCCGCCGCCGTCACGGCACATACGTCACTGCGTTCCGTATTTGCCTTAAGTGGTTCTTTTGACGAAATATCAATAGATAATAGGGGTTTCATAAGTGTAGGAATGGGTTTCATGGCTGCCCGAACGATAATAGGCTCCCCGTTGGTTATACCGCCTTCAATGCCGCCGGCATTATTGGTATGGTGGCAATACCCGCGATTGCTGTCATAATAAATTTCATCATGAATCTGGCTGCCGGGAAGATTCGCACAGGCAAATCCGGCTCCTAACTCAACTCCCTTAATCGCCTGAATAGACATCAAGGCCCCGGCTAATTTTGTATCCAATCGCCGATCCCATTGAACATGGCTCCCCAGCCCGGGCATTGCTCCATAAGCCACGACCTCAAATATGCCGCCAAGGGAATCGCCCTGCTCTTTGGCCTCTATAATCACAGCTTTCATCTTAGTTTCAGCCTCGGGGTCAATGCACCCCAGTTCAGACTGTTGCCGCCGCTTCAGCAGATCTTCATAACTTTCCGGTACTGCCTGAGCATTGACGCCGCCAATATTGACTACATAAGAACCGATCTTAATATCAACAGCAGCCAACAGCTCTTTACACACTGCCCCGACAGCCACTCTTGCGGCTGTTTCCCGTGCACTAGCACGTTCCAATATGTCCCGGACATCATTCCGGCCGTACTTTAATATTCCCGGTAAATCGGCATGTCCCGGGCGAGGCGCTGTTATCATACTGCCGGCAGGCTTGCCAAACTGGGACATACGTTCCTGCCAATTCGCCCAATCCCTATTACTGATCTGTAATGTTACGGGACTGCCTAGCGTCTGCCCAAACCGAACGCCTGACATGATTTCAGCTTTGTCTTTTTCAATTAACATCCGGCCTCCGCGGCCAAATCCCTGCTGACGCCGGGCCAGATCTGTGTTAATTTGCTTAAGATCAACTGTGATACCTGCCGGTAAACCTTCAAGAATTGCTGTAAGTGCCGGACCATGCGACTCCCCGGCAGTCATAAACCTTAACATAAATCCACCTCTTTACATTACCTTTTTGCAGGCTGGGCCTGAACTCTGGCAGGCACGCCATGACTGTAGATCACCAAATTTAACTTACTCTCCAATACACCTTGACGGGATTGAATGCTAATATGGCTGACAGTATTAAATCTCGCCATCGTTTCAAGCTTTTGCAAAAAAGCCAGTGTCTGGGCAAATGATCCCCTAAGCATTATTTCGACTGGGATTTCCTGATAACCTGTTTTTATTATAATTTGGCCATGTTTTACTTCATTTAGCTGCAATCCGCAGGCAGTTGCCGCCTGTTCGAGCTGAATAAGAAAACTACTGAGATCTGTCTGATCAGGAATCATAACATTTACTAATGATACCCTTTTTCTCACCTCGTCCAAATACTTTTCTGTGTCTGGGTTTTTTCTGGCGAATTCCTGGATAACGGCGTTTTTTTGCCTTATATCCTGTTCCGCGGCGAATAGTTCACTTATTCGTATTCTTTGCGGCTCAAGTACATAGGTGTAAAATAAAAAAATGAAAATAAATAAACCGGCAAGAACGAGGAGGAGTTTGTGCCATATGGATAATGAGGTCCTATTAAGTTTCATGGCTGCTCCCCTTAGTTTTTACACTCAGTTCAAATCTAATAACCCCTAATGCCGGCTCCTGTTCAGCCTGAATTAATTGCGGCGCAGTTACTTGTTCCTCTTGTTCAAGCAGTTGTATAAAGCCTGCCAAATCCGGATACGTCAATGCATTGCCCTTTATTTTTAATGCACCTTTATCGCTGCTTTCTACCTCAATTAACCAAATTTGCGGCGGAGTAACGACTCCCAAGCGAGTAAGGATGGCGTACCAGGATTTGCGTTCAGCCGTAAGGTTCACCAAAAATGCATTCTTATTGGCCACTAACTGATTCTGACCATTGGCCCAGAGCATTTTTTCCTGAGTAGGCCGTAGCAAGGAAAATTGCTGTTGTATCACTGTCAGTTCCCTTTCCAACCGGTAAATGGTATATAAATTATAGCTGAAAACAGTCGCTGCCGCGACTGCAACTAGGATAATCAAGACGATTAATCCAGTTAACGCTCCCAGCGATTGCCGCTCTTCCGGCGGCAATAAATTAATCTGAACAGCCATTAACCATCGCCACCTCGTCGCAATGCCAGCCCAACAGCTACCGCTATTTGCAGTTCTATCCGTTTAAGCCATTTATCATCAAGGGAAGGCGATATTGGCAATGACAGTAACGGCGTGTGGATAATTACTGGAATGTCAGGCAATTGTTGCGTTAATGTAAATGCCAAATTACTCAGCTTAGTCCCGCCACCGGTTAAAATTATTTTTTCAATAATAGCATTACGATTTTGCATTTGGTAATAATCAACCGTACGACGAACCTCACGCGCCAGTTCTTCGATTAACAGCTGTAATGATTGCTGAAGATAAGCTAACCTCTCATCCGCTTGATTGTCAGCGACTAATAATTCTTTTTGTTGCTTGAGCCGTTCAGCTTCTGCAAAGTTAAGTTTCAATTCTCGCATAATCGTTTCCGTATAACGATTGCCACCAAGGGGAATAAGACGTGAAACGAGTGGAGATCCTTGTTGAAATAAGTTTACCTGACAAAATTCCGCACCTATATCGATAATAATAACGTTGCTTGCCTGCTCCATAGTTCGCTGCAAAGCCAGCGGCTCAATATCTACAGCCAAAGGCTTTAACCCAAGCTTTCTGGCTAAACTCACCAAACCGGTTATCATTGCTAAAGGTGCGGCAACCAATAATACTCTAATCTCGTGAGTATCCTTACTTGCCTCGATGGTGGCAAAGTCAAAATAATAATCACTTGCATTTGCCGTTGTCACATACTTATCAAGATCCCATTTTATCGCCTGCTGCAATTCTTCAACACTCATATCCGGAAATAATAATTCCCGAATAACCAAGGCCTGTCCCCGTAATGACAGTACTACATTTTTACTTGTTACACCACTTATTGTCAATATTTGTCGCAGCGCTTCCAGCAGCAAGGGTTCATTTACTATATAACCGTCTTTAAAAGTATTTACCGGCAGTTCTATGATGCCGGCCGCCCTAAGTTCAGGTTGGTTCTGATTCCACCCCACTTCGGCAACCTTAATTGATCCTGAACCAATATCCAGCCCCACAGTAGTAGCCGGCTGCCGCCGAAAAACTCTGCTAACAACTGCTTTAATTTGGCTAATTCTTGCCCGCATAGTGATGGGGTTTGCTGCTCACTATCTGCAAGGCATGAGTAATAGCTGTTACAATATCAATATTAAATTGACTTTCCAAGGCCTTAATTCTTGTATACGTCTCCCCTGTATCGGTAACAACATAACGCGGCGGCAAAAAATTAAGTGCCAACGCCGCAATGTCATACCGGCAATTTTCACAATTACACGCTTGTGGATTTGCTACCATAACTTCATCTAAACGCTGCCAGACTAAATCTTCCATGTAGTTTTTTAATTGCACGATGATACCTCCCAATTATTCATGTGAATTCCACGCCATTATTTGAATTTTACCAGAAGCCCAGGCAAAAGGTAAATAGGCATTATTCAAGATCTCTGCCGCCTCTAATTTTGGATCTCCATAGCCATTCCCGGCTATAGATAAATTACCGTAAGCAATAGTGCCGCCACGATAATCCGCTATGTTAATTTCCACATCGCCGCCTGCAATTAGCAAGGATTTATCCATAATCCCTTCAGAAATTTTAATATTTTTTTCTGATATCAAGGCTACATTATTAGAAATTGTCGCACCTGCTATCCGTATTTCTTCGGTGCAATAAATAACCCCCGGCCCCGTTATATGCCCGGTCGCCAATAATAGCGGATATTGTGCTTCAACATAAAATACATTTTTATTAAGATTGCTAAAATCCCCCCAGGTAACATACCTTTGCGAATCATCTTCGCGGATATTTGCCATTTTACCTATTGCTTTATAATTTTGTCTTATCTGCGAGGTAAAAGGAGGCAAATCCTTGGGGGAAACACCCGGGTTTAGCCTAGCCGCATCAACATCATAGGCATAAATCTCACCTGTCGCATCAGCCCTGCCCGTAATCTTCCCCCCAGTAAGTGTAATGTCGCCATTACTCCCAATGTCCCCATCGACAGCTACGCCTGATAACCGCATATGCTTCCCGGAAAAAGCAGCATAGTGAAAAGGGGAGTCAGACGTCACTGTAACAACTACAGTCCTCGTCGCGCGATTAACGGTACCGATTGCGGTGATGATCCGGTACATGCCTTGATTTACAACCGGCTTAACCTCATAATTGGCTTTAACCTCATAATTACCCATATCAAATTCTCTAGTTTCGCCGGGCCATTCTCCTGTCTCAGATCTTCTAATTTCACTAAGCGCCCGTTTGGCACCAGCCTCTGCCAAATACTGAGCCGCCAGGCCATCCCGATAATTCCCGGCGGTTCCCACATCTGTCAAGCTTAATCTTGCCAAACCGCTACCAATAACCAGCAATAAGGTCATGACCAGAATAGCCATTAGTGCAGCGGCTCCTCGTTGACTGGTAAACATAGGGGCCACCACCTACTCATTAACGAATAATACATTAAGACATCTTACTGATGAACGGTATTCCAAAATGTCCCCCCGATAGCCGCTTGCCTGTAGAACTATGGTAACCTCATTATGGTCAGCGGCTGGCGCCGCTTGGAATTCTAAATTCTTGATTACCGCGGGAGTTAACGGATTCGTGCCAATACCGCCGCCGGATGCCGTCTTATCGGTAATTTTATAAATCGTTTTCGATTCACTACTGCCATACCTAAATGTAATCTTTTCTTGAACCTTATTCGTCCTGGGACTAAATTGGGTAAGCGTTATGGATGATTTCGAGTTTATGTTAATCGTATTGGCATAACGTATTTCCCGCGCCATTGTATCTAACACATAGCGTGCAGTTTGTTCAATTTCACTGCGGTTCTTTCCTGCCTGCCAAACAGTTAATGAGTTTGCTACGCTAATGACAAGAACTGATGTCAGTAACATGGTTAGCCCCATACCGATGATCAATTCTACAAGAGTGAACCCCTTCCTATTGGCTATGATTCTGACTAAATTCATAGCTCCTCCTGATACATAATGACAAACTACGCCTTCGAGAAAAAAGTAGTAAATTGAATAGTTTTTACCCCTTCGGCCTCCCGCCAGGAAACCACGACATTTACCTGAATTAAACTGGGGTCAATTGCGTTTAGCTGAATAACGTCTGTTTTAACCTCAAAGGCCATTTTATTAACAATTAAATCATTAAAATCACCCTGCCATGGAAGCGTGCTAGGAAGATTGGGGTCACTCCAATCGCTTGCTTTCCACTTTTTCAGGAACTCCATTTGCTGTCTGCCAATGTTCGTAGCTGCCGTATAATGCGCAGCACTGGCACTCGCTTTTGTTGAAGAAAAAAACATGCCCGCAGTGGAAACCAAGGCAACAGCCAAAATAGCTATGGCAATGACCGCATCTATATAAAAATAACCTTGCTGCTTTTTTATTATCACACGGATCACGCTCAGATTCTTATTTCAGTAATCTTTTTCGTCAGTATTGCCGTTGGCAGAGACCCTTACCCGACCTGTTGCACCGGCAATATAAATATACAAAAAATAACGGTGGCGAATACTTTTTAATTCAATTTTTTGCCCTCTGCGCGGTGCACCTTTATTAGAAAACATAATATAATCCGGCTCGCCAGTCACTTGAACAAACCTTGATAAGTACACTGTCTTAATGGCGTGGCGGCCATTATGAATTATATAATAGGAGCCATGTTCATCCCGGGAAAAGCGCAGTGTGTAAAGGGGAGAATTGTCACCATTGGCATTCATAGCCAGTTGTTGCATACTTCTTATATCGGCCGCCAGATTAACGGCAGCCGTTTGCAATTCTTGATTTGCCAAGGTATCTGCAATGCGCGGCAACGCTCCGGTGGCTAAAACACCAACAAGCGCAACAACAATTATTACCTCTATAAGTGAAAATCCCTTTTGCACAACGACCACGCTCCAGCCTGTCACCAGCCTAGCTATGCATACAAGGTGCTGCGAGTCCCCTTAAATTCTCAAGCGAACTGTACATTTCAAACTGGTAGTAAAAATTTTTGCAGGCGAGTGGTGTGTTGGCAAAAGCGGAAGTCAAGCGCCAGCGGTGGAGCGCTCTTCATGCACCACCTACCTGAGTCTGCAAATTCTTTACTGCGGAATATATAGATACCAAATGATAAGTTGTTCCCCATACAGCAAACTAATCCAGGCACTTGCGGCAATAAAGGGGCCAAACGGAATAAAGTCTTTCCGTTTCTTTAGACCGGCAATAATCAGCAATAATCCCCCTAAACCACCAAGGAGAAAAGCCAAAAAGACGGTAAGCATTGTCAGCTTAAATCCCAGCCATAACCCTAATGCAGCTACAAACTTAATATCACCGCCTCCCATCCCCCCTCTGGTAATAACGGCAATTACAAGGAAAATACCCCCGCCGGCTACGGCCGCACTTACCATGTCCCCGCAGGAGAGTACAGGCTCGAACAAGTTGCTAATGACAGCCAAGGCAGCAAACCACACCAGTATTTTATCCAGAATAAGCTGATGTCGAAGATCAATAAAGGTAATACAAATAAGAAAGGATGTAAGAATGAGCGCCTTACTACAAGCTAATGTTACCCCCAAAATAAAATAGCACCATATAAATAAACAGCCTGTCAACAATTCAACTCCGATATAACGCCAGGAGAGTAACGCAGCACAAAACCGGCATCGCCGCCGTAAAAGCAAAAAACTTATAACCGGTAGGATATCTTGAACCGGCAACGGCTCCTTACACGCCATACAATATGACCGTGGCCGTATCAACGACTGCTTTAGAGGTATCCTGTCAATACATATATTTAAAAAACTGCCGACAATCAGCCCTGCTAAGAATAAAAGTAAGCTGAGCATGTGCTTCTCCCTCGAATAATAATACGGAAAAAATACATATTGTCTTACACTTTAGAGAAGTTATTTGACGTCCACAGGATTGTCCACAGGATTAGAACCATCCGACTTATAAGTCTTTCCTGCAAACTTGATCGTTACAACACCGGTAGAAGCATCATAGCCGGCTTTATAGCTGGCAGGATCTGAACTGTCAGGTGGCGCAGGCATGGCTTGCAGATACTTTTTCCCCGACGTTGGAACTAAGGCGGCATCAAGCTCTGCTTCCGGCAACTTGCCATTATCGACCTCGTATAACGCGATGGCAGTGCCTATTGTTCGCAAGTCAGCCTGAAGTTTAGCGGCTTTAGCCAATGTTATTGAACCTGCAAGTCTCGGCAGGGCAATTGATGCCAGAATGCCAAGAATGGCGATAACCACCATCAACTCAACTAATGTAAATCCTTGGGCATTGCTTATTTGTTTTTTTATAGTTAACATCATACTATTCACTTTCCTTGATAGATATATACAACGTGCGAAGATTTTTGCAGGCGGGTGGTGTGTTGGCAAAAGCGGAAGTCAAACGCTAGTGGTGGAGCGCTCTTCATACACCATCCGCCTGCGTCGGCAAACTTCTTTAATGCGGAATACATAGTTACATGCTACTGCCGACATTGGCAATAATGTCAAACATAGGTAAGATAATCGCGATAACAATAAAGCCAATGAATACACCTAATATCCCGACAATAACAGGTTCCATAATACTGCTCATTCTTGTAACGATATCATCAACTTCACTTTCATAATAATCAGCGACTTTTTCCAGCATCTTATCGATAGCGCCGCTTTCTTCGCCAATAGCCACCATCTGAATAACCATAGGCGTAAATACTCTGCTGGCAGCAAGCGTTTCGGCAAGCGTAATTCCTGCTTTTAAGTTTGCTTGCGCCACAGTCACAGCCTCCATCATGCTCAAATTATCAATCACTTTTTTTACGACATCAAGGGCGGCGATAATGGGCACCCCTCCCCGGATCAGTGTACTTAGAGTGCGGCTAAACCGGGCGATGGCAACTTTTTGAACAAGTTTGCCAACAAGCGGTATGGCAAGTACCACTTTATCCCGTATCCTGCCTATGTCAGGCCGGGTTAACGCTAATTTGCCAAACAAACTTACGCCAATAATGCCTATTAGTAAAAACAGCCAATAGTCTTGAAGAAATTCACTAACTAGCAGCAGCATCCTTGTTGGCCAAGGTAACTCCACTTTCATATCGACAAACACGGCTATAAAAACCGGTAATACAAAAATAAAAATAAATATAACAGCCAGTACCGCCATCGTTATCACAACAGCAGGATAGGTCATGGCCGATTTAATTTTTTCGCCAAGCTTATGTTCTTTTTCAAAATGGATAGCCAGGCGCTCAAGAACGGTTGCAAGCACACCGCCTAGCTCACCGGCTTCGACCATATTGATCATAATAGCCGGAAATACGTGGCGATGTTGAGCAAGTGCCCAGGAAAACGTCTCACCTGCCTGTACATTCTCATACACACTTTGCAGTACGGTTTTGATGTAGGCATTTTCACTTTGATCGATGACAATCTTAAGACAGGTAAGTAATGGCAAACCTGCCTCAATCATCGTGGCAAGCAGACGACAAATCAGTGCTAAATCTTTTATTTTAACAGTGTTTAATTGTTTCCGTACGACCGCATACAGGTTTTTGCCTGTCTTTTTTTCTTTTATTTGTAAAACAAAGCCGTCTTTTTTACGTATATGTAAAGCTACAGCGTTCTCGCTGTCGGCCAGAAGAGTGCCTGTCATAAGTTTTCCCTTCCGGTTCTTGGCCTTATAAGTATAAGTCTTAACCACTTTTTTCTCTCCCGGTCTTAGCTATAGAAAATACATTCTTTCTGACAGGGTGTTATAGCGTACTACCTATCTGCCAAAAAAATAAAATTCTCCTGATTTAGCGAATACGCTAATGCATCCTGATAAGAAATAACCCCTCGCTGATACAACATTTTTAAAGAAAAATCCATAGATTGCATACCGAATTTAGTACCGGTCTGAATAACCGATGAAATTTGATGAGTCTTGCCTTCACGAATAAGATTGCGTACTGCAGGCGTTGCCATGAGGATCTCGACCGCCACTGTCCTTCCATTCCCATCACATCGCGGTATAAGTTGCTGTGATATAATGCCTTGGAGCGTCAAAGCAAGTTGAATACGGATTTGCTGTTGCTGATAAGGAGGAAAAACATCGATAATCCGGTCAACCGTCCTCGCAGCATCACAGGTGTGGAGAGAAGCCAACACCAAATGCCCTGTTTCGGCAGCAGTAACCGCAATGCCAATAGTTTCAGCATCCCGCATCTCCCCAACCATGATGACATCCGGATCTTCACGCAGGGCTGCCTTAAGGCCACTTGCAAAAGTTGTACTATCGGTTGGTACTTCTCGCTGACTAATAACGCATTTACGGTGTTGATGTAAATATTCGATAGGGTCCTCCAAAGTCAATATATGGAATGAACGTTCATAATTAATTAAATCGACCATTGCAGCCAACGTTGTTGATTTTCCACTACCTGTCGGACCGGTAATAAGAACTAAGCCGCGGGGCATCCGGGCCAGGGACTTGACTACTGTCGGCAGGCCTAACTCATCCAAGGAAACAATCGATTCATTCAACACACGAACAGCAATAGCCACAAAACCGCGTTGACGGTAGGCATTAACGCGAAAACGACTAAGGCCGTTAATCGCAAAAGCAAAGTCAAGTTCACCATTTTCCTGAAAACGAGCCTGCTGGTCAACAGACGTTATTGCCTGAAATATAGCCAGCGTATCTTCCTGGGTGAGCGGAGAATTATCGGTTGTAATTAAACTCCCGTTTATTCGGAAAATGGGTGGCACCCCTACAGATAGGTGAATATCTGAAGCTTTTTGAGTTACTGCCGTATGTAACAGTGTCTCAATCATCGGTCTGTCACCCCGCTTAATCGGATTTATTGTAAACATATGTGCCACGCATAACTTCGTTCATTGTGGTAAACCCCGCCAGCGCTTTTTGTATCCCATCTTCCCGCATGGACAGCATCCCCTCACTTCTAGCTACAGCACCGATTTCATCGGTTGATGCGCGACGATTGATCAGTTTCCTAATCTGTGAACTGACAGGCATAACTTCCTGAATAGCCATTCGTCCCCGGTAGCCGGTAAACGCGCAGTTGGCACAGCCTAACCCCTTATACAACGAAACAGGCTTGTCCTGATTTACAAATAATTGTTCCCCTGAACCATATACCGGTGTATATATTTTTTTGCATTCAGGGCAATTTACCCGCACCAGCCGTTGGGCCAGCACCCCCAATACCGACGAGGCTATCAAGAAAGGCTCCACGCCCATATCGATCAACCTGGTTATTGCTCCCGCTGCGTCATTCGTATGCAGGGTACTCAATACCAAATGCCCGGTAAGTGCGGCTCTGATTGCTATATCAGCCGTCTCACCATCTCGAATCTCGCCTATCATAATCACATTCGGATCTTGCCGTAGAATAGAACGCAAGCCTTTGGCAAAAGTCAGCCCCGCTCTCGGATTGACTTGCACTTGGTTTGTGCCTGCAAGACGATATTCGACAGGATCTTCAATTGTGATCGTATTACGGTCAATCGTATTAATTTGCGCCAACGTCGAATATAAGGTTGTCGTCTTGCCGGAGCCGGTTGGTCCCGTCACGAGTATCATCCCGTGTGACTGCGAATATAACTGGCGGTAACATGCTAGATTGCTAGTTGTAAATCCCAATTTAGTTATATCGAGAATAACCGCCCTTTTATCAAGCAGCCGCATGACAACCTTTTCGCCGTCAATTGTCGGTAAAGTTGATACCCGGATATTGACCTCACGCCCTTGTTCCAGGGTATCGATTCGTCCATCTTGCGGAAGACGCTTTTCCGTAATGTCCATATTAGCCATAATCTTGATTCGCGACACGATCGCTGAGTGAATATTGCGGGTAAATGAAACTACTTCTCTAAGTATGCCATCAACCCGGAATCGAATCCGCAGCAAGTTCTCCTGTGGCTCAATATGAATATCACTGGCGCGTTCCCTTACTGCCTGAGCTAAAAGGGAACTAACGATGCCGATAATGGGTGCGTCGTCTTCCGTATGTACTTGCGCCACTGCGGAGTGCTCTTCCTGATTAAACTTTTTTACAGCTTTTTTAACTAAGTCATGTACGCCATAGTACTGGCTAATAGCCTGCATTATGGCTTGTTCGGCGGCAATTACCGGCTTAACCTCACAGCCAGTCACCCTTCTCACATCATCAATGGCAAAAAAGTTTGTAGGGTCCGCCATAGCCAGTGTTAATTCCTGGTTTTCTTTTTCGATAGGAATAACTTGATACCGCTTGGCCAAGGACTCGGAGATCGCAGACACGGCTTCTTGACTAATATGGGCAGTGGCTAAATCTACATGAGGTACGTCTCCCGGACGTTTATTATTTTGCAGCATTGTTTCTCTCCGTTGAATAATAAAAAAACAACCGACGTAGCAAAAAATTATATATTTTGCCTGGTCCGGTTGCATTGTTTACTCTACTTGATCTGTGGGAGATCGCTATCCCCCCATAATATTGCTGAATATGACCGATAAGGAGTATATTCGCATTCCGGCAAGAGTATTCCTGCCATAAAATTAATAATCTTAAAATATTTTGTTAATTTTTGTTATCTTTTTAACTCCCGCATAAGCGCCTGGCGCATCACGCTTGCGGGCGCCTTACGACCTGTCCATAATTCAAAAGCCAGTGCTCCCTGTTCAAGCAACATTCCCTCACCGCCGACAACGATATGGCCTCGGCGAATACCCTCGGCCATAAACCCGGTTATTAGCGGATTATAGATTAAATCGGAAATTACTGCTGACTGTTGCAAAAGGTCCCAGCGCACCGGCGGCTGATTGACAGTAGACGGATACATTCCTAAAGGCGTTGCATTAACCACAATATCGGCATTAGACAATGCCGCTGCAAACTCGTCGCTATCCCAGCAGACACCGCTTACCGGGATAGTTCCGTCAAATAAATGCGCCATATGTTCGGCCTTGTTTTTATCTCGCGCGCCAACAGTTATTGCCGCTACATGAGCAGCGGCGAATCCAGCTATAACAGCCCTTGCGGCACCTCCTGCCCCGAAAATTACGGCCGAGCGGCCAGTCACGCTAATACCGACCTGCTTAAGAGAGCGGATATAGCCTCCGGCATCTGTATTATGTCCGATTAAACGGTCTCCCTGACATAGAATCGTATTAACAGCGCCGACTGATTTAGCGCTACTGTCAATTTCGTCCAGGTATTCCATTATCGCGACTTTGTGCGGGATCGTTACATTCACACCCGCGAACCCTAATGCTTTAAGTCCCTGAACCGCTTGCGGCAGCAGTTCAGGCGGTGTGGGCAGCGGTAAATAGACATAGTCCAAGTTGCTTGCCGCAAATGCCGCATTCTGCATTACGGGTGATAAGGAATGACCAAGCGGCCAGCCTAGCAGGCCTACCTTTTGGGTTTTAGCAGTTATCATCATGATGTAAGGACTCCCTCTGTTATTTGCAGAAAATTAAATATGTTTTTTCACTGACTCATTTTAAAGTCTTCCGGTAGCTTTTAGCAAACGTACCGCTAGTTTTTCAAATTGACGGGTAATTTTTGTGCCGATAAATTCTTGGGTAGTTAGTGGTTTTACCCAAATAGTAAACATGCCAAGCCGGTTACCGCCCAAAACATCGGTAAATAGCTGGTCACCCACAACCGCAACAACATCCGGACTTAAGCCCATCACCCGGGCCGCTTGACGAAAACCGCGGCGCAAAGGCTTGCGGGCCTGGGCTACAAAAGGTACGCCGCATTGAAAAGCTATCTTTTTTACCCGTTCTTTGCCATTATTAGATACTAAACAAAGTCTGAAGTCCTGTGCAGGCAAATCTTTCAACCATTGTAACATCTCCGGACAGATATCCGGACTACTCCAGGGAATGATTGTATTATCAAGATCAAAAACGATTCCTTGCATTCCCCGCTGACGCAATTCGGCAAAATTAATTTCAAATAAAGTGTTGACTACTCGACAGGGTACTAATAATTTGAACAATTTCTCCTCCGGTTTGTTAATATCGATTACCAAAAATTATAACATGGTCATCGTAAAAACAAAAGAGATTGCCCGCTACACACAAAACAGCCTCTTTTCCTCATTACTATAATCCCATTGGTTTATCCTAGCCTACTTATGGGGAGTGTCACCCGCAGATAATGTCTTTCCCAACTTAGTAATCGCATGTTTTTCTATTCTACTAACGTAACTTCGTGAAATCCCTAGTATTTTGGCAATATCACGCTGGGTTTTGCGACTGCCGTCAGGCAGTCCGAAGCGCATTTCTAGTACCCATTTTTCCCTGGCAGTCAGCCGGTGAATTTCCCGATTTAACCGTTCCTGTTCACACAAACTTTCTACGGCCTCCCCCACAACATCCGGCGCCGTTCCCAATACGTCTATCAATGTAATTTCATTAACACTTAGTGTTTATCTGTATTTTATAAATTTCTTCCATATAATATTGTATTTATATAAAAATAACCCCCGGTATCACACCAGGAGTTTATCGTCCTACCTCAAGGTCAGTTGGCCTTCCAATTCTCACCTGCCAAGGGCCCAATTCATAGGTTATTGTTCCAAATCAACATTTAGCTTAGCTTTGATAAACGTTTTAAAGGTTTCCTCGTTATCTATTAATTGCTTAGCATCTCTAACAAGCTGAATTCGTTTCCCCATATCAGAACACGTACAATCAAATGGCATAGCCTTATCACAAATTAAGCATTTCATTACATCAACTCCTTCTTTGGTTATTTCGACATAAGGAAATTATTTCCTTTAAATAGTTTAAATGGCTGTTATTAATATCACGCCATCTATCCCGGCCTACCGCTTTTAACATATTCAACTACACGCAGTCATTCGGCGTGTTGTTAGCAGGCCTGCTACTGTCATGATATCTCCTTTTCGTTGGTATTAAAATTACATTTTCAAGCTATGCTATTTTAGTGGTTAACGATGTTTTATATTGTGCGTTTCATAATTGTTTGGATCATTGGGTTTGGACAGGACTTGTAATCCAGTTAAAAATTATCCCTCCCCGGCCGGTAGTTACTTCTTATCAGTAAAAAGCTAAGAGCTTTTATGGATATTTAATGGAGAAATCTAATGAGTCTTTATTGGGACCAACTTATTATGATACTGTCGTTCATAATCACTTTGTTATTAGTGATTTATGTAATTGACTGGCAATATTTCCGAATTTGGGTTGCTGTCTTCTTTTTTCAATGTACCCTAGATTTTATTTTAGGATCCACAGTTCATAGTCTCAGGCTCTTAGAATATCCGGTTCGTCTACTGCCAAAATATTTTGAAACCAGTATACTTTTTGAGATATGGGCATTCCCGGTTTTGTGCATTTTGTATAACCAAACTACCCGCACACGGGGTCTAGGCGGCATAATCGGTCATGCGCTACTGTTCAGTGCCGGGATTACAGCAATAGAATATCCTCTTGAACTCTATACCAACCTTATTAAGTACAGCGGCTGGAGCTGGTTTGCTACCTTTTCCACACTTACGCTGTCATTACTAGTTTCAAAAATTTTTGTTACTTTCTACCGCAGGGGATGTATTTATTTCAGCAAAAAAATTTAACCAGTAAAATGCATCCAACTTGTTCACCAGACTTTTGCCAAAGATTTACCCAGCGTACCCCATACCCAATCAATCTGCATAAAAGTCCCTCTACCTGTAAATTTATGAATAATATATATCTTACGTGCATATCATATATTGGGTAAGTATATTCTCATAAAAATACTAAGGAGGATGAATCATGGGCGGTAGAACTCTTGATCAATTTCGCAGTATACAACGACAAAAAGAAGCTAAAAAGGCTAAAGAAACCGACTCGCCCAAGGTTCCCAAAAAAGAAGAGTCCGTACCTCCAAACGTTGGAGACGATGCTTGGTTACCTTCATAATCCCGCTAGTCGGGATTTTTTATTGTCTATTTTTTTATCCAGGACAAGCGGATGTTGTGAATCTCCATGTAGTCACTTCCCGGCTTGTCCCTGTTTATTGCAGCCGATTTTACTCGGCTTTGCATTCGGCATTAAATCTTAGTCGCTCCTCAACAGAAAGGGAATTCCATGCATCCCAACAAGCTTCATAGTATATACGGACTCTTCTCTCTTTTTCTTCTTCAGACATTGGCGGTGGAGCTACCACATGAACTACACCTTTTCTGCCAGGAAAACGATAGGTAGCCGCGTACTTGCATTCCACAGTATCACCCCGGTAATTTATATGCCGGGGATTAACGTGGACTGCCCTATAATAATGTTAAATTCTTCGTAAATATATCTGAACGGAAGTACCTATCAATGTAATAATGATCCCTTTTTGACATTTGAATTGTCCTAGCATCGAACTTTTTATAATACCTCTTAAATACTGTAAGAACGAAACGCAAAGCAGCATTAAAACAAAACGTATCAGGAATATTTTATCGCTTTGATTACTATTTTTGTTATATAACTACGCCTTAGAGGTGAGACCATGAAGAAACAACGCTTACAACAGGATTTAGAACCGGCTTGTTTTTATCTGCGCAAGTCACGCGAGGATCAGGAAGCCGAAGCACGCGGCGAAGGTGAAACCCTAGCCAAACATAAAAAAGCACTTTTTAGACTTGCAAAAGAAAATAACGTCAAGATAACAACAGTATTTGAGGAAATTGTATCCGGTGAAAGTGTTATCCATCGTCCGGAGATGATGCAGCTTTTAAAAGAAGTCGGCGAGGGTAAATGGAAATCTGTATGGTGTATGGAAGTTGACCGTCTTGGCCGTGGTGATATGGAAGACCAGGGCCTTATACTAAAGACTTTTAAAAACTCAGGTACTTACATTGTAACCCAAAGAAAAATTTACGATCTTAATGATGAGTTCGATGAAGAATACACCGAATTCGAGGCATTTATGGCGCGCAAAGAATTAAAAATCATTACCCGGCGGTTGCAGGGCGGCAGAATCCGTTCAGTGCAAGACGGCAATTATATTGGCACAAGACCGCCATACGGCTATCAAATTGAAAAAAAAGGACGGGATAGAATGTTAGTCCCCCACCCCGAACAAGCCCCGGTAGTAAAGCTTATTTTTGAGTTATATACAAATGATTCTATGGACGGCAGAATGGGAGCGCATAAGATTGCCGCAGAATTAAACCGTATGGGCAAGAAAACGTACAGTGGAAGGCCTTGGGCATCCTCCATGGTCTTAAATATCATAAAAAATGAAGTATACATTGGCCGGCTGCAGTGGAAAAAGAAAGAAAGCAAGAAATCAGCCGACCCGGACAAAAGACGCGATACCAGGACACGTCCTCGGGAAGAATGGATTGATGTCGAGGGAAAGCATGAACCGCTTGTATCCAAAGAACTTTTTGCCAAAACACAGGCCATTCTAAAAGGAAAATATCACGTCCCCTATCACCATGGTAATGGTATTACTAATCCGCTGGCAGGGCTGGTTAAATGTGACATTTGCGGCAGTTCTATGGTATACCGTCCGTATAAGCGTCAACAATATCCTCATCTCATATGCTACAATCCGCAATGCTCAAATAAGAGCAGCCGTTTTGAGTATATAGAGAAGCAATTGCTTGATGGCTTGGAAGCATGGGTTGAAGAGTATCAAAATCAGTGGAGCAAATATCAGCCCCAAAATAAAAAAGAAAACACGATCAGCATCTATAAAAAAATATTACATACTCTCGAAAAGGAATTAGCAACACTAGGCCAACAGAAAGATCGTCTTCCCGAGTTGCTTGAAAGACGAATATATGATGAAGCTACTTACCTTGAACGTTCACAGAAATTATCTAAACGGGTTGCAGAAACGGAAAAAGCAATAGCAGATATGAAATTAGTGATCAAGAATGAAACCAAGCGAGAAAAAGCCAGGAAAGATATTATCCCCAAATTCAAAAAATCGTTGTCGGTATTTTCCAAGACCAAAGATCCTGCTGCAAAAAACCGAATACTAAAATCCGTGCTAGAGTATGCCACCTACCGAAAAGAAAAAGACCAACGCGACGATGATTTCACGTTGGTACTTTACCCTCGATTGCCCCAGTAAATCGCCTAATTGAGGGATAAAACAGATAAAGGGTTAGGGTAAATTCATTTCCTTCTTTGTCGACACCAATTGGATCATATAAACTCACTTCAGTACGAATACGCCGGGTGCTCCTTAAATGCATGAGAATTTCATTTTCAATGCAACGGGCAGCATAGGTAGCTAATCTAATTTTTTTAGCCGGATCAAAAGTATTAATGGCCTTGATAAGACCAATGGTGCCGATGGAAATTAGATCATCCACGTCCTCACCGGTATTATCAAATTTCTTTACAATATGAGCCACTAGTCTAAGGTTGCGTTCAATTAACACATTACGGGCAACCTCATCCCCTTCTTTAAGCCTTTGTAAATAGATTTGCTCATCTTTTTCTGATAATGGCAGAGGAAATGTATTATTGGCTATGTACGAAACAAGCAGGGTGATGCCTTTAATAATTGACGTTGCCAGAACCGTAAAAAACGAAAGAGTCATTACGTCATACACCCCCGAAAAATCTGTCGCTTAAATCTTATGGCAAGGACGAGCCGAATGTGCCTGGCAATAAAAATATTTCTTAATTGCCCTTTTCGTCCTTGCACCAGCAAGGCAAGTAGCATATAATCCAAATAAGAATAGATGTTAATCCGGGAGGCTGAAAAGCATGGATCGCTATATTGCCGATATTGGCATATTCTTTGCCGGTGCATTAGTCGTACTCTATATGCTTTGGGATAAATTATTTCCAGAGGAGTAACATTTTCAACACCAAAAGACGAGATTGCATTTCAGCTAGGACAACAG
Source organism: Sporomusa acidovorans (assembly GCF_900101845.1). GTDB lineage: Bacteria > Bacillota > Negativicutes > Sporomusales > Sporomusaceae > Sporomusa > Sporomusa acidovorans. The sequence goes on along the minus strand of NZ_FNAM01000023.1, from coordinate 39,192 downwards.
GCAGTTTTTTAACTACCCATCAGTTGCTGGAACTGCAATCTCGTTTTCTAGTCAACCAAAATATAGAACTGAATTTTTTGACATAAATGAGCTATCAGTCAGAACCTTCCAGGGTTTAGCGCTATTAGCTGAGCTCTCTAATCACTATTTAGCGACTGATTGTGTACAGGCAGGGATAGATTCCATAACCAATACATTCATAGTATCAGCAATGGCTTCGCCAATGGCTTTACTAAGTTTCATCACTTTAGCGAGTGAGGTACTTTGCAAATCAAGATAGCCAATCTGACTTTGGGCATTAACGACACCGATAATCGAGATATCACCGACAGTAGGTAATCGATTGCCTACCGCAATCCCCGCAGCCAAACCTCCCTGCCAGATTTCAATATTGCCAATTTCATGACTTTTGCCAAGACAGGCATCAATGGCAATAATGAGTGGATGGTGGTGGCGGTGCGTAATGATATTTAAGGCCTCAACAAAGTTACCCGCATGAATGGGGTGTTCCAGTGTACCATATACATTACACTCTGTGTTTTCTTCCAGATAGGTTCCGACTAACGGCCCCAGGGCATCACCCGTATAACGGTCCGAACCAATACAAAGTGCCACAATAGGCCGCAAGCTTATGCCTTCTTGACGTTTTAATAATGCTGTTAGGTGTTCATAAAGTTTTTCCCGGACATTGGTGTCATCTAGATTAACAGTAAGTTTATTCAGAACGTTTTTTACCATTCTCTCTCTCCTCTTAGCTATCCTCCGTTAATCTATATGCACCTTTTGTCCTTTTTATGTCCGCCTTAACCTACCAGCGGAAACTCCTGATATTCAGGCAATTTCACTGCCTGAGCTAATGCCTTGGTAACAAAGGCAATGTGCTCCTTAAAATCTACATTCATGTCTTGTGCACTTGTCGTCAATGTTTCACGGTTAACGGCGCGGGCAAAGGCTTTATCTTTAAATTTCTTCATAACCGATTTAACTTCCAGGTTGTCCAGATTCTTGTCCGGCCGTACTAATGCACAGGCAATGACAAACCCGGTCAATTCATCCACCGCCAACAACGTTTTTTGCAACAACGTTCGCTCTTTAGGCCAATCGCGGGCATGAGATTCAACATTTGTGGCAAACTGGCCATCATAACCGGCGGCAGTAAGAATCTGTCTAACATGATTGGGATGGTCATCCGGGTATTTCTCAAAATCAATATCATGGAGAAGTCCTACGGCTCCCCAGTATTCTACATTTTGGTCAAATTTAGCTGCATAGGCCCGCATGGCAATTTCAACAGCTAAACAATGTTTTAAAAGCACTTCACTTTTTACATGTTGACGCAATAACGTCCAAGCTTGTGATCTAGAATAGTCCATGATAGTCCTCCTGATTATGTAATTTTATCATCATTATAGCAAATGATCGAAATATTACAAGTTAACGCCTAAAGTACCGTTAAGCTGCCCCAGCAATTTATAATTTTGGCCATGTGTTCAATACCACCGTGTCAAACTATTACATCAAAAAAATTAGCGGCAACTGTGCCGCTAATTTTTTCATTATTCCTAATGGGTTATGCATAGTTCGAGTTCACCCAGTTGAACCGCCCTGGCATACAAACCACCCTTATCAATAAGTTCCTGGTGCGTACCTGTTTCGACTACCCGGCCACCCATTAAATAAACAACTCGGTCGGAAGCCGCTATGGTAGACATATTATGCGTAATGATAAAAGTCGTTCTCCCGGCACTCACTTTCCGTATATCAGCCATAACCAGCTTTTCAGTTTGCGCATCAAGAGCAGCAGTCGGCTCATCAAAAAGCAATATGGCAGGTTCAGCAATGATCGCTCTGGCCATGGCAATTCTTTGCCGCTGTCCTCCTGATAAATTCCCTCCCAATTCGCTTACCACTGTATCATAGCCTTGCGGCAAAGACCCGATGAAGTCGTCCGCATTGGATAACTGAGCCGCTCGCTGAATCTGACTGTCTGTCGCGTCAAGACATCCATAACGAATATTTTCCCTAATCGTAGCATTAAATAGGATGGGCTCTTGCTGAATAAAGCCGATATGCTGCCTTAAAGCGTTAAGTTTCAGATTTTTTATATCCATTCCGTCTACGTAAATAGTCCCCTTATCAGGATCGTAAAAACGTAAAAGCAAATTAGCAAACGAGGATTTACCCGCGCCGCTGGGACCGACAATGGCAATAATCTCGCCTGGTTTGGCCGCAATATTAATGTTTTGCAAAACAGATTTACCTGGTTGGTAAGCAAAGGAAACATCCTTAAATTCGACAAAACCTTTTGCTACAGGCATTGGTAAATAACCATCAACAATTGATGGGATTTGCTCATTAAGCAAACTATTAATCCGTTTCCAGGCAATCGCACCAAGTTTCAGGTAGGTCATAGCTTGACTAATTTTGCGTATTGGCATGGGAACATTGATGATATAGACAAGAAAGGCAAACATTCCGCCAATACTCAAATGACCGTTAATCACCTCACGGCCGCCGTACCAAATAATAATTGTTAAACCAATAGCTGCGAGAAATTCAACCAAGGATACTAAAATTGCGCTTAAACGCTGGGTTTTCAGTAAATCATCAGCGGCTTGGTGTATCTTGTCGCTAAATTTTCGATATTCGTATTCTTCCCGCACATAGCTCTGCACAATCATAACGGATACAAGCGACTGTTGAATAATAGCCGTAACTTTAGCCAAAGTATGTTCGACAAGCAGTCCCAGTCGGCCTATTTTATTGTTAAAAAAGCTTATGGCCACAATAATAAATGGTAAAGTGGCAAAGGTCACCATAGCTAATTCCCAGTCAAAATAAATCATAATCGCCATAATAGCCAAGAGATTCATCGATTCAACGATAGCATCAGGAATGCCGACAGTAATTGCCTGTTGAATAAATAACATGTCATTGGTAAACAAAGAAATAAGATCACCGGAAGGAGTTTTCATAAAATAGGCATAATCCAATGACTGCAGTTTAGTAAACATATCCTGCCGTAATTTAGCGAGCATTTTATTACCGGCTTTAGCCATACCGTATCCGTAAAAATAAGAAAATAAACCCCGGATCAGGTATAGTAATACAATACTTGCCGTAATGAAATGCAAAAATTTAATATTGCCTGCCGCCAAAGCATCGTCAATAAGCAGTTTAACGACCAACGGCGCAGCCAAACCGGCTAAACTTGCAACAATGAAACAAAGCACTGCTGTCAAGGCCAACAGCCAGTAAGGGACTATGAACTTTCGCCAGTAAAAACTAAACATAATTTATCTCCGCTGTAAAGAATGCTTAACTTTGATCTTCTCTATTGTCTCATTTCCTATAGTAAAATACAATCCTTTATGTAAAACTCCTGCTACAAAGTTAATTTAATTTAAAATAAAAATGGGAAGGCCGACAACGCCTTCCCTTCTTAATTTAGATTACTCGGCGAGCCCCGATATACCGCGGACCCCAATAGCTGCTATCCATACTGTCAATTGCTACACCACGGCTAGAAGTAGCACTGATAAATCTACCATCGCCAATATAGATTCCGCTATGAGATACGCCTGAGGTATAGGTGCTGAAAAACACCAAGTCTCCCGGTTGGAGACGACCATAGGACACATACCGCCCAACTTCAAATTGTTCATCGGCCATTCGCGGCAAGTAAATCCCGCTTTGAGCAAAAATATAACGAGTGAATCCGGAACAATCAAAACCGCTCGGGCTTGTACCACCAAATACATAAGGTACACCCATATAACGCATGGAAGTCTGAACGATACGCCTTACCGAAGCAGTGGAAGAATCACGGCTGGCCGGGATATCCCGTCCCATCAAAGCACGATAGGTTTGCATTCCAACCACACCGTCTGCTTCAAGACCACGTGATCTTTGAAAAGCTTTAACAGCATTAGCCGTTAAGGATCCAAAATCGCCGTCCACAGCACCAGCATTAAAACCCAGATTATTTAGCTGTGCCTGAATACCGGCCACATCATCGCCCTGGTCACCAACCTCGTATGTACCCGAAGCTTGAGCAAACGTAGTTATGCCAAAAATGAGGCATAACGTGACAATAAACCTCAAAAACTTATGCAAATTTGATTCTCCCCTCACTGGCCTCCGAGGTTAGCTGACGGGTTAGGGTTGCAGGCACCCTACTTGAAAAAGCCGTGTTGATCAAGTTTCACCCCCTAAATTGGTTCCCCCGTACCTGAGCAGGATTCGGCATTTCTATAGCGCTCAAAATTACTTATTCGGCCTAATCCTGAAAAATCCTTCCTCTATATCGATTTTTTTTACATTTATTAGGTCAAAATTTTGTTTTTCTTGCAAAATATTACTCTTTATTCCTTTCTTTGTGCTGCCCAAATTCAGCACGCAGCCAGTAAAGCGGCCGCTGTTTTACTTCCTCAAATATCCGTCCAATATATTCGCCAATAATACCAATTCCCGCTAACTGCAGCCCGCCGAGAAGAAGAATGCTTGCCGTTATCGTCGCCCAGCCGGGAACCGCCTCTACCGTAAATAACTTTATATAAAGAACATGCAAGGTCAAAACTATGCTGCTAAATCCCATAATAATCCCAATATAAAAAGCAAAACGGAGCGGTGTTTTGGAATAGGCGGTAATACCATCCAACGCAAAATGGAGCATTTTCTTCAGCGAAAACTTGGATTTTCCCGCAAAGCGTCTAGGAGCCACAAATTCAATTTTCGTTTGGCGATAACCAATCGCACTGATCATACCGCGAATAAAGCGGGCCCGTTCCCGAAACCGGCGGAAACTCGCCACTACCTGCTTGTCCAGCAATCTAAAATCAGAACCGCCTTCTGTTACCTGAACATTGGACATAGCATTCATCAGCTTGTAAAACATGTTCGAAGTAAAGCTTTTAAACCAAGAAGCGCCTTCCGTATTTATCCGGACAGTTTGAACAACCTGGAAACCTTCCTCCCATTTGCTAATTAATAACGGCAGCATTTCCGGAGGATGCTGCATATCACCGTCCATGGTAATGACTGCATTGCCTTTAGCGTGATACAAGCCACAAGTCAGAGCTATCTGATGACCAAAATTACGCGCCATAATCAGTCCTCTCACCCGTTTATCGGCAACAGCTAAGCGCTCTACAATAAAGGGCGTGGCATCACTTGATCCGTCATCGACAAAGATGAGTTCAAAACAATAGGCCAGTTGTTCCATATATTTTACAACTTCCTGATAAAACATGTCGATATTATCCTGCTCATTATACACTGGCACAACAATTGATATCAAACAGTTATTCGCAAACATCTGATCGTTAAGCCTCCTTATTTCTTTCTATATTATTACACTACCGGCCGGTGATTGCAATTAAACTTACTACAAATTCGCCAAAATTCAACATATATACCGTATATACAATGACAGTATCAGCCAATAATCTCCATTATCCAACGTAAATAAAAAGTCTGCTTTGCAAACACAAAGCAGACTTTGTTGATCACCGAGCAGTTAGCCGCTCTGACACCCAGCTTCTCTTATAGCTTGATATCCTGACGCAAGCAAACCGCATCATGCAGATATACATGTTTAATGTCTTGCTGTCCAAGATCAGTATTCCACAAGATCAGTACACGAATACAACGTTTTGGTGCATCCGGACATTCGATTTCCTGTGTCCCGAACAGCGGTACCTGCAGCCAGCCGGCCTTTCTCGCGCCGGCAGCCGGAAAAGCCGCATTTAAGTCCGGGGTTGAACTAAATATTACCGCACCGATGTCCTCAATGCGCAGAGCATTTTCCTGAACAATTACCGCAAGGAGTTCAGCCACGCGATCAAAAATCTCTTCCCGGTTATTAGTTGTAACAGTTGTTGCGCCACGAATGCCGCGTAGCATAATTACCACTCCTTGATACGCAGAATAAAATAATTATCAGTATACAATTTACGTATAAAATAGCATTTTTCCTGCCATCATTGTAATTTTTTTAATTAGTCTTGCTTTTTAGGTTTATTACAGTGACAGGAATCACAAACATGGCATCGCCACCAGCCACATTCAGGACAAACGGCATTTGCCTGATTAAGTTCGATATATTTTCCTTCTTCATACTCCTTCCAACAAAAGGCTGCTCCCGCAATTTTCTTCAGTCGGACAGCACGGGTGTCAACCCACAGTTTTTGATTAAATATTGTAATTAATAATTCATGACAGGCCTGTTCCTGGTTGTACCGGTAATCTTCGGCCGGAAAAACTTCAGGTTCTTCACGCAGGGTAAAAATAACATAAAGAACACTGTAATTCACAGCGCCACCTCCCGCATTTGTAAATTACTATGTATGCGTTTGGCAGTTTATACCCCAAGAATCCAAAACACCAACAACCAGCTTGACGATATCATCCATTCTTGCCTGCACAACCTCAGTTAATTCAAGTCCGATATCAATAACAGCCGGCTGAACCCCTACAACAACCACCTTTTTTACCGGCTGCTCTAAAAGCTCGAGTGCGGTCAGCACATCCTGAATGCCTATTTCATGCATAGATACTTTCTGCTTAAAATAAGCCTTAACCTCTTCACCGGTAAGCTGATATAGATCGCCAGGCTGACCGCCGCCATTTACTGCATCAATGATCAACAGATATTCGGCCCCTTTAATAAAGTTCAGCAGTTCCATGCCAAGGGTTCCACCGTCCAAAGCCTGGACATTTTTCGGGAATGTATAGCGCCGTGAAATCTCTTCCACAACACGGACTCCAAACCCTTCATCCTGCATCAGGATATTGCCGACTCCTAAAACAATGGTTTTCTCCATAGGTAAAAAACTCCCCTACTCTGCCTTAGCTTTCTTAACTAGTATGTCCCCTACATCGTCAGGTTCTTCCTCCAGGTATTTGACCCCCGAAAACATGGCTGAGATTTCGCCGCCCTTTTCTGTAAAATCAGCCCTTACAGCCATATAAACATGCACGATTACAAATAGAATAATAAACCAGGCAACAAAATGGTGAATGAGGTGAACAACATATTCGTTAACAAGCAGGTTATTGAACGGCCCGAATATTTTAGCTAACAACCGATTGGGCTCAACCATATAGTACATAGCAAAACCTGTTATCATCTCGATCAAAAACATAAAATAGACCGCTAAATAGCCTGACCTTGCCAATGAGTTCCTTAGATACGGCCGATGCCTTCCTCTCAGAAACATATAATGCAGCTGCGTATCCATAATCCCTGTCCAGTAGAGCTTGGTCCAAAACCGGGGAAGCAGCCTGTCGCCGGGATTAATAATAAAGCCGTAAATGCGCGGTATAAACGAAAGTACCAAAATATAGGCAGCAATAAAGTGAATATAGCGTATCGTTTCCATAGACAAACCGTTAGCAACGGCAAAAGTGGGGTCTATTCCCTGGTTCCCCAGAAAAAAGGGATTGCCAATATATAGGCCTGTGACAAACAATATAAACACGCATATTACCATCACCCAATGGAAAATCCGCAGCCATGGGCTAAACAGATAATACCGTTGCATGGCGCCTTGACGCATAGACAGTATCCTCCTTTTTTTACATTATCAGAAAATATAACCTTTCTGATAATAAGTAAGAACGACTATACCCCCTAAAGGGGTACAGGTGGCTTCTGCCGGCGTTCTGAAGGACTTGGCACAAGCCAAGTCTTTTCTTAAAAATACGGATCTGTACGGACGACAGCAATTTCCTTGCCTTCGTTATCAAATAAATGAGTGGCACACGCCAAGCACGGATCAAACGAATGAACAACTCGCAATATTTCCAGAGGTTGTTCGGCAATCTTAACTTTTGTATCGATCATACTGGACTCATAGGCGCCATGACCGGCTTTTCCATCGCGCGGGCAGGCGTTCCAGGTAGAAGGAACAATGGCCTGATAATTGTCAATTTTTCCGTTCTTAATGGTTACCCAATGGCTCAGACCGCCACGCGGCGCTTCATGTAAACCAACACCCTTAGCTTCCTTAGGCCAGCTGGCCGGATCCCAATTAGCCGTATTAGCGACCGTCGTGTCCCCTGCTTTAATGTTGTTTAACAGTTTATCAAAGAAATATTTGCTGATATAGGCATGCAGTTGGGCGTCCAGGGCGCGGGCCGCAGTCCTGCCGACCGTGGTGGGCAGCCATTTTTCCGCTGGCAAATTCAATAATTTTGACACCGCTTCAATCTGATCGACAATAAATTTTTCTGCCCAGGTAGGCTGCTGAATAACACCCTGCTTTATCTTGGTATACACAATGATATATTTGGCCAGCGGCCCGACTTCAGCTGTCTTGCCATTCCATTTGGGCGTCTTAATCCAGGAATATTTGCCGTCTTCGTCAAGGTATTTCCAGTTTGTTTTAGTCCCTTCCTTAGGTCCGGTATACTGCGGAGCCGTAACACCGTTCCAGGGATGCAGATCCTTGCCGCTCTCGGGGTAATTGTACCAAGCATGCTCAACACCTTCGGCCAGTACATTGGGATCGCTCAAATCTTTTCCCGCCAGTGGATGGAAAATAGCCTTGTCCACTCCCTGGCCAAAATTCTCCACTACACCGTTGGAACGGATCAACAAGTTATTAAAATAGTCACCATTGGAAATTCCGCTATAGCGTTCCTCCGGGAAATCGCCAAATGACAATACCCGCTGCCCGGCAAGACCGCCACCGTCAACATAACCGGCCTTAACAAACAAATCGCCAATGACCAGCGCATCTGGTATATAAAAATTATTAACGAGATCAATTGTTAAATTTACTGAATTGTCAACAACGGCTAATCGCTCGGTGTTAACCGGCGCATTCATATCATTCATCGAAATAGAACAGGGCATACCACCGACAATATAATGAGGATGGGGATTTTTTCCGCCAAAGATAATATGAGGAATAACAATGTCCCGTTGGCGGTCCAGCATATTCAAATAATGTGATACGGCCATGAGATGTGCTTCCGGCGGCAGCACATTATAATCAGGATGTTCCCAATAGTGACCGGCAAAGATCCCCAACTGCCCGCTCTCAACAATGGCTTTGATCTTGTTCTGGATTTCGGTAAAATAAGCGGCAGTTGCTTTGGGGAAATCTTTGGGATAAGCACTGGTAGTAAAACTTTTGGGGCCTTCAGCCTTAAGACTATATGTCTCCAGCACTGTATTTTGCAGAGCAGCGGTAGCCGCCGGATTGGCTTTGAGGGCCGCAACCGGGCTTACCCAGTCCAAAGCGTGCAAGTGGTAAAAATGAACTACGTGGTCATGTACCATTTGCGCAGCGGCAATGATATTACGAATATAGTTAGCGTTTTTAGGGATTTCAATACCTAGTGCGTCCTCGACGGATCGCAGGCAGGCCAAGGCATGTACGGTTGTACAGACTCCGCAGATGCGTTGAGCAAACAGCCAGGCATCCCGCGGGTCACGTCCTTTTAGTACCAATTCGATACCCCGCCAGGCAGTACCGCTTGACAGTGCATCTTCAACTTTGCCGGTAGCCTCATCTACTTTAACTTCAACCCGCAGATGGCCCTCAATCCGGTTTATAGGGTCAACAACGATTCTCTTCATCTATGCCGTTCCTCCTCGTCCTTTATTCGTCCTGGTCTTGCTGAGGCTTAGGTTGTTCACTGTCCTGCCGTTCTTTTTCCGTTTTTGCTTCATGCCGGCTATGCTGAACATAAGAAGCTATGCCGTGTGCCACTACGCCGGCAGTAGTGACACCAGCCAATACAGCGCCAACTTTATCAGCATTCGCAATGGTATTCGGCAGCGGAATATTGGGTAATCGTTCGTAGAACGGATCATTATCCCAGAAATTGTTAGACGCACAGGCTACACAGGGTGCGCCTGACTGAATGGGATAACTCATACCATTCCACCAGCGCATATTACCACAGGAATTGTAGGCCTCCGGCCCCCGGCAGCCTACCTTGTATAAACACCAGCCCGCCTTACTGGCCATGTCATCAAATTTTTCAACAAACATACCCGAATCAAAAAATGGACGCCGGTAACAAGTATCATGGATCCGATTGCCAAAAAACTGTTTAGGACGCCCCTGACTATCAACAGGCGGTAACTGACCGAATAAAGCATAATGCATAACCGTGCCTGTCAGTACTTCCGGTATCGGCGGACAACCGGGAACTTTAATAATCGGCTTGCCGCTGATTACTTCGCTAACGGCCACTGATTTAGTCGGATTGGGCCTGGCCGCCTGAATGCCGCCCCAAGCGGCGCAGGAACCATTTTCAATAATAGCGGCAGCATCTTTAGCTACATGCTTTAAGGTCTCAAGAATTGGTTTGCCGCCTACCATGCAATAGATACCGTTTTCCGCTGCCGGTACAGCCCCTTCAAAAATTAGAAGATACTGACCGGCATAGGCTTTTATTACCTCCTCCAGGTGATGCTCTAGCGGTTCACCGGCAGCAGCAGCCAATACATCCATATATTCAAGGGCTATCATATTGAGAATTAAATCAGAAGCTAATGGTGTCTGTGAGCGAATGAACGATTCGTCACAGCCTGTACACTCATGACCATGAAGCCAAATAACCGGCGGCAGCGTTTTTTTCTCCGCTGCTTCAATGACTTGTGGTATCAGATCGGCGGACAACCCCATTATACTGGTTAACGCTACGCAAGTTTTGATAAAATCCCGTCTGCTAATATTCTTTTTTTGGAATAACCCCCAAAGAGTGTCCCGTTTTTCCATTGTCGCCCCCCCTAAAATTGGCAGTACCAAATAAATCCTTAATTGATTATTCTGCTTTTATCGTCAGTTTCCTGTTAATGAATCATATAAAATAATAATTATTTAGTAAAAAAGTACCTCACTAGCAATTTAAGCAGCAGGCCTTTTGATCTTAGCTTGCGTGAACGCCTCAACAAAACGATGATCCTCAACAACGTTAAGTGTTTTTGCCTTTTCTACAGCCTCAATAAGGCAATCACGCAAAGGAATCTGAGTATCCATTTTATGTTTTCCTTGGGCAAATACGGTAAAACCGTCGCCCCCCTGGGCCATAAAATCATTTATGACAACTTTATAGGTTTTAGTCAGACTTAGTTTGCTTCCATCGGTAAGTCGCACCCGGGTAATCTTCATACTTGCCGGCAATGACCGCTCAACCTCCACAACAAGGCCGGAAAACTGCAGCATCCCTATTTGCTTATTATCAATACCATGTTCAAGAACCTCCATGACCTGTCTTCCGGTCAGTTCCATGGTAACCAGGGTGTTGTCAAAAGGCACGACCTGATACAAACTACCCAAGGTAATTTTTCCTGCCGGAATACCGGAGCGCAGACCGCCGCCATTTTCGAAAGCAATATCAGCATGTGCTTTGTAAAGCATACTGTCTGTTACCCACTGCCCTAAGACCGAAAGGGAAAATTTTTCATGCTGTAAGTCGTATACCGTCTGGCCTAGAACCTTGTTTTTTAATGGAGCTACTTCTTCTTTGGCCTTGTCGATAATCGCCGCTACCTTCTCGTCTGCATTCAGTTTAGTGAGCGCAAGTTCGGCAACACGGGTCTTAACAGCTACAATTTTCCTGGCATTTTTAGAATAGGTAAATGTGACTTCCGCCACTGCCCGTCCATTATAAGCCGCCTGAACAATCGGCACAGAATTTACCAGGCCATCGACCATCAAATGAGTATGGCCGGAGATAATTGCATCCATATTGGCCGCGTTATGCGCCAAATCGGCTGCTTCACCTTTCACTTCCTGGGTCAGCGGTTCAACTTCACTGCCCAAATGAGATAATATGACGATTATATCGGCCCCCTGCTGTTTTACCTCAGGAATGAGTTTAGTTACAGTTTTAGCAGGATCGGCAAAGCGATAATTTCTTATGTATTTCGGATTTGTCTTAAAAGCTGTTTCCGGGGTCGCCAAGCCGATTACGGCAATTTTTACACCGTTTTTTTCAATTATTGTATACGGTTTAACAAAGCTCACAGGCTTGCCGGTAGTTTTATCAATGATATTGGCCGCAAGGTAGGGAAATTTGGATTGCGCAATACGTTCCTTGAGCACCCGGATACCCCAGTCAAATTCATGATTGCCTACGGCCATCGCTGAAAATCCTAATTCGTTCATCGCCTCAACAACAGGTTGTCCGTAAAGCATGTTTGATTCTGGGGTTCCCTGAAACATATCACCCGCACTGACAAGAATTGTCCCGGCAGGATTTTTCGACACTTCCTCCTTTAAGAAAGCTGCCAGCTTTGCCAGCCCGGGATTCTTTCCATTTTCAGACAAGGCACCATGAAAATCATTGATTGACAATACGCTGATCTCTACTTCTTCAATTGCTTCTTCTGCAGAAACAGCCGGCAAAAAACAAAATAAATGCATACAAAGGACTGCAATAAATAGCCCCAGTTTCTTAATTGGCATTAATTTATACCCTCCTCTCTTATCAGGCATTTTCAATTATGACAAAACATCCTAATAAATACAAGTTTTATGCCAATAATTTCTCTAATAAAATAAACTCCCGGATAATTCCGGGAGTTTTGTTCTACAGCGCCTTTTCTAATATATCGCCAATGTCCTTTTGCGGGCGATAACCTGTAATCCGACCAACTTCGTTGCCGTTTTTAAAAACCACTAATGTAGGAATACTCATCACATTATACTGGCTAGCCAGCTCTTGCTGTTCGTCAACATTAACTTTGGCGACAACAGCCCGCCCTTCAAATTTTTGGGCAACAGCCTCGACTTCCGGTGCCACCATCTTGCAGGGGCCGCACCAAGGAGCCCAAAAATCAACCAATGACGGTTTATCAGACTTAAGTACCGATTCATTAAACTCAGCTGCATTTTTAATAGTAAGCATACGTTTTTTCGCCTCCTCAAGCATATACATATATATTATCCCTATTTGACAACAATATTAACCAGTTTCTGCGGTACCGAAATAACTTTTACCACTTGTTTGCCGGCAATGTGTTCCTGAACTTTCGGTTGTTCGAGAGCTGTCTTTTCAAGTTCTTTGGCCGTTAAGCCTACCGGAACAACAACTTTATCCCGAACTTTGCCATTAATCTGCAGAACAATCTCGACTTCTTCCACTTCGGTAGCAGCAGCATCGAATGTCGGCCAAAATTGCTTATGAACACTGCCTTCGGCAATTGTTTCCTGCCAAAGTTCTTCCGTAATATGCGGCGCAAATGGTGCAAGCATTCGTAACAGACCGGAAACCACTTCCCGGGCCAAGGCCGCATTCGGGGTTACCCCTTGCTCCTTAAGTGCGTACATCGCATTGACTAATTCCATTATGGCGCTAATCGCGGTATTGAAATTGAAGCGCTGACCAATATCCTCCGTAACACGTTTAATCGTGATATGTAAAATACGGCGCAGTTCTTTTTCCGGCTTGGTGAGTTCAATAGAGTCCCCCTCCGGCACGGAGGCTTTAACCAGTGGCACGTAATGCTCAATAATCCGCCATAGCCGCCCTAAGAAGCGGTACGCTCCCTCTACGCCCTGATCGCTCCACTCCAGATCGCGTTCAGGCGGTGCGGCGAACAGGATAAACAGCCTAGCGGTATCAGCACCATATTTGCCGATAATTTCTTCAGGCGAAACGACGTTGCCTTTTGATTTAGACATCTTGGAGCCGTCTTTAATAACCATTCCCTGCGTCAACAGGTTTTTGAACGGCTCATTTACGTTAACCAACCCGGCATCCTTCAGTACTTTGGTAAAGAATCTCGAATATAAAAGATGCAAAATAGCATGTTCAATACCGCCGATATACTGATCAACAGGCATCCAGTAATTCGCCTTGTCAGGATCAAAAGGTTCGTCCGCACTATGCGGGCTGGTATAACGGAAGTAATACCAGGACGAGCAAATAAAAGTATCCATAGTGTCGGTTTCCCGGCGTGCTTTTCCACCGCATTTAGGGCATGTGCAATTTACAAAATCCTCTGCTTTAGCCAAGGGCGATACAGAACCGCCGGCAAAGTCAACATTTTCCGGTAACATAACCGGAAGCTGTTCTTTGGGCACAGGCACGGTACCACACTTCGGACAATAGATGATAGGAATCGGCGCGCCCCAATAACGCTGACGGGAAATAAGCCAATCCCGTAAGCGGTAGTTAACACGGCGTTTACCAATGCCTTTCTGTTCAAACCACTGGGCAATTTTTATTTTGCCGGTTTCATTGTCCAGGCCGCTGAACTCTCCAGAGTTGACCATAATTCCTTGTCCGTCATAGGCACCGGTCATTTTATCAAGCACAAGCTCTCTATCGACAGGCTGAACAACAACTTTTTTCGGTAATCCATATTTTCCCGCAAAATCCCAGTCACGCTGGTCATGTGCAGGCACACCCATAACTGCCCCTGTGCCATATTCCACTAAAACATAATTGGCAATCCATATAGGCACTTTTTCGCCGGTAAACGGATGAATGGCATAAGCGCCGGTAAAGATGCCTTCCTTTTCCGCTTCATTGGAGGTCCGGTCTATATCGCTCTGGTTGCGGACCCGTTCAACGAAAGCTCTGACTGCCGCCTCTTCCGGTTTGCCGGTAATAAGCTTGTCCACCAAAGCATGTTCTGGTGCCAACACAATATAACTAACACCGAATACCGTGTCATGACGGGTTGTGTATACAGCAATTCTTCCGTCAATTTCCGGCACTTCAAAGCTAAACTCGGCACCTTCACTACGGCCTATCCAGTTTTCTTGCATTGTTTTGACCCGTTCAGGCCAACCTTTGAGCTCATTTAAATCTGCCAATAGGCGGTCAGCATAATCTGTTATTTTCAAAAACCATTGTTCAAGGTCTTTTTTAACGACAACCGAGTCACAGCGCCAGCAGCGACCATCAACAACCTGTTCGTTTGCCAGCACAGTATTACATTCGTTACACCAATTTACCGCCGCTTTCTTTTTATAAGCCAAACCACGTTCAAAAAACAGCAAAAACAGCCATTGCGTCCAATGATAATAATTAGGATGGCAAGTAGCTACCTCACGGTCCCAGTCGTAAGATAGGCCCAGTTCTTGCTGCTGCCGGCGCATATTGGCGATATTGTCCCAAGTCCAGGACGAAGGATGAATGCCATGTTTAATAGCGGCATTTTCGGCCGGCATGCCAAAAGCATCCCACCCCATCGGATGCAATACGTTATACCCTTGCATTACTTTAAATCTGGCAATAACATCACCAATCGAATAATTGCGCACATGACCCATGTGCAAATTGCCTGACGGATACGGAAACATTTCCAGCACATAGTATTCCGGTCGCTGACGGTTAATTGTTGTACAAAATGCATCATTTTCAGCCCAATTTTTTTGCCATTTAGCTTCAATTTCGCGCGGCGTGTATTTCTCGTTCATCAAGTAATCCCCCTCGGACAAATAGTAAAGAAAACACAGCTTTCGCCATGCTATTGACGAAAGCGGAAGCCGGTGTTGCACTTATACCCGTGTGGTATGGCAGTAAAGTCCGGTTTGACCAAACCCTTAGGCCACGGGCAGAAGTCCTGGCTGTTTTACTGATTATCAGAAAGGGGTTACTTTCTGATAATGCAAAAAAGTCCCGTGGCTGACGCCAGGGACGAGATTCTCGCGGTACCACCCTGTTTGATGACAATTGTCATCCACTCATTGCCTGTAACGCTGGCTGGCGTCGACCGCTACTTGCAATTCACAGTCACTCCTCCGCAGCGAGTTCAGCTATCATGCCAATTGGCTCGCAACCGCCGCCAACTTTCTGAACTGCCATAAAAGCTTACTACTCTGCCTCTTCAGATTTGCTTATCCCATTATATAGCAACAAATTACAAAAGTCAACTTATCAGCCAGTGCTAAAAATAGTTCTATCTCAAGCAAACCTTCATACAATAATTCATAAGGAGGTGCGTCATGTATAAGCTTATTATCGGCAATGTAAGAGTCACCGTTGATGATGACAGCATCAAACGTGATCAGGCTGCCGCTTATGCCAAACAGGCTATTTCCGCCGCAGGTCTGCAAGGAAAGCTGCTTTCTCATGTTGGATTAAGTACTGGTCCGGACGGCATAGAGGTTTCTACTACTGAAAAAGCCGGTTGCCGTATGATCAGAAAAAACATTAAGCAAAGTATGCTTGATGGCATTTTGGATGCCGCCAAAGAAAAGTTATATCCAACCGGTACTTTTTCTGAAAAAGATTCCTGGTTTGACAATCAAACCGGACAAGAATGGCGGGGAGAAGAATGCGAGCTGGCCCGCAAGGAAGTGTTAAAAAAATTAGAGGAGTGGATCTATGAGCAAAACACGCAAGCCCATACATAACTTGCGTATATGGACACGCCTCGAATGGCCCGATTTAGCGAAATCTGCACAAATAATATTTGCGACCAACCTTAAGAAATGGATTAAATCAGTCAGTTTTGTTATGTAAATGAAGGCAAAGTCAACTTATACACAAGAACCACCCGTAAACTCAAACAATGAAGTCTGGGTGGTTTTTGTGTTTACCGCCGGGACTAGCAGTACGGATAATTTGGGGCTTGCCGTTTGCCGCAACGCTCAGGTTCCAGCACATAACGATATTTCCAAGCATAGTATTGAAGATGCTTAGCGATATGCTCCAAAAGGTTTAAAAAAATATTTATTTCGTCGAAATTATTATACAGCGCGAAGCTGATCCGAACGATTCCCGGAATAGTAGTATCGTCATGAGTCTGATAATATTCAATTTCTTTCTCGCTTACATTTAGTAACTTTTCCACATAAGGATGAGCGCAGAACAAGCCGTTACGGACAGCAATCCCGGCTTCTTGGGATAATGCCTCTGCAATTTGGCTATGGTGCAGCCCCTCCATGGCAAAGGATATCAAACTTACCCTCTCTTCGTTGCCATCGTCAGCACTGTAAAGGGTAACCCCGGGTATTTTTGACAAACCGTCTATTGCATAGTCAATCAATCCGCGTTCGTATTGACATACATCATGAAGATTCAGATTATTTAATGTTTCTATTGCTGTAGTAAGTGCCAACACACCCATTATGTTGGGAGTTCCGGCCTCATATTTTGCAGGCGGCTCATCCCATTCAATCGCCTGGTGAGAAACCAGCCCAACAGCTCCCCCTCCCTGATATACAGGCACAGCTTTGCTAAAGGTCTCTTTCGGTCCTATGAGGACCCCGGCACCAAAAGGCGCGTACATTTTATGTGCGGAAAATGCTAAATAGTCAATATGCTCGGGCGAAGTATACGGTTTCATATCAACCGGCATATGCGGCACCCATTGGGCTCCGTCCACCAAAATCTTAGTTCCGTATTGGTGAGCCAGCCGGGCAATCTTGCTGATGGGGTTGACGTAGCCGGTTACATTGGAAGCACCTGTTACCGTGACAAGCTTAACCTTATTCTCATATAACTGCAGTTTTGCCTCCAAGTCTTTTAGTAATAATTGTCCGGATCCAGTTAACGCCACATATTCTATTTTATATTTATCCCGCCACGGCATATCATTAGCCAGGTGTTCCATACTTGTTGACAAAACAACTTGCTTTTCATCTTGGTCTGCAAGCGCGTAGGCTAGCATATTAATAGACTCGGTAGTGTTGTTAGTAAAAATAACCACATCGCGCTTATCAGCATGAACAAACTGTCTCACTACCTCCCGGCTATGCTCATATAGCTTGGAAGTAAGAATGGATTTATAACCTTTACCCCGGTGAACAGAAGCATACCAGGGAGAAAATTGAACAATTTTTTTTAACACGGAGCAAAACGGTGGTGTGGTAGCCGCATTATCAAAGTTAATGGCGGTAACGTACTTGCCATTTGCCAGTGGTATCATTGTTTCTGCCCCCGCCACCAGGCTGCGGAAATAAGCTTCCGGCTTATTACGATGCTTCATGTTTTAACCCCGCTTTACATTATAGTAATTATAAGTATATATCTGGCGCTACTATAATGTATGCTTAAGATTATTGCGTTGGGAACACAACAAAGCAGGATTTTTATCTGAGGCAGACTAATTAAACAATAAGTACTGAAAGCTGAAAGGAAGCCAACATGTTAGCCGATGAAATAATTAGAGCGGAGGCAGAGTCTGATGCCGCTTATATGAAAGGCTGTCACTATTATTATAACAATTGCGTTGATAATTTACATTTATCGAACTGTGACAACACCTTTGAAGCACGGGTACGCAGCCAATATTTTTATATAGTATCGGTAACCTTTAACGGTCAACAAAAAATTAAGCAATATTCCTGTGATTGCCCTGCATTTCACAGCAACAAGGGTGCCTGCAAACATATTGTTGCCGTATTAAAAGCCATTCAACACGTTTGGCCACAATACTTTGGCATACTTAAACCGGTGCCGCTTACACAAACTACCCGGAAACTGCTTGACTTTTTTCAAAACCAAGCGATCAAAATAACTTCTGACAAAAAAATAACAGCTTGTTTAATAAAGCTTACTCCTATTTATGGGTTTTCGGGAAACAATACGCGAAAAACAAACTATGTAGAGTTTACCATCGGTTCTGACCGTATGTATGTAGTAAAAGATATTCCCCAATTACTATCCGCGCTCGATACCAACCAAGAAATTATTTTTGGAAAAAATTTGACAATAAGACCTCAACATATTGAGTTTGACGACTTGTCGGCTAAGTTAATCACCCTATTACGCCAGGCTTATAAAGAAGAAAATGAACGAACTTTTTGGTATCCCAACTCTTTTTCCGGCCCTTTATTCCATTCGGCTTTTAGTGATTCCCGGCAACTTAAACTCACGAATACTAACCTGCTGCGTTTTCTGGCGGCAATGGGGGATCAGCCCTTTGCGGTCGCAATTAACGGCAAAAAAACAGCAGGTGTTCGTATTATTAATGCCAGACCACCTGTCAGGCTTACTATCCAAACGATAAAAGGCGGCTTAAAACTGGTCATGGACTTAGCCGATGACGAATTCTACGGACTTGACTCCGAGTTTCATTATATTTATTATCATAACGCAATCTACCATGTCGACACTGTCTTTGCACAGTATCTGAAACAATTGCTAAATTGCTTCAGTGAGAACCGTAACCAGGAAGTAAATATTCCGGCGACAGCAGTGTCCGAATTTGTATCAGCTACTTTACCTGCATTGGAGACCATTGCAACCGTTACCATTGAATCCGCTGTCCATAGAAAAATTCGTAAAGAAGAATTACTAAAACGGGTATATCTCGATAAATTTGCCGCAGGAATAAGTGCAAGAATTGAATTTTGTTATGGCAACCTGATAATTGATCCCCATGCTGACACTAAGCCAGCAGAAACTGTCGCTAATGATCACTGGCTGCTGCGGTCAACTATCGAAGAAAAAATGCTATTGAATATTTTTTATCGCCACGGTTTTGTTCGGTCAACAGACAAGCTGGTATTAGCCGAAGAAGAAGCTGCTTACGATTTCTTACAGCAGGCACTGCCGGAACTTGAGGCTACTGCAGAAGTTTTTTACTCCGATGCTTTTATGAATATGAAACTCCAGCCACCCGGAAAAATTACCGCCGGTATTAGATTGAATACCAGTACCGACATGCTGGAATTTTCCCTCAACCTTGACGATATATCTCCACAGGAGCTTATTGAATTACTAGCTGCCTATAAACTAAAAAAACGCTATCACCGCCTCTCCACAGGCGCATTTATACCGCTCGATTCCCCTGAATTCCAGACAGTCGCCGGGCTTATTGAGGAATTAGGCCTTCGCCCGGCCGATATAAAAAAACAGGTAGTTGAGCTGCCTAAATACCATGCTTTGTACTTGGACAGCATAACGCGGGAAGCACCCGCTTGTTCCTTGGAAAGAAACAGCGCCTTTAAACGTATGGTACAGGATATTCGTGAGCCCCAGGATTTTGAATACGCTGTCCCTGCCGGGATTCAGGGAAAGCTACGCGACTACCAGAAAACAGGCGTAAAATGGCTTAAGGCACTGGCGCATTACGGTTTGGGAGGTATTTTGGCCGACGACATGGGTCTGGGAAAGACTTTGCAGGTAATCACATTTATTCTTGCCGAAAAGAAAAATTTATCCGAACCTTCTCTGGTCATTGCGCCAACTACATTGATATTTAACTGGCAGGAAGAGGTAGCGAAATTTGCGCCTGGTTTAAAAGCACTCGTTATTTGCGGTCAGCCGGCGGAGCGTCTGGAACAGCTTAAAGAAATTGACGGCAACGATATAATCATAACCTCGTACGCTCTTATAAAACGAGATATTGCATTCTACGAAAAAAGAAATTTTGCGTATTGTTTTCTTGATGAAGCACAACACATTAAAAACCCCAATACATTAAACGCCCGCTCTGTTAAACAAATTAAAGCAAGAAGCTATTTTGCCCTTACCGGCACACCCATTGAAAACACACTGACAGAATTATGGTCTATTTTTGATTTTCTAATGCCCGGCTATCTGCGTACCCATAAGGTTTTTACAAAACGATTTGAGATTCCCATTGTTAAAAATGGCGATACTCAGGCTCTCAAAGAGCTGGGCCGCCATATTAAACCGTTTATTTTGCGACGTATGAAAAAAACAGTTCTAAAAGAACTGCCGGAAAAAATTGAAAGTAAAATGGTTAGTGAAATGACGGCGGAGCAGGCCAGGCTATATACTGCCTGGCTTCTAAAAGCCAGGCAGGAATTCGAAACCGAAATCAGCAACAAGGGTTTTGAAAAAAGTCAAATTAAAATACTTTCGTTGTTAACCCGGCTTAGACAAATCTGCTCCCACCCTTCCCTCTTTATTGAAAATTATCAGGGTAGCAGCGGCAAACTAGCAATGCTGCAGGAATTAATAAAAGATGCTACCGGCGGCGGCCATAGGCTACTGTTATTTTCGCAGTTTACCGGTATGTTGGCCATAATTAAAGAAGAACTTACGGCCATGAAGATCAGTTACCACTATTTAGATGGAACCACCAAAGCTGAAGACCGGATCAGACTGGTTAACGCCTTTAACGCCGGTGAAAAGGATGTCTTCCTTATTTCACTAAAGGCAGGCGGTACCGGCCTTAACCTTACCGGTGCCGACATGGTTATTCACTATGATCCATGGTGGAATCCGGCTGTCGAAGATCAGGCTACCGATCGTGCTTACCGCATTGGACAGAAAAATTCCGTACATGTTTATAAGCTGATTACGAAAAATACGATTGAAGAAAAAATATATTTGCTGCAGCAGAAAAAAAAGGAAATCATTGACTCCCTCATCCGGCCTGGCGAAAGCCTTCTGACCAAGATGACCGAAGCTGAAATCAGAGAATTGTTTACTGTATAGTAACTCATACTTTTTATTTGCTATTCACTTAAATATTGGATAAAATAGATTCCAGGCATTACCATAGCCATAAAGAAAATAAAAAGGATACTTTCTAATATGAAGATATTTGCCATAGCGGACACCCATTTATCAGGCCAGCCGCCAACCAAGCCAATGAGCGTGTTTGGCAAACACTGGGAAGGTCACTGGGAAAAAATAAAAACAAGTTGGCAGGAACAGGTCACCGCCGAGGACGTCGTCCTTATCGCCGGCGACATTTCCTGGGCTATGAAATTGGCCGACGCACTTGTCGACCTGAACGCCATTGCCGATCTTCCTGGTAGAAAAATCATGATTCGCGGCAATCATGATTACTGGTGGCAGACAGTAAGCAAAATGAAGAAAGCCACTGAAGATAAATTTGAATTTCTTAATAATAATTTTTCTACTGCCGGGCAGTGGGCAATTTGTGGCAGTAGAGGCTGGATATGCCCGGAAGACCCGCTGTTTAAAACACCGGATCAAGCCATTTTTAAGCGGGAGC
Source organism: Sporomusa acidovorans (assembly GCF_900101845.1). Lineage (GTDB taxonomy): Bacteria > Bacillota > Negativicutes > Sporomusales > Sporomusaceae > Sporomusa > Sporomusa acidovorans. The sequence goes on along the minus strand of NZ_FNAM01000023.1, from coordinate 17,330 downwards.
TTCTGCGGGTTGAGGCTTCTCTCAGTGCCGCCCGCGACGCCGGTTTTACCCGGATTATCCTTATGCTCCACTTTCCTCCGTTATACAACCAGCAAATAGGCACAGGCTTTTCCGACTTAATTAATAAGTACGAGGTAGCTATCTGTATTTATGGTCATCTGCACAGTGAATCCTCAATCAAAGCCGCCGCTACCGGCATGATTAACGGGACATTCTACGAACTGGTATCCTGCGATGCACTAGGGTTTACCGTAAAACAAATTATCTAATTGAAAATTCCCCATACCAAGCCTACTGCTTTTTGCAGCCAATCAAAATAAATGAGAATACCGGCCGCCACGAGTACGGCTCCCGCTGCCTGTTGAATAAGCGGCAGCCATTTATACAGTCCCTTAATCTGATCCAGGTAACGGTTTAACACCAAAGCCAGAAACAAAAAGGGCAAACAAAAACCCATAGCATATACAAACAATAAAAAAGCTCCCTGAACGACCGTAGCCGCCGAGCCGGCATACATAAGCACGGTAGCAAGTATCGGCCCCGTACACGGTGTCCAACCGGCCGTAAACGCCAATCCAAGTAAGAAAGCTCCGAATGGTCCGGCAAAAGCTCCCTGTAATAAAGGGCGATATTCACGGTCAAGACAGGGGATCTTTATTAAGCCAAGCAGCTGTAAGCCCATAATCGCCATAAAAACTGCGCCAACCTTACGGATAACCTCCTGATAATAAAAGAAAAACTCACCAATAAGGGATGCTGTTGCCCCCATGGCAATAAAGGTCAACGCAAACCCGCTTAAAAAGCTGAGGGCATTCACGATAAAAAGCCATTGTCTTAAACCAGATTGTGTCTGAGTACCCGTACCGGCTAACAGTGCTGCATAGGTTGGCAGCATGGGCAATACACAAGGTGATAAAAAAGAAACGACTCCCGCCCCGAAAACGGTTACCAGCGTAAGGTTATAATCCATGTAGCACTCCTTCCAGTTCAGCTACTGTAACAGGACCTGACTTTCGATATTTAATGATACCCTGTTTATCAATAACCAACGTGGTTGGAATACTATTAATACGAAAATTCTGGGATACCTCACCCGTTTTATCGCTGAGCACATTCATGGTATATTTATTATGTGCCAAAAATTCGTTCACTGTTGCAACCGGCTCCTGAATATTAATCGCATAAAAACCTACTTTGCCGCTATACTGTTGGGCAAACTTCTCAAGTTCAGGCATCTCCTGGCGACAAGGCGGACACCAGGTTGCCCAAAAATTAAGAATAGTGACTTGCTGGGCAGCGGGAGATACTTTCGTCATTTTTCCGTTAAGGGTCGAAAGTGTAAATTCCGGCAGTTGTTTGCCTACCGTTACCCCTGAGTCAACCGCCGGTTTGTCAGGTTGAGTTCTCAGAAAATTTTCGGGCTGCATAGCAATAAAACCGATTGCCACCGTCATGGCAATGATTGCAATGGCTAAAACGATAAATCTTTTTGACATTTGATCCCCTTCCTTACGTTTCTATGCGTTAGGGTTGGCTACTACTAATTACTATGGAGGTTTCAACACATTATGCATCAGTACCTCTTTTTTATCGGGGATTTTCCGATCCGGGCTTATGGTTTAATCTTAAGCCTGAGTATTATTTTGGCGACAGGCACCGCTTATTTTCTGGCCAAACAGGATGGCCGCTGGCACCAACATGTGCCTGACATTGGCATTTACTGTGGCTTGGCCGGCATTGTCGGCGCCCGTTTATGGGATGTTTTCTTTTTCGATTGGGAATATTATCAACACCATTTACTGGAGATCCCTTTCGTCTGGCAGGGCGGCATGGCCATTCAGGGCGGTGTTTTATTAGGCGCTATTGCCGGTATTATCTACACAAAAGTTCATAAAATTGATACCTGGGCATTTGCCGATATTGTGGCCGCTCCGGCAATCATCATGGGACAAGCCATTGGGCGAATGGCTAATTTAATGAACGGCGATGCCTTCGGCCACCCAACAGGCGGCAATTTTGGCATCCTCTATCCCTCTACCACTTTGGCTCACCAGGTATATGGCAACCAACCGTTATGGCCGGCGGAAATTTGGGAGGGCCAAATTGATGTCGTTATCTTTGTACTGTTATTGATTTTTAGAACAACCAACCATGCCAAAGGGCAGGTTTTCATCCTGTATGCCATACTATATTCTACTGCCCGCTTTTTTCTGGAATTTCTCCGCGGAGACTATGGCACATTGCTATTTGGCCTAAAATCAGCTCAGCTTACAAGCCTGGCTGTTATTCTTGTCGGACTTGTCTTGTTTGTAAGGCAAAGTTACTATGGTGAACGTATTGGTATGAATAGCAAAAAATAATGTAAGAAAAGCCGAAACCCTTCCGGTTTCGGCTTTTCTTATGTTAAGGATATACGGCTATTATTTCAATTTCCACACTGACATCGCGCGGCAGCTTGGCAACTTGCACACATGCGCGGGCCGGCGGATTCGTAGTAAAGGATTGACTATAAATTTTATTCATTACCGCAAAATCATCCATATCCTTCAAAAATACGGTGGTCTTCACGACATCGTCAAAACTGAGACCCTCTTTTTCCAAAATTGCCTGCAGGTTGGCAAGTACCTGATATGTCTGGCCTTCTATCCCGCCATAGACAATCTGTCCGGTAATTGGGTCAAGCGGAATTTGCCCAGAAACAAACAAGAAACCATTGGCCTTAATAGCCTGAGAATAGGGACCAATAGCCTGCGGGGCACGATCAGAAGAAACAACTGTTTTCATGCTGCAGTCCTCCAAATATTTATTCTTCTTGATTTTTCTACATTTATCAGAAAAAACCTGCTTAATTATATAATAGCTAATAAAGATTTCCAGACAGAGTGTTGGTAAAAGCGGCGATCACGCGCCAGTGCCGGAACGCTGCTAACACCCTGGCGGAAGGATCATATCGTATGACCAAATATTTTTTCAGTCAACGCCAAGGCAGTGGGTGTTACCGCCAAACCGCCCTGGGCGGTTTCTTTAAGGGAACAATGCATTGACTGGCCGACCGCATCCATAGCGTCAATTACTTCATCCGGCGGGATTACACTTTCAATCCCGGCAAGAGCCATTTCGGCAGCAACCATAGCCTGCGCCACTGCTCCGGCGTTGCGTTTAACGCAAGGCACTTCCACTAAACCGGCAACCGGGTCGCACACTAAGCCTAGCATATTTTTAATGGTAATGGCGACAGCATGTCCTACTTGCGCCGGTGTCCCGCCCAATAAGGATACCATGGCGCCTGCGGCCATAGCCCCGGCAGAACCGCATTCGGCCTGGCAGCCGCCGGCAGCGCCGGCAAGCGATGCCCTGGATGCAATAACCATGCCAATGGCACCCGCCACTACCAGTCCTTTGGCCAGTTCACTTTGAGAAAGATGCAACTCTTCTTTCATAGTAAACAGAACAGCCGGAAGTACACCGCTCGAACCGGCGGTGGGAGCGGCGACGATCCGCCCCATGGCAGCATTGGCTTCGCCTACCGCCAGTGAATACATCACCGCTTTGCCGACAACATTTCCCAATATGCTCCGCTTTTTGCCACTCAGATATTTCTGTAACTTTTGAGCGTCGCCGCCGACTAAGCCACCTTTGGAACGAGGCCCCTTAAGCCCGGTGGTTATTGATTCTTCCATCACCGCCAGCATTGCTGCCATGCGGGCAATTACCTTATCGGGAGGCAGTTCCAACTGCTTACTCTGAAATTCGACGCAAAAGTCGGCAAACGAAACCGCTTGCCCGGCGGCGGTTTGCATCCATTCCTCTAACGATAATTTAGCTAGTGACATCTGCTCACCCCTATTTTAGCTTATTGCCGGAATATGCCGGACAGAGCGGATTAACGGCAGAGCCGCCACGGCAGCGATATCGGCATCGTCTACCGGCTGATCGGTTTCCAGCACCATACTGGCCAGTCCACCCTTATTTCTGCGAAATACGCGCATTTGAGCAATATTAACGCCGCGCCTTGACAGTATGCCGGTCACCTCCGCCACCGCACCGGGCCGGTCTTCATGCAGCGTCAAAATAGTAGGAAAATCCCCCGTAAACTCAAGGGGAAAACCATCCACTTCCTTGATTATGATTTGACCGCCGCCCACAGAGGCCCCGGCCATCTCACTTTCGCCGCCTTTGCGCCCTTTCAAATGAATTTTGACAAAGTTGGGATGGGCGGCATCACCGGCATTGATGTTCTTTAGGCAATACTTCAGGCCAATTTCCCGGGCATACGCAAATGCCTGGGGAATCCGTATATCGTCAGTCGACCAGCCCATAAGCCCTGCGACTAACGCCAGATCAGTACCATGACCACGGCCTGTCTGAGCAAAAGAACCATGCAAGCCAACGGCAGCTTCCGCCACTGCTTCTCCCAATATAGCCAGGGCGGCATTACCTAAGCGGACGGCTCCGGCAGTATGAGAACTTGACGGGCCAACCATAACCGGCCCAATAATGTCAAAAATATTCATGCCTTGCGGTTTCCTCCTAATCGGTCAAGCGCCAACAGCAGTCCGTAAAGAAGTGCAGCCGGACGCGGCGGGCAGCCTGGCACATAAATATCTACAGGTACTATTGTATCAGCTGCACCGCAAATTGCATAACTTTTTCCAAAAACTTTACCAGTGGCGGCGCACGCCCCTACTGCCATAACCAGTTTGGGAGACGGTGTTGCCTCATAGGTCAATGTAAGCGCTTGCTCTAAGTTGCGTGTTACCACACCGGTAATCATGAGCATGTCGGCATGCCGCGGCGAAGGTACAAAATCAATCCCATATTGCTGCAAGTCATAAATCGGATTATTAAGGGCAGCCATTTCCCAGTCACAGCCATTACAAGAACCGGCATCAACATGCCGGATATGAAGAGAACGTTTGACTATCGACCTAATCTTACCTGACAACCGGCTTTTCATTTCCGCCAATTGGTATTCGCCGCCATGAGACAATGCCTGGTGTTCACAAACAGCTTCGCAGCGTCCGCAAAAGGCGCAGGCCTGCTGATCAACTGTCAACATTCCGTCGCTAAACCCAATCGCACCGGTTGGACAGGCATCGCGACAGCTTTGGCAATGTTGACAGCGGCCCGGTTCCCACAACATCCCGCCCCGAAAACGTGGCGGCACGCTATCGGCATGATAAGCCTCAGTAACACAACCTGTTTTAATAATTTTTTTTAGAAGGTTAAGCATAGTATCCCTCCTTATCGATCAAGACACGCATAGCATAATTCAAAACTCTTATTAATTAAAGGAAAATCCGGAATAATATTCCCGGGAACGGCCACAGTGAGCGCCGGCCAATTTGAATAAGAAGCAGAGCGGACAAAATAGCGGTAAAGGGTGTTATTTTCACCAGCCATAAGCCAGTGTAAATTGGACCCACGCGCCGATTCCGTGACAGAGAACGCCGCCGGTAAGGCTCAATCGAATGCAGTTCGGACTTAAGATTACCGCTTGGTAATCCGTCAAGCACCTGCCCTATAATTCGCAGGGACTCGTCTGCTTCCTCCGCCCTCACCCACAGTCGGGCGGCTACATCACCACTTGCATATACGGGAACGTCGAAATGAAGGCTGCGGTAGGCAGCATAGGGAAAATCACGCCGCACATCACAGTCAATCCCGGACGCACGCGCCGCCACACCGACGGCTCCCAGTTCAAGTGCGGCTTGCTGCGGCAAAATACCGGTCGTATTAACCCTGTCTAAAAACGCGTCGTTGTCACGTAAAAGGCCAAGCAGTTCGGCAAGCTCATGGCTAATCCCGGCCAGTGTCCGCGAAATGTCATGCACCATATCGCGCGTTACATCCATAGTCACACCACCAAGGGTAATCCAGCCCCGCAAAAAGCGGCTGCCGGTCAATCGCTCATTAAGCCGCATAAGCTGCTCTTTTAGACGGGACCCCTGGCTGGTACCCGGAGCAAACCCTAACCCGGCGCACAAATTTCCAATATCACCAATATGATTGTACAGCCGTTCCAGTTCAGCCGCCAGTACTCTTAAAAATTCGGCTCTTACCGGAACCTTGGTACTGGCAAGAAGCTCGACTGCCTGGACATAAGACAGCGTATTAGCCACAGAGCAAGCGCCACAAATACGTTCTGCCTGAAATAAAGCCTGACTGAACGAGAGCCCCTCCACTGTTTTTTCAATGCCGCGATGGGTAAAAAACAGTTTCGTTTCCAGGTTGATGATATGTTCACCTGCCTGGCTGAAACAAAAATGGCCGGGCTCAATAATTCGCGTTCATACCAGGCGGCCCCGCAAAAAGCGGCGTAAGTGAGGGAAACTCAGGTGGCTCCGCTTGTTTAATAACTGCCTTAACCGTTTTAAAAGCTGCTTCTTCCTTACTGAAAAATATTGCATACACAGCAAATGCATCGTTGATTCTGCGCTCGTCATTAGCAAACATGGCTGTTAACCGATAACGCCCGCCATGATTAACTACCGTAGCAGCAGCTCTCAAGGTTGCTGCCGTTATAATCTGTAATGCCCCTGTCATACTTTCCCTCCTATTATAGCTGCCGCCTGGGTAATAAGCGTGTCCAGCCAGTCCGGCAGATAGATTCCACCCAAAATCATGATCACCAGCGAGACCGCTACGGCTGCTAAAGCCGGTTTGCCCAGCTGGTAGTCGCCCGCAGCCTTGTTTGGTATCGGACCAAAGCCAAGCTTTAAGGTATAGTAAATTATACCGGCAAAAATGGCGGCCATCAACAATAGTACAATCACCCATAAAAAGGAATTTCCTGCTTGAAATGCGGCCCAGACAATCGTAAGTTTGCTAGAAAAAACACTGAATGGCGGCAGTCCTGCAATGGCCAGCACAGCAGCCACGAACATGGTTCCTATAACCGGCATAGCGCTCACTAAACCTTTAATCCGCAACATGTTCTTTGTCCCATAATGCTGAATAACAGCCCCTGCCAGATAAAAAAGGGATGACTTGGTTACGGCATGATTAATAATATGCAAAAGTGCGCCATACACTGCAAGCGGCGTCCCCAAACCAAGCCCCAGAGTAATAAGTCCCATGTGTTCAATGCTCGAATAGGCTAATAAGCGTTTAAGATCATGCTGTACCAAAATAAACGGCACTGCAACACTTATGGATAATAAACCGAAGCCTATTAGAAACTGTTCAGGAAAAGCGGGCCCAACGGCACCTTGCACAATAAGCAGCCTTGCTTTACTTGCTTTGATGAGTCCCGCAACTAATGGCGCAAAAAGTACAAGGGCAAGCGCATAGCCGAACGAGACTGTCATTGTCCATTGTTCCATATTATTACTCACCACCTGGTGCTCAAAATGAGGGCTAGCACGGTAATCGCCGTAATATACCCGATATAAAGCTGAACGCTGCCGGCCTGGATAACCTTCATAAATTGGGCAGCGCGAATAATTCCACAGTTTATTGGTCGATAAACTGCGCTAAAGATATCAGTAAAGCTTACATGATAATGGAGTCGCCGGCCGAAATAACGATTTGGCGTCAAGTCGGCGATTGTTTCGTGCTGCGGCCGCAGAATAGCTTTAAAGGCCAGTCTAATCGGCTTGGAAAAACCAGTAGCCGTATACTCCATCCTGGCGCTCGGCACCATACCGCAAGTCCAGGTTTCGCCTTGAGCCGTTTGCGACCTTCCATATAGTCTGGTAATTCCCCATGCCAAAGCTCCTCCCAATAGCAGCAGCACAGCCACAACAGGCATTTGCAGATCACCACTGGCAGAGCCTGCCCGAATCGCAATCACCTGCCAATTAAATCCGGCAAAAGCTTGTGCAGGCTCAATTACTCCTCTGCCTGATAAAGCCTGGCCGAGAATAGTAAGCAGAGGTGCAGGCCATAACCCGAGTACTAGGCAAAGTCCGGCAAGTACCGCCATCGAAAAAAGCATCGGGTGATTAACTTCCCGGGCCTGTTCTGCCTGGATACTCCGTGGCTTGGCCAAAAAAGCAATACCAAATGCCTTAACAAAACAGGCAGCCGCCAGTGCCCTCGTAAGGCCAAGCGAAGCCAATAAAAAAGCACTAAACACTTTGCCTAAAGCTCCTGCCATACTTTGCGGCAGGTAAAACAAGGCTTGGAAAGTCATCCATTCGCTGACAAAACCATTGAGAGCAGGCAAAGCGGAAATGGCAGCTGCCCCTGTCAAAAAAAACACAGCCGTAGAAGGCATCTTACGGATAAGTCTGCCCAAACACTCCATATCTTTGGTATGCGTTGACTGGAGTACGGCCCCTGCTCCCATAAATAATAATGACTTACATATCGCGTGACTCATTACATGATAAAGTGCTGCTACCCAGGCGACAGCAGCCAGCCCGCTTTGCCCCTTTGCCGCAAATACCAGGCCGGCTCCGACCCCTAAAAGAATAATCCCGATATTTTCGACACTGGAATAGGCAAGCAAACGTTTTACATCATGTTCCATTACTGCATATAATACGCCTAAAACGGAAGAAACGATCGCCAGGATAAGAACAATAACGCCCCACCATGCCGGACCGGCTCCCAAAAAATCAAGGCAAAAGCGGCATAACCCATAGATTGCCGTTTCTATCATAACGCCGGACATAAGCGCCGACACATGAGTAGGCGCTGCCGGATGAGCCTTTGGTAACCAAATATGCAAAGGTATCATCCCGGCTTTAGCCCCAAAACCAATGAACGCACAGAGAAAAACAATATTTTGAGTAGAAGGATCAATACTACCGACCGACTGCCTTAAACGCAAAAAATCCAAACTTCCGGCCACACTAGCCAATAGAAAAAAAGCGGTAATAATAAAGCTGTGCCTACATGGGTCATCACAATATAAATAAAAGCTGCCCTGCCAACTTCATTCTTCTCATGTTCATAATTAACCAAAAGGAACGATGTCAGTGCCATTATTTCCCAGGCAATAATAAAGGCCGCCACATGGCCGACGGAAACTACCACTAGCATGGATAGTAAAAAGGCATTATACAGTGCCGCCATTACCCGGTAACGGCAGCCATCTTCAAGATATTCTCGGCTGTAGCCAATAGCATAAAGACTGGTGACGCAGCCTATCCCCCCGATAAGCAACAAAAAAAACGCTGCCAAATAGTCCAAGCGAATATAAACAGGCTCGGTAAATAGCATAAAAGACGTAATTAACGCCATCTTCCCATTGTTAAAAACAATAATTGCACACAGTACGGCCGCCAGACATCCCAGCGCTGCCATTCCATGTGCAACATAGTTTACGATATGATTTTTACTGATAAGGAAAGGAGACAGTACACCTATACCAAAGAAAATCAGCAAAAAATACAGTAAATAATCAACAAACAAAATATTCGCCTCCGGTATATTGTAAATATATAGTATCCAATAACGATTTACAGGCAGGTGTTAGTATAGGGAAAGTCAAGCGCCAGTGTGGGGCGTTTACTAACACCCTGTCATGTCAGATGAAATCTTTATTGGATTTCATATAGGTAACAATTTTGTATTATATCATACCACGAGCATGGGGTGATACCAAAAGTTTAAATTATACAATTTACATAATTAACAGAATCATGAGAATAAATAATATACAAAGAAAACAGAAAACACGGAGATTATCTTCCCCTTGTTTTCTGTTTACATATATCACTATTTTTCTTTGGTACCCTAAAGAATTAGGCTTCGTGGTGGTGTTCGCCGGAGGCCGCTTTATTTTCTCTGCGTACAGGTTCAAGCCCCTGTTTTTTACGCCAATAACCAATAAGCAAAGCCGCCGCTGTCACACCAATCTCCAGCAAAACTGCATAAGGTTGAAGCCACACCCCCAGCACCGCATCAGCTACCATCATCTTAGCAGCCGTCCACGCTAGAATAGCTGCCCCTAAATAAATAATAATAGGGTATCTATCCATAAGTTTCATTAGCATCTGACTGCCGAATACTACCAACGGCACACTTAAGGCCAGTCCGAATATTAATAAGCCGATATGTCCGTTAGCAACGCCGGCAATGGCCAAGACATTATCCAGACTCATGATTAAGTCAGCAAATATAATAATTTTAATTGCTTCCCAAAAACTTTCGGCCCCTTCGCAGGCGACTTCTTTGTGTTCATCACCAAGCAAATTTACGGCAATATATACGAGGGCGATCCCACCCAAAAATTGCACATACGGAATCTTAAGCAAAAATGCGGCAATCATCGTAAGCAGAATTCTTAGAACCACAGCTCCCGCACTACCCCATAGCACGGCTTTTTTTCGCTGATCATGAGGCAAATTTCTACTAGCCAGAGCTATGACAACAGCATTATCGCCACTCAGTATTAGATTTATTAACGTAATACTGCCTAACGCTATCAATAGTTCCATTGAAAATACCCCCTCAGATTATTTTAATTTTTATTAGCTAATACTTACCCATCGCTTGCCGCCAACTCTTTCTTAGTCTTCACCCCCAAAATAAATAAGGACCTTTCCGTTTTAACCGGCAAGGTCCCTGTTAAACGATAATAAGACCTTGATGTAGTATATATGCATAATATACTAAAGGTCTCACTATTGGACTAGCTCCAACGACATAACCATGCACGCTGTACAGAATTGTTGATTATGTCTGACAGTTACTCCCCTTTAGGGTATTCACTTGGGTATTTAGAACTGAGATTATCATAATATAAAACTTTGCTCCCGTCAATATATTATATATATTCCGCATTAAAGAAGTTTGCAGGCACAGGCGGGCGGCGTATTGACAACGCTTCACCACTAGCGTTTGACTTGCGCGCCAATACGCCGCCCGCCTGCAATATTCTTTAAAACGGAATATACAGTATATCCAACAAAGATTTGCCGACTCCAGCAATTACCATCGACCGCCTCCCCACTAATTGTGATATAATTAGTCGGTAATATTATGTCACCTAGTTAAGGAGGACTTGCATCCGATGGACGCTTTATCCCATGCTTTATGCGGAATTGCTGTTGCCGGGTTATCCGGTCATCCGCCAAACTTTCAAGACCCAATATATTGGGCAAGTGTAATCGGCGCTCAGGCACCTGACTTTGATATCATTGCCATTATCCGCGGTAATTTTTCTTTGTTAAGACAACACCGGGCCTTCTCTCACTCCATTCCGGGTCTCATCATGTGGTCCAGCTTAATTACTGTCGCTTTTTTCTTATTTTCCCCTACAGCAATACTTGCTGAAGTATTTTTTTGGTCTTTTTTCGGCGGGCTGTCACACATTATTATTGACTTTTTCAACGCTCACGGAGCGGCGATTTTATGGCCGTTCAGCCGGGAACGCAAAAGTTTTGGCTTGCTCAATGTGTTTGATCCTATCTTGCTGACCCTTATGTTTTCCGTATTTATTCAACAGCTGCCTGTCCGCGAAACCTCACTGCTGTTTTTTGCCACATTAGGAGCGTATAGCGGCATTCGCTGGCTGTTAAAAATACGAGCTACGATTCGCCTGCAGCAATATTTTACCGACCGCGCTGTTGCCCGTATGCTGGTTATGCCATCACTTAAAAGCATATTAGGCTGGGATTTTGTCATTGAAACCAGCGCCTGCTACTATGTCGGACAAATTGGTATTCTGCAACAAAATTTAACACTATATACGGAATTAAAAAAGCAGGAATTATCTCCGGCTGTACAGGAAGCCCATAACACGGTGTTAGGTAAATTTTTCAGCTCATTTACCCCGTTCAGCTATATAACTGAACAGCAGGACAGCGAACAGGCCGGTAAACTTGTGCGTATTTACGATTTACGCTACTTTTTGAACGAGGATTTTCTTCATAGTGCCACCATTGTATTTAGCTATAATGAGCAGCCTTGCGATTCCTACATCGAGACGCATGGCCGCAAAATAAGAGTACCTTGTTAACAAGCTAAGATTATCGGCTGCGATCTTAGCTTGTTTATACATTCCACTTACTCACTGGTGTATCACGGCCCTCATGTCGGTTTGGCAAGTTCCAGACAACTCACTCCAAACTTGGCATTAGTCGGCAGCTTTACTTATTCCCCGCTTTCCCTGGTACAAGGTCATGGCTGGTGGAATCTGCGCAATTTGGACTTTCAGCATTTGGGAACAGGCCGGATGCTGGACGGAAACGTCGGGTTGCAGTATCAGGTCGTAGGGCGTCGTGACCAAGTACTTACAGCGGGTTATCGCTATCAGCATTATGCGTTATATACCGGTTCAGAAAACACCAGTGATCAAATAACATGGACAAAAGCCGACAAGGTGCAACAAGGCTGGTATATGGGCGGAGAGTTCAGCCTGTAGCAAACTAGCCGTTGCGCTGAGGTTCCTGCTTCCCGGGCTGCTTGCGATTAGCAAGCGCTGAGCCAATGACGACGACAACGACGGCGAACGCTGCCGGCACAGCCCAGTGTGTCCAAGGATACGGCTCCAGCAAAAGCATAATTTTTTGGTCGGAAGTTGCCATATCGCCGGCAGTCCAGCCTAAAAAGGCCGCACCGATAGTAATAATAATGGGCCATCGTTCCATCAGCATATGAATAAGGTTACTGCCCCAAATAATAATCGGAATGCTAATCCCCAACCCGACAATCAAGAGAGTAATATTTCCTTTGGCGACGCCGGCAATAGCAATTACGTTATCAACGCTCATGATCAAATCGGCAAAAATGATGGTCTTAACCGCTCCTGCCAGGCTTTTCTTGGCTTCCAGTTTCTGTTTATTTTCTTCGTTAGACAAAAGTTTTATGGCGATCCATAGCAGTGCTAAGCTGCCAAGCAGTTGCAGAAAAGGAATTTGCAACAAGATAACAGCGACAAAGGTTAGGATAATTCTTAATACAATTGCCCCGGCCCCGCCCCATAAAACTGCCTGTTTTTGCTGCTTGGGCGGCAGCTTCCGGCTCGCTAAGGCAATAACCAAGGCATTGTCACCACTTAAAAGCAAATTTACAGTTATAATACTCATTAATGTGATGGTCCACTCCACGAATTCACCCCCAGGATAATATATATATAACGTGCTAAAGATTTTTGCAGGCGGGTGGTGTGTTGGCAAAAGCGGAAGTCAAACGCTAGTGGTGGAGCGTTGTCAATACACCGCACGCCTGTGCCTGCAAGCTTCTTTAATACAGATGATCAATCTTAGTATTACCAGCTTTGCAAGAAACCGCTCCTAACAAAAGTAGCCAACCGTTATCATAAAATACGGTTGGCTACTTCTGTTAATTGTTCTAAATTCCGGCATTCAAAGACTTGTTGACAATAGGCCTGATATTCCTTCATGAGGCAGTCACCCTCAAGCCACTCGCTTGCCGGCAAGGGATTAAGCCAATAGATAGCCTGCGCCCGTTCGGCAATTTTGGCTAGTTCATCCGCTCCGCCCGGATGCCAGTTATTACGGCCATCGCCTAAAATAATGAGCTTAGTCCGGCCGCTTATGGCCGGAAGCTCATAGCGCGCTATTTGTTCAAACACCAAGTCGTAGCGCGACAACCCCACCCGCCGGTTGAACCGGTCTCGCAGATGTCTGGCCTGTAAAAAAGCATTGACATCCTGAGTTTTAAACCACTCGGTTACCTCGACGGCTTCATCAATAAAAACAAAGGATCGGACAGTAGCGTACCGGCGCTGTGCCGCCTGTACCAATTGCAACATAAACCGGCTGAATCGTTCAACGGAATTGGAGACATCACATAACAGCCATAGATCCACCTTGCTTTTGATCTTGTCCCGGTATTTTAGCATTAACGGACAGCCACCGGTCCGAACGACTTCCTGAAAGGTGCGGCGTATATCAATCTTACCATGTTTAGCCCGCCGCAAACGTATGCCCGGTCTCTCGGCCAGTTTTTTGGCCAATTTGCCGATTTCCTGCTCAACAGCGATGATTTCGCCTGCGGCCAGGCAGTCAAATCCCCGCCGGCGGACATTCGCATATTCTACCAATTTAAGAATGCTTTGACGACCAAACTGTTTGACGACCTTCCGCTCCAACTCGCGCCGCAAAAATGCCTCAAGCTGGGAAAATGTCTTCTGCCATTTTTGAAAAGCCGTTTCCTTCATCTGCCCGGTAACGTATTTCCGTTCCACTTTGTTGACAGCTTCAAACCAACGCAAATCCACTTGGATCTGACGCAGCTTCTTGGCTACTTCTCCAGGCTCATCGCGCCCAACCGCTATGTCCGCTAGCAAATTTCTTGCCAATTCTTCCAAGACCGCAGCCGGTTGATTCTCAATGCCTTCCAACAGCCCCTGGGCATCACCGCCAGCCCCGGCCGAACTGCGGCCGCTGCCGTCAGCGGTGGCGCCTTTTATCGTAAGGATATTCCCTGCCGGTTGAGTCTGTGGTTCCTGGTTTAAGGAAAGATCAAAATATAATGCAAATAAAGCATCAAATACCGGGCGTTCCCAGGTGCTTTTTACCAGGGTAGTTTCCATGACGCCGCGAAGCAGGCTCGGATCAAATTCGGTAAGCTCCGCTGCCTTTACCGCGTCAACAGCTTCCATAGTTGTCACCGTTAACCCGGCTTGGCGCAGTAACCGCACAAAATCAACAATCAACTGTTTCATGGTTTAAGTAAAAACGGCAGTTTATCGACAACATACTCACGATCCTTCGTGTATTTGAGCAAAGCGCTTAGTGTGGCCCGAACCGCATCTGCCGTTAACTCGCCACCAAGCATATTCATAGATAACACCCAATCAATACTTTCGGTAACACTTGGCGGTTTCTTGAGAGGCTGTTTTCTTATATTTTGGATAAATTCGACAAGCTGACCGGCAAACTTACGATCAATATCCGGCGCATTCTGTTCAATAATCGCCAGTTCGCGGTCAAAGTCCGGATAATCAATGTGAAAATGTAAACACCGGCGCCGCAACGCATCACCCAGTTCTCGCGTGCTATTAGAAGTCAGAACAACATAAGGCCGGTTGACTGCGCTGATTGTGCCCAATTCAGGAATGGTTACCTGCCAGTCCGATAAAGCCTCTAACAAAAAGCTTTCAAACTCCTGGTCACTTTTATCGATCTCATCAATTAAAAGCACCACAGGAGCAGGACTGGTAAGCGCAGTTAACAAGGGTCGTTTGAGCAGGAACTCCTGGTCAAAAATTTGCTTGCGCCCTGTTTCCCAGCCTTTTTCCGTTAAGGCCGCAATTTGAATATAGAGCAGTTGTTTTTGATAATTCCATTCATACAGAGCTTTGCTTTCATCAAGTCCTTCATAACACTGCAGCCGGATAAGCTGCCGTTTACGCAGGCGCGACCATGCCTTGGCCAATTCGGTTTTGCCGACACCGGCCGGTCCCTCCAGTAACAGCGGCTTTTCCAGGTTCTCCGCCAAATACAGGGCGGCAGCCAAGTTATCTTCGGTAAGATAGCCATGTAGACCAAGTTGGATTTTAAGCTCTTCGATTGCTTCTATCACATTACCAACTCCGTTACTTTGATTCGGGAACTAAATAATCTGGTTTTTTCCCAAAGAACTTTATCCATAGTATGCTTTCCCGTTGATAAATACCTTAACCACTTTTCTAATATCGGCGATATTTAATAGCGGATTGCCGGCCAAAACAACCAAATCCGCCCGCTTGCCTACGGCGACAGTTCCAATCTCCGGCTCCATGCCTATTGCTTTAGCCGCAAGTCCGGTAGCGGCATGAATAGCGGCGGCGGCAGGCAGACCGCATTCAACCAACAGAGCAAGCTCGCGCCAAATATCCCCATGTTCTACACCTAAGGCACCGGCATCGGTGCCGGCAACAATTTTTGCTCCCGCCTGATAGCCTTTCCTAACCATTGCCTGATGCTGTACATAAACATTCTCAACACCTTGCGCCGGGAGTGTCTTGCTTTGATGAGTGCGCCCATAGTCCAGCATGCGTTCAAAAGGCACTAAAGTCGGTATCCAAAACACTTCACTGTCCGCAATTTTTTCGACAATATTCTCATCAATCAACGCCGCGTGCTCCAGAGTGGTTACCCCGACAGCCAACGCTTGCCGCACACCGTCTATCCCATTAGCATGTGCGGAAACCGTCCTTTTTAGGTGACGTGCTTCATTCACCGCCGCCTGTGCCTCAGGCAGTGACAGTTCAACAACCCCGGCATCATGACGGACAAAATTCACGCAGCCTGTCATCATAATCTTTATACAGTCCGCCCCACCTTTAACCTGTTCACGCACAGCCCTTATTATATTTTCCGGCCCATCGGCCTCCCGTCCGCCTGCATAATGAAAATGCCCGCCGGTAATCGAGATAGCCTGTCTGGCGGTAAGTATCCGCGGGCCTTTAATAATACCTTGTTTAACTGCCTTTTTAAAAAGTGTGTTAATACCAAAAGAGCCACCAAGATCACGAACCGTTGTAACTCCTTGGCGTATGGTCGATGCCAGATTATTAACAGCTCGCAGCAGAGTTGTATCTCTATCATCTTTCCAGCGCAAAGTACGTGTCTTTAGATCGGAAATTCCCTCTAAAAACAAATGCACATGCGGGTCGATAAGACCTGGAATAACTGCGTACTGCGAATAATCAACAGCCGCCGCAACCTGCTCGGCGCCAAAGTCAGACGCCTTACCGATACCGGCAATGTACCCTTCCTCAATCGCCAAATAGCATGACTCCCGTGGCGTAAGGCCAGTTCCATCAATTAACAAGCCTATCTTTAATAGATGCATTTCTAATTCCCTCTTCCTTACACTAATCTCAAAGTATTCTGCATGATAGAGGTAAGTCCTGCCGCCATAGAGAAACTAATGAAAAATTCTTGACATTATGTGACGGTCTAAGTATAATTTGTATGTAATAATATATTTGGGGGTATAGCTCAGCTGGGAGAGCGCTTGAATGGCATTCAAGAGGTCAGCGGTTCGATCCCGCTTATCTCCACCAAGGACGCTTATGAGATGTTATCTTATAAGCGTTTATTTCTATTAACGATTCCTATTCGTTCTTGACTGAAACGCCGGATGTAAGATAAACTATTAGTATCCTGAATTCTGCAGCAAAAATGAATAAAAAGAGGCCGTTAGCCCAGACAATATACTGGGTTAGCGGCCTTTTCATTTTGTCACAGAGTTATCGTGTAACAGCTTATTTTTTGGTATCTCCTAAAACTTTTTTTATCTCACCCAGAGACATCATTTTGCGATTGAATGGAATGGCTGTCTTTTCCCCAATCAGTTCTAATACTTCATCATAATAACTGAACAAGTATAGGTTCTCTTTTACATGGGTACAGTTTGCTTGGGAAAGAGATTCCAGGAGTTTTCCGATGCTGTAACGGTGCTCGGTCTTTAATTCCAGG
>NZ_FNAM01000022.1 GCF_900101845.1 Sporomusa acidovorans | reverse complement strand
CCAACTCGTTGGCTTTCAGGTATAAGGAGTTGATGATGTTAGGCTTGGCACGGCCGCGCATTCCTACCGTAGCCCATGGTTTTTCCACAGGCGTATCGCTCTTTTCCCTGATTTCAACGGGTTCCATCATTTGACCGAGAACCCCGTCCCCTAA
Organism: Sporomusa acidovorans; assembly: GCF_900101845.1. Classification (GTDB taxonomy): domain Bacteria; phylum Bacillota; class Negativicutes; order Sporomusales; family Sporomusaceae; genus Sporomusa; species Sporomusa acidovorans. Next base: position 93,974 of record NZ_FNAM01000022.1, on the reverse strand, counting down.
TAGCATAACAGGATTGCGGTATTGATCGGCCAAGGCAAAACCGGTCATGGTCAGGTCTACCATTTCCTGAACGGAATTGGGAGCCAGCACGATATTGTGATAATCGCCATGGCCGCCGCCCTTGGTAGCCTGGAAATAATCGCCCTGGGCCGGCTGGATGCCGCCAAGCCCCGGACCGCCGCGCATAATGTTGACAATAAAGCAGGGGAGTTCGGCGCCGGCAATGTAGGAAATGCCTTCTTGTTTCAGGCTGATTCCCGGGCTGGACGAAGAGGTCATCACTCTGGCGCCCGCCCCGGCCGCCCCATAGACCATGTTGATGGCCGAAATTTCACTTTCCGCCTGTAAGAACACGCCCCCCAATTGCGGCATACGCCTGGACATGTATTCCGTGATCTCTGTTTGCGGCGTAATTGGATAGCCGAAATAATGGCGGCAGCCTGCGGCAATCGCCGCCTCGGCAATCGCCTCATTGCCTTTCATGAGTATTTTTTCCGACACATTCACCACTCCCTTATTTATAAATCTTAATGACTAAATCCGGGCATGCCTTTGCGCAAAGACAGCAGCCCACACATTCCGAATCATCGGGGCAGGTTGCGTAATTGTAACCCTTGCCATTAAAAGTTGACGACATAACAATCAGCTTTTTGGGGCACGCCACCGTACACAATTCGCAGCCTTTGCACCTTTCCTGGGAAAATTCGAGTTTTGCCATTATCATCACTCCTTAACATATTTGCGTGGTATATGACATTATATATATTCTTTAAAATTATCTTCCCCTCGCAGCACACGCAACGCTCCTTTTGTTAACGCAAGCATTTCATCTTCTCCCGGAACTACCAGAATTTCTGTAATAAACTTGACACGGTCGGCAATCAGCTTTACCAGCATCTTATCATAGGCCAGTCCTCCCGTTAAGACGATGGCGTCCACCTTTCCATAGAGCACGGCTGCATTGGCGGCTATCTCTTTGGCGATCTGATACGCCATCGCTTCATATACCAATTTTGCTTTGGCATCGCCATTCTCGATCATCCTTACAACCTCTCTGGCGTCATTGGTACCTAAATAAGCCACTAAACCTCCCTTGCCGACAAGTTTTTTCTTAACCTCGTCAAGAGTATACTTCCCGTTGAAACAAAGCTCAAGCAGATGACTAACCGGTATCGTCCCTGTTCTTTCGGGTGAAAATGGTCCTTCGCCATAAAGACCGTCATTTACGTCAATAACTTTGCCGTTTTGATGCACGCCTACGGTTATCCCCCCTCCCATGTGGGCAACAATCAGCTTAGCTGTTTCATAAGTTTTACCTAATTGTTTCGCAATGTTCCTGGCTACCGCTTTCTGATTCAGCGCATGAAATATACTTAATCTGTCATACCCGGGCAACCCGGATAATCGCGCAATATCAGCAAGTTCATCCACTACTACAGGATCCACGATGTAAGCGGGAATACCAAGTTTATCCGCTATTTCTTTAGCAATAACTCCGCCCAGATTTGCTGCATGCTCACCTCTTTCAGCCAACCATAAAGCTTCAATCATACTCTCATTGACTATGTAAGTGCCGCCTTCAATCGGTTTTAAAAGACCACCTCTGCCAACTATGGCATCTAAGCCGGCAATATCGATGCCATTTGCCAGTAAAAGCTGCAGTATTCCATTTTTTCTAAACTCATATTGTCCAATAATGTTGGCAAAAGACGTCAATTCTTCACGGGAATACCGTACTACCTTTTCGAACACTAACGTTTCATTGTCATATACTGCAATTTTGGTTGATGTCGAGCCAGGATTGATTGCTAATATTCTGAAAATATCTTTCATGACTTCACTCCATTTTTGCTTGCCATTAAAATCCCTAGGGCAATTGAGTTTAACTTCGTTAGCTCCGAGTCGGCTCTTGAAGTCAAAACAATAGGAACTTTTGCACCGGCAACAATTCCCGCAATATTGCCTTGGGCAAAAAATACGATTGATTTATACAGCGTATTGCCTGTTTCGATAAAAGGCATTACTAATATATCGGCTTTACCTGCTACCGGGTTTGTAATTCCTTTATGGGTTGCCGCTGCTAATGAAACGGCATTATCGAGTGCAAGCGGCCCGGCGACCATGCAGCCCTTTAACTCGCCCGTCTGGCTCATCTTCGCTAATTCGGCAGCATCAAGGGTTGCCTGCATTTTGGGATTCACCTTTTCTAGCGCACAAATACAAGCTGCCTTGGGGCTATCGTTGCCTAACGCATTGGCGATTTGTACGGCATTTTCAATAATTTGTTTTTTCATAGCTACATTCGGTGCAATGTTCATTGCGCCATCAGTAATATAGAACAACCGGTCATAGCCATCGATATCTGCTACGGCAACATGAGACAGCACATTTGCTGTCCGCAGCCCAGCCTCTTTATCAAGTACCGCTTTGAGAATTGTTGCGGTATCAACAAGGCCCTTCATTAAAACCTGAACTTGCCCTTTGGCAGCAAGCTGCACTGCCGTCCTGCAGGCTTCAACATTATCGTTTTTTTCGATAATTGTAAATTTACCTATGTCAATTTGATACTCTTCCGCTATCCGGCAAATCTTCCTTCGATTCCCTATTAATATGGCATCAGCGATTCCCAGAATATTTGCCTTGTTTAGAGCGAGTATTACTTCCGCATCGTGAGCTGCGGCTACGGCAATAGTTTTAGGGCCTTTCGCTGCAGCTGACTTGATAATTTCATCAAACTTTTTTATCATTACATCACCTCACTTTATCCTTTCTGCGAAATATTCGTATTTTTTGAGACCATGGCGCTGTTCTTACGGCTGTAGGTAAAATATACCACCATCCCGATTACGCACCAACACCCGAAAAAGGCTAATGTTTCCACCGGTAAATTGGTAATCAGGTAACTGCATAACAACACGGCAAACGGCACAATCACCTTGACGGCAGGGCAGCGGAACGGTCTAGGCAGGTCGGGCTGGGTGCTGCGCAGCACCCATACACCTATTGAGACTATAACAAAAGCAAACAGTGTTCCCATATTGCATAACTCAGCAATGATGTTGATAGGCAATAAGCCGCTTAAGGTAGCCACAACACAGCCGGCAATCATTGTAATAATATGCGGGGTGCCATATTTAGGGTGGATCTTGACCAGACTTTGCGGAATCATGCCATCACGCGCCATCGCCAGAAATATGCGGGTCTGACCGTACATAAACACCAAAAGCACAGTGGTAATGCCGCAAATGGCGCCCAACGCCACAAGCGCACTGCCAAAATTCATACCGATAGCACGCAGTGCGAAGGCTACCGGCTCACTGTTATTCAAAGTTGAGTACGGCACAACACCTGTCAGCACTGCCGCAACAGCAATATAAAGTATTGTCGCGACAACAAGCGAACCAACTATACCGATGGGAATATCCCTGTTGGGATTTTTACATTCTTCTACGGCAGTAGACACCGTATCAAACCCGATATAGGCAAAAAACACAATTGCGGCCCCGGCAGCCACACCGCCCAGGCCATAAGGAAGGAACGGCTGCCAGTTTACCGGATTAATATGGGGAGTAGCCACAAGCAGGAAAAAGCCAATACACCCTAATTTTATAAATACAAGTATTTTATTCAGCGACGCACTTTCTCTGGTACCTAGTATCAATAAATAAGTAAGGAAAGCAATAATTACAACTGAAGGGACATTTAAAATACCCCCGTCAGCAGGAACAGCCGTCCAGGCGGTGGGTAATGCAATGCCCGCTGATTTAAGTAAACCGACCATATAGCCCGACCAGCCGGCCGCTATCGCCGCCGACCCGATCGTATATTCGCAAATCAACGCCCAGCCTACGGCAAAAGCAACCACTTCACCAATGGCGACATAAGCGAACGTATAGGCGCTGCCTGTTACCGGCACCATGGATGCCAGCTCGGCATAGGCTAAAGCAGCGAAAGCACAGGCAAGACCTGATAAAACAAAGGACAGCATAATTCCCGGACCTGCGTATTTTGCAGCCGCGACACCGGTAAGCACAAAAATTCCGGTGCCAATAATACAGCCGATTCCCAATAAAACCAGATCCATCGCTCCCAGAGTCTTTTTCAAACTATTTCCTTCTGTCCCCCGGATCAGTTCCGCAATATTTTTTTTACGAAACAAATTCATTTTGTCCCCTCCTTTATTATTAGAAAATTGAGATATTTTTGTTTAGAATTTCATAATACCCCTCCTATAAAATGGCAATCATTCATTCTACTTAGTAGCAAAAAATGTGCCACAAAGAACTTTGGATAAATATATAGGCAATTACTCCGCTAACAAGCTTTGCTCAATATTCCACAAAAGGTTGTAATTTTTGCTTAGAAAAAAATCACTGCAAGCCATTGCATAAGTTGCAATGGCTTGCAGTGATAAATTTTGCAGTGTAACATTCCAGCCAGGTCCCAGCAGCACAACGTTCTGTTAATAAAGCAAAGTCACTCAAATTTTCCACTTTACAAATACTTCTTGATTATTTCACTAATCCAAGCCGTTCTAACGGATTTACCCCAGGTTGAACATAACTCATGGGAGTTTCCCCCTCTTTCAATTCAAAGCGTTTCAACACAGTAATAAACAGTTCGGGTTTGTCTAGGTTATCGAGTTCCCACAAAACTGTTTTTACTTTTTTCTCCCACTCAGGCAGATTCTGTTGTTTATCTAAACCGCTTAAAGCAGCCCCTTTAGCAAAATCGAAAGTCAAAACCAAAGCCTCACTCTTTTTGGTCTTTCCGTCAGTGCGGAAATAGATTCCAGCCAAATTCTTGGCTTCCGGCAGCAATTTTCCTTTAGCTTGGTTATCCATCGGCAAAACCGCCATGCCGGATTTACCCGGCGTAGTATTCAGGAGTGTTTGCAATGCGTCTTCCTTACACCAGACAGGAGAAGAAATAATAAAATAAGAATCGCTGGCCGAGCGCAGCGGCATTTCTCTCTCTAAAAAGTTTGCCAGCAGATAGCCACTGGTAACCCCCGGGCAAAAATGGTCATGGTAAAGCACGCCTTTCATAAAATCGGCCGGTGCGCCTTTGGCTGCGGCATTGACAATGGTTACAATTCTAAATTCATTACCGTCAAACACCTTTTCCTTGATCTTATTATCCCAAGCCTGCGCATGGGCAAACAAATAGTCGGCTTTAATGTTCTCACAGACTATTTTGCTAAACAATTCCGGGGAGGTTACGCCTTTTAGATCTGTTACCCCTTTATCCAGTAATTCCATTGCCTTTTCTTTATTGACAACACCATATACGGCTTTACCTGAGTCCTTATCATACAAGACAAACCAAAGCGGACTCGTACGGGCGGCATGAACTTCTAACAAAGTTCCCTTACCTGTTGTACAGCCGGTTTCTTTGCTCAAGCCATCTAAGGCTGCTTGGGGAGAATATTGTCCAAACTTTACATAACTTCCATTTGTCAGCACAATCATATTGTCAGGCTTAGTCCCCATCAGTTTCCAGGCGTCCTGACTCAGCTTTTTAGTTACGGCATTCCAGAAAAGATAGCCTTTGTCCGCAGGCTGACCGGCCCAGGCTACGTTGGCAGACCATAAGAGACACGACAGGACCAGGAGTACACTGAAAATTTTCCTTACACATGGTAACAACTCCTTTTTTATATTTTTTAGAAGCCAATTTGATAGGACAGGCTGTAGTTTCTGCCCATCATCGGGATACCTGCTGTTTGCTCATAATCAACATCAAACAGGTTGTTGACTGCCAGGGCAATTGTCTGCTCATTCTTGGTGGTATACGACATCCCTAAGTTAACCAAGGTATAACCTGCCGTATCTGCTGTATCTACTGTTTTGATTCTCTGTCCATCCAGTGAAGCCCGGAAGCCCTGATGATTATTATAGCGCAATCCCAGATTCAGGGTTTCTCTCGGCAGTGTGGTAACTTCGGTGCCTGCAGGGTCTAACGGATCGCCACTTTTGCGGGAATGTTGATTCGTGTAGTTAAATACCATTCCCAGCGTTTTTGAAAACTGATAGTCGGTAGCTATTTCCACGCCTTTGATTTTAGCATTATCAATATTGTAAGTAGGGGGACCTGAAGTGATGCCGGAGCTCATGTAAGTAGTTACATAATTATCAATATCATTGAAAAAGCCTGTAACTTTCGCACCAAATTTATCATTAAATTGTTTTTTCCACCCTAATTCATAAGCCATACCATTTTCCGTATCCAATTCTCCGATCGTCTTTTGCCAATCTGCCAGTGTCCAGCTCAAGCTATTATAGGTTATATACTTTGTATAATTAGAATTGCTTATCTTGCTTGGTGTGTAATTCATTTGCCACCTTACATAGTCAGATACGGTTGGCGGTCTGAATACCCTACTGGCGCTGGCATATACGGCTTCCTTGGAAGTAATTTGATAGGTCAGATTTAGTTTAGGACTTAATTGCGATGTATCCGAATATTCTTTGGAAGTCAGCAGATTATTTGACTGATACTGATCATAACGCAAACCCAATCCCAGCAGTATTTTTTTATTTAGCTGCCAGTTATCCTGAACAAAGTAACCGTTGATTTCCGCTTCCAAAGAACTTGGACTGCTGGTATTTACCTTAAATTTTAGTTTTCGATAATCAAAACCGGTTGTTAACATATGATTGCCCAACTGCCGGCTTTGCTGCCAGTTGTAGCCACTGTTATCGGTTGTTAACTCCGCCGTATCAGTTGATGTTGAATACCGCAGCCAATCATTCCTTTCCTGCTTATTCTTATATAAAGCCAATTTCCAGTTGTCATCAGCATAATTCAAGGAATAATTCTGCGTATTAAATTTACGATAACTGCCATCTAAATATTGACTGTTTACGGTGGTATTTGGTTGTGCCGGAACAATCGGATAATCAGAATCCCAGCCATTTTCATTATTGGCATTTTGATTATTCCCTACGATAATTCCCTCTTTGCGGTAGCTGTCGGTTACCGCGACAGATAACTTTTTTTTATCAGTAAAATGGTAAATTACATTAAAATTTGTATCATGGCTGTTTTTAAAATTATTCCGGTAAAAACCGTCACTTTCTTTTTTATCCGCACTGACCGACCACGATATTTTCCCATCCTTACTGGTTCCCTGATTGCTTATCGAATATTTTCTGTCACCATAACTGCCCACGCTGGATTTGAGATAGGTTTTGTTTTCTCCCGGCGTATCGGTTGTCACAATATTGATAACCCCGCCCCAGGTTCCGCCATATTGAGCCGAGCTGGCGCCACGGATGATTTCTATTTTTTTGACATTACTGACTGGCAGCGAATCCCATTCCAAGGCCCGTCCCCGGTATAGGCCCCCCTGGTTTTCAATGATATTTCCGTTAATCGCCACTACCAGCCGTTCATTGGTCATCCCGCGCATAGTAACCGTTGTTCCTGATTGCGGGTTTGTAGAAACGACTATGCCGGCAACATCTTGTAACAGGTCGGTAACACTATTGATTTGTCCGGCATCAATTTTATCTTTGACATTAAGTGAGGTTACTTTGGTTGTCTCGCCTTCACCAACAATTTTACTGTCTGTAACCACAATGGTTTCCAAAGCAAAATCAGGCGTGGTTTCATCTGCGTAGACTAATGGAGAAACCTGCAGCAGCATCACCATTGACAGTAACAGCGACTTCCCTTTTTTACTCATTCTCTCAGCCCCATTACCAATTTCAGAACTTATACTTTCCAGCATAACCAGGCAATTTTGGACTGTACTTTTTCGGAAACAATCCCATCAACCGCGACACGGCCCAGAAACCCGGCAATTTTTTCATCAACATCACCAGTTACCTGGCTTGATTTTGTCATGCGCTTTAATTGATGGCGGTACAGTTCGATGGCTTTATCCAGCGGCCAGACATGATCAAACTCACTATCTTGATACGTTATTTCCGGATAATAGCCTGACAGCCACAGTACATTAACGGCATAATAGATATTTCTGCCCCAGCGATGGTCAGGCTCTTTGCCATATACCTCCTGATGCAGCTTGTCCCGCAGGTCATCCTGACGCTCGACAAAACCGCTGAGAAAGCAGGCACTTTTGCTGGCCTGGCACATTTTCAGCAAACTGTCGGCACTGCTGATGCCCGGGCACATGGAAGCAAAAACCAGGTCATACTTTTCCTGCCAGCCGAACTCCTCCAGATTGAGAGTTTCCCATGGTGACAGTTTGAACAATATGTTATCCAGCTTGTGCCGCCGGGCATTCTCGCCGGCATATTCGAGCATTTTGGGCGAAATGTCAATTCCTGTTACCCGCTGGGCTCTGTGGGCAAATTCAATAGAATATCTGCCCGGACCGCAGCCAATATCAAGAACTTCCGCATTAGCAGGCAGCATATCCCGGCTTGCTAAGAACTCAACAACCTGCTGCCGCCGTTTGCCGCCTTGATTGCTGCCATGCTGGCTATTAAAATCATCGGCCCGCATATTCCAGAATTGTTGGGTTTCTTGTAATTCAGACAGATCTTTTTTCCATGCTGCAGTAAAATATTCAATATTCATAAGTCACCAGCCTTGGCTATATTCTTCAAACAATGTAATCCCCAGTTTTTCCCTAACCGCTTCACAGGCTTTGAAGCCAATAGCCAGACCCGGACACTCGTGCCCGTGAAATTCCACACACTTGTCCCATTGCTGTTTGTTCATTGTACCCTCCCGCAAAATAGTTTGCTAACAACATTTTTGGACAAAAAAAGTATGAAACCTGAGCATTCTTTTGCTCTAATGGCCTCATACCAGATTTTTGTCGTCTATGCTGTTAGGCTTATGTTTTAACCGGTAACGTGACATCAGTCACATCTGCAAATTTTCAAAATTCGCTTTCTATGTCAAATCTTAGCATTTTCAGGAATTTTTGTAAATATATATTTTGTGATTTTTTTCTCTTTGATCATTGACCATCATGCCAGGTGGCCCTTTTGGGGAAATGAAAGAGGTAAGAGTTTTCCTCTTGATTATATTCCCAGCTTTCCGCTAACGCAGGAATATAACCTTTATCATCCTTCCATATTAAAGTATCGAACAGTAAACTCATGCGCAGATAGCCAGGACCGCGAAAGTAATGGACAAAAGGGGGAGGAAAGCCATGATTGCCCGTATGATCGGCGATAGTGAAAATTATTTCAGCATATCCGTAATTTTTCTGCAATATATTGGATTAATAATTGACAAAAAAATCCTAAAAAGCTATATTATTACTAGTAATGGAAATTTTGAAGATTTCCGCCGCCTTGATACCGTAAATTTTAAAAACATTATACTTGATACAATTACCTGGTATGAAACCTGAAGGAGACAAGCTCTTTTGGCGTTTCATTTTTTATTATCTTGGAAGAACCGTGGAAATACCCGAGTGATCCAGAAGCTGTTCTAAGTAGGCTATTGTTGGCGATAAAGAATAATCTTAGGGAGGTATTTATTCATATGGATCAGAACTATCCGCAAGATTTACAAAAGGCCATTGATTTTCACGGACATTTTTGTCCCGGCCTGGCTATCGGCTACAGGGCGGCCAAGGCAGCCATGGAAAAGCTGCAGGCAGAGCGCGCCGAAGATGAAGAATTAATCGCCATTGTCGAGACCGATGCCTGCGGTGTCGACGCTGTACAGTCATTACTCGGCTGTACTATTGGGAAAGGCAATCTTATTTATAAGGATTATGGCAAACAAGTCTATACCATTGCCAGCCGCAAGCAAGATAAAGCAGTACGGGTAGCCCTGAAGGCAAATGTATTTACCCACCAGGAAAATTTACGGGCCGCTGTTTTCAGCGGCCAAGCCTCCGACGAGCAGATCAGGGAATTCCAAGCAATGCAGCAGGCGATAAGTCAACAACTCCTAGCAAAAGCGACCGACAGCTTATTTAAAGTAGATTTGGTAGAAATGCCTTTACCGCACCCGGCAAGAATATTCAAGTCGGTAACCTGCGACTTCTGTGGCGAAGAGGTAATGGAGCCTCGCGCCCGCTTAAAGAACGGGAAGATCGCGTGTTTGTCGTGCAACGAAGAGTACACGCGGGGGTGGTAGAAATTACGGCTATCGTCGCCGTAATTGATATGGACGAATAAGGGCAACCATCGACCCATATTGATTTTTTATCAAACTCTCACATGAAAAAGCAACATATAAAGCCGCTAACCCCCTTATAAAACAAAGGATTAGCGGCTTATACTTTTTTATTGGGCTATGATTCACCCTTACGTACCAATTACACACAACTGGTCCATACCTTCACCTATCCCTTAAAAGAACACGCTGGTAATAAACCTGAACTGGTTCTTATCGTTGTTATCTTTGTTGCTAGCAGCCTGGACTTTGGCATATTCCAGCGTAGAGGTAAAGTTTTTGCTAAAAGCGTAATTGTACTGATAAATATACTCCTTGTAGTCAACTACATCCGGCAAAAGCATACCGCTATTAGCAGGAAGGTTGGTCAAACGGTTAAAGACCGAATTAGCTTGGGCGTTTACATACTGGACAACAATATTGTTGTCGCCTTTCTTACCCAAGGTCTGATTGCCGTATTTTGCTTTCAGTACATACATGTTCCGTCCGCCGCCGGCAGTACCGAAGTTAACACCTGCATTATGAGAAAGCTGGCCTGTCAGGCTGAACCTGTTGTCAAAATCATACTCAAGGTTGGCAATGCTCCACTTCAAAGCATCCAGATTACGTTCGGGATTTTTAAAATTATAATAGCTGAGAGCCCACTTTAACTTGCCCAGGTTGGAACGGACATCCGCACCTCTCACATCAAGATCGCCAAAAAGATTGTTGAATTGAGTAATGTCATTTTTCCTGGCATCGAGATAGTTTGCTCCTTTGATAAACCGGCCATATGTAAGCGCAACTTTTAGATTGTCAATCTTGAAATTGGCCTTAACACCGTCATAGTTGAATATCTCACCCGCAAACAGGAAATTCAGATCGTCGACTTTTAACGGCTGGCGGCCGACAGCCGCATTGACTGTGCCAATTTTAGTTTGAAAATAGGCGCGGTCAATAGCAGCATTGCCATACGTGCTGGTACCGGTTTCCGTACTTTGACCGGCTTCGCCAAATTTTTGCCAGATATTAAAATTAAGATTTTTTTTGTCCGGTACTTTGGACATAAACCGGGCGTTGAAGGTCGTATTATCGTCCACTTTGGCCGCCGCTTCAAGACGTAAATTATATTGACCGTAAACATCACTGGTTTTTGTAGACGGAGCCGTATAGTCGGTTATATTATATCGTACCCGCAAACTCCCGGTAAACTTGATGTTCGGTTGGTTTTTCTCCAGTTTGGTCAACCGGACGCCGATGTTGTTCAGCTCTGTGGCAAATTCAACCGACAGTTTATCCAACAACGCTCTTTGCTCAACATTGGCTTTATGATAGTTTTCCAAGGCCCTGGCCGTAACGAACGCAAACTCATAACGTGTTAACGGCTTGTCCCCGCGAAAAGTACCGTCGCCGTAACCGTCAATCAAGCCGGCTTTATACAGTTGACCCACAGCATCATATGCCCAGTGTTTGGCAGGCACATCCGTAAAATTTGCCGCCAAGGCTACGCCGCCAATACTCAGCAAACATGCTAGAATTAATGTCAGAATCATTGCTTTCCTCATATTTTCTCTCCCCCTTTAATTCATTGCAACAACCCTAAGTGAGTCTCACCCTTTCCCGATAATAGAGATATAGAAACTGACACCCTTATCACAATCACACACGCCGGAACCAACGTGCGCCGTTTAACCAGGAAAAGGTATGACCACCGGAACTCCACCTAATTTTTCTACTGCCACCGGAACTCCGTATACACTAGCGATATTTTCCGGGCTCATAACTTCCACTCCACCGCAGGCAAAGGTGGTTCCATCTTGCAAAAGCAGGAATTTATCCGAAAAACGCAAAGCCAGGTTAAGGTCGTGCAGCACAACAAGTACGGCAATATTTTGCTCATGTGCTGTCTTTCTGACAGTGCTTAGGACTTCCAGTTGATTTTTTAAATCCAGGTTACTGGTAGGTTCATCAAGCAAAAGTACTCTTGGTTCCTGGGCCAACGCTCGGGCAATAACTACCTTTTGTAGTTCCCCGCCGCTCAATTCGTCCAAATAGCGCATAGCATACTCCGTCAAGCCAAGATTTTTCAGGGCACGCTGGACAATTTCCATATCCCTGAGTTTGGCCTCCCATTTTATGTGGGGCTTGCGCCCCAGCAATACGGCGTCCATAACCGTAAAGCGACTGCTTTCATACTTTTGCGCCACGTAGCCCACTCTCCTGGCGATCTCCAGTCGACTAAGCCGGCTAAGGGCGTCGCTTTCAATTAGAACCGCGCCTTTGTGGGGATTCAATATTCTGTTCATACATTTGAGCAGAGTGGACTTACCGGCGCCGTTGTTGCCCAGAATAGAAACAACCTCGCCCCGAGCAACCGTAAAACTGACCGTTTTTAAAACCGGCCGGCCGTTATAGCTAAATTCCACCCCATCTACTACTAAAATCATCTTCTTCCGTACCCCCTGGCAAGAAGGTAAAGAAACAAAGGCGCCCCCATAAAGGAAGAAATCGCGCCCACCGGCAGCACTACGGGAGCGACGAGGGTCCGGGCCACGATATCCGAGGCCAGCAGCAGCACTCCCCCTGCCAGGCCGGCGGCCGGGATCAAAAAGCGGTGGTCGCCGCCCACTATTCGTCTCATTATATGCGGACCGACCAGGCCGATAAAAGCGATGATACCCAGAAAGGAAACGGCCACGGCTGTGACCAGGGAGGCCAAAAACATGCCGGTCAGCCTGATCTTGTCCACGTCAACGCCCAGTCCTTTGGCTGTTTCATCGCCACTGGTCAAAGCATTATAATTCCACCGGTTGGCCAGGAAATAAACAAACGCAATGACTGTCAGCGCGGCCATGATTTTCAGATTGGACCACGAAGCCCGGCCAACGTCGCCGAAGGTCCAGGAAACAATGGCGGCCAGTTGCACATCGCTGGCTACATACTGCAATACGACGAGCACGGCCGAAAAGAGCGAGCCCATGGCCACGCCGCTCAGGACCATGCCTTCGGGAGTGACCCCTTTGATACGGGCCAGGAAAAGGATCACCAAAGTGGCCGTCATCGCCCCCAGAAAAGCGGCAAAGGTAACCAGGTAAGGGTTATTGATGGCTATGACGGCACCGGTGCTGCCGGCGCCAAGCGTAATTGCCACAGCGGCACCGCAGGCCGCGCCCTGGGAAATGCCCAGGGTGAACGGCGAGGCCAGGGGATTACGCAAAACGGTTTGCATCACGCAGCCGGCCATGGCAAGGCCCATCCCGGCCACCACCGCCGCCAGCGACCGGGGCAGCCTGATGTTCCAGATAATTACATCGGTGCTTTCTGCGGCCCGGCCCAACAAGGTCATCAAAACCTGAGCCGGCGTAATGTTCGCCGACCCGGCGTTGACGGCATATACCCCCAGCGCCAAGGTCATCAAAAGGAGCAGCCCGATAACAAGAAGCTTTCGGCGCGTGTATTTTAAATAACTTTCCGGAATATTTTCCGTGGTCGCCTGACTCAAATCTTTACGACCTCCATTCTAATTGCTAGTTTGGCGACGATTCCTCAAGGTTCAATTTTCTGAAACCACCGTCACCGTTTGCTATTTGCTGATACAACGGCTTGCCTAAAAGAAACTGGTAAATTTCATTCGCCTTTTGAGGAGGATCAACATCGCTGAATTGGACGGGATAGATCACTTTTCCGGCATAATAAGCGTCGACTAAAGCTGCACCTATGTTGGTGGCGTAGAAATTGTAAGGGATTTGGACATAGATCCGACCGTTTTTAAAGGCTCTCAGGGACTGGTAAAACTGCGGATTGTTCTTGTAATCGTCCCTCACCAGGCTTAACCCGAGTTCATCGATAATAATGATTTCGGGGTTCCAAATCAGCAGTTTTTCTTTGTCGATCATTACACTTCCCGTCGTGCCAGTCTCATCGGCTAAATTTTTGGCGTTGATCGCCACAAAAGGCGGATATTGAGCCTGCGTGCTTTCAATGCCGTAAGTACCCTTCATACTCAGGGCGCCCGCATAAACTGTCGGCTTTTGATCGGCGGGAATATTCTTTGTCCGCATATCCAAATCCTGCTGGCAGTTTTTCAAAAATGCAACTACATTGTTGGCCCGCTGTTCGTTGCCAATAATTTGGCCAATCAACTGAAGGGACCGGTACAGGTCATCGTCAAAGTAGCCCACCCGACCATGCGAGTAGCTCAGAACCACCACCGGGATACCGGTTTTGGACTGTAATTCGTCCGCCTGAGAACCATTCACCAAGACACTGCTGACAAAGATAACGTCAGGCTTCACCTCGACCAGCTTTTCCGTGTTCGGTACGTATTCGGGCCCGCCCTGGCCGATGACCGGCCGGTCCTTTAATTGCGGGTAAGCCAGGATATACGGCCTGATAGCCTCAGGCCATTGTTTCTCAACGCTTTCCACACCCACCACTTTATCCGCTGCCTGATCATAACAGACCAGCCTCAGAACTCCAGGACCGACAGCCACAATTCTGTTGGCTGCAACAGGGACATTCACTTCCCGTCCGACTATATCGGTCACCTTGCTCATTGCCGTCGTAGCCTGCGTTGGGACGCCACTATGCCCACAACCGGCGAGAACGATTATGGCTGCAACCAGAACTATAATCATGCCGGTCATTCTTCTGAACATGTTTCACCATCTCCTTTATATCTGTACGGCGTTCTTTCAAACCACCTTCTCCCAGCTGAGAAACCGAACATCACCCATCTTGAAGCACCCGCCGCTTCATGCAAAAAAATCATGCTCGTATCCCAAATTACCAATCACTGTTTTGTATTATTTTAAACAACTCTTTCGCCGCTTCTTCCGGACCTTTTCTTTCCCAGCCCTTTATACTTAATCGTGTCCTCATGTGTCCCACAAAAAGCTTATTGGCAAAGAATCTATTGAAAAATTTTTCAGCAATTGGTTCATGAAGTTGGCGATATTGAGCAGGACCAAAGACATTCGCGAAATAACTATGCACTAATCCTGTTGAACTGGAAACACCGACACTCATAACAGCACCTTGACGAAACGTATTGATGGCCTCAGCAAGGGAAGCAAAGCGTTCAATAACAGGCTGTTTTTCAGTAACTTCTTCATAGTTGTTGCAATACAATATACAATCCACTTTATACCCTTTAGTTACATAATCTAAATTGGTAAGCGGCAAAACAATTCTTGCATTCTTTTTATTGACATTCATAATGATGGCCTTGTCAATCTGACTAAAGACATAGTCTGGATTCAAAGCATCAAGCCTTACAAAACCACCAATTTCAGTTCCATAGGCAATGACTTCGCCGTGTTCATTAATCGATAAAGACCCCATATCATCTGCAATTATATTAATGTCTTGAATGTATTCGCCAGCTAGCACTTGAAAAGCAGCCAGCATTTCTGACTTACCTGCTCCACCGTCGCCCATAAGCAGTACATTGGCGGCCTTATTGCCTTTTAATACGATTCTGGCCATCGCCCCATGGAAAGGCATGTCGCCGATTTTCATAATACAAATATTATGCAATGTTAAGACCATCTTTTTTAAATAGCCAAAGTACCCAAATTCATCATAATTGGGAACTGCTCCGACAATCATATTATTTTCCTCATCGTCGTAGAAAACAATCGGCAGCTTTGCTAAACCGTCTATTGCAGCACCGGGAATACCAAATAAGTAAATGGCATCCGGACATTTATTTAAATCATGGTCCTTTGCTAGTTCAAAAAGATTACATAACGAAAGACCGAGTGTGAAAAAACGTTGGTGAAAATATATATTTATAACCAGGTTTCCCACTTTGGCGGGATAACACAGCCATTCTTCAGGGTCAATATCAACAATTTCTATAGGATTTTGGGCAATCTGCTCAAAATTTCCTGTCCGTTTAGTCGTTGGTGAATTTAAAATAATGGGCGGATATATGCAAATTTGACGAATAACCGGAATCTCGTTGAGCTTATTATATGCAGCCCCTTTAAAGGGAAAGGTTTTCTCTGTGACAATGGCTGCTAATTCCCCGCCAGTTGCTACTTGATGAACGCTTTGATGAGCAATATTAATTTGTAAGTTGCAGTAAATTTTGCTTATCAAATATTTAAGCTTCTCAACGGTTTCCTGAAAAGTCATGTACGGTCGTTCCTCCAGCTTGTCCTCTTCTGAAGAACGACAAATAATAATAATTCTTTCAAATTTACGCCAATAATCGTGCAAATATTGGATAAAATCACTTAATAGGACCGGATTTTTGAGAAATTGTTCCAATCCTTTGACTACTTGTGTAATAAGATTGACTGGCATCCTGTAAGCATATAAAAGCGTATCTATTAACTTCTGAATATCCTCATCGTTAATATTGTTTCTATTTTCAAATATATCCAACAACATCGAGTTTTTTTCTGCCAGTTCTTGAACAGCCATTTTTAGAACTCGGGCAAATAATTCACTAGATATCAATTGTTCAGGACTATCACAAGTCTGGCATTTAAAATAAATAATAATTTTGTTTTCTAATATTTTGCTTTGACCAATATACATGACTACTCTCCCTTCCTTGTATGACAAAACATACATCCCTCTTAAGCCCAAGTTGTCATGTGAATAAAAGATGCCATTATGTAACGATTTCCTTTATGCTATGTCCTAGACATTTCCCATTAAAAACTTTCCCATAAGCTTTTGAAAACGAATCTCTTCCATCAGTATGAGCCATTCGAAAAAATTTTGCTCGAAATGCTAATGATGCTATTTGCGGTAGCAATACTTCAAAATGCATACAGAATTTATCGCCCGACAATTCCTTGACTTTTTTCCCAAAACCCTTACCTACTTGCGCCCCAATAAGTTGCTTTATCGTTTCCTTTACAGGAGCACATAATTCTTTTTTGCTTCCTTGCAGATAGTCGACGGTGATATCCTTTAATACAAGTTCATCGTCAAATATTGCAGTTATTCCATATTTTCGTATTTCAAATGGATTCTCATCGTTTCCAGACAAATTAACAGCATCCGTTTGCAAAATTTTTATAATATATGTACCATTATCCCAATGGCATTCTGACTTTATTTCTCTATCCTGCATTTTCATCCTTAAACCAGTCCTTTCGCTTGACTCAAAACTCAAAACGGCACAAACCAGTTGTCTTTGAGCTTATTTTGTTGTAAAACTACATTGTTGAGCTACAGGCAACTACAAATCACGCGGAAGTGAGTGCGCTATTCCTGTTGGAACAGACCGAATTTGGAAGATTTAAAAGCAGAGAAACCGTATGTGTCGAGAAGTGCACGTACGGTTCGGAGGCAAGCACACAAAAACCTGCCGCTACCGGTAAGGCATTGTGTGCTTAGCCTACGGATCCCTGTGTATAATATTCCGCACTAAATAACCAAATAAAGGAAATTAGTTTAAATTTTTAATTCGTTATTCCACAGCATCTTAGGATATGTTTGAATTAAGGCCTAACAAATTCCTGACATATAAAGGGTCAGCTATTTCTCTTTGAAACAACTTGGCTATCTCTACAACTCTTTTAACCAATTGTTCGTTAGTAGCAAGCTCTGTTTTTGCCATGTCATAATATAAATTATCTTCAAGTCCAACTCTGACGTGTCCGCCCATTATAATAGCACTTGCATTAGCCATAAGTTGATTAACGCCTATTCCTGCACCCCCCCATATCACTCCTTCTGGTAACATATTAACAAGGTAAGCTACATCGGAAACTGAAGCTTGAGCTGTTGCAATATTCCCCAATATAAAATTTGCGTATATTGGAAATTCTAATATTTTTTTTCTTATAAGATAACTTAAATAGTTAACCATTCCAGAATCAAACAACTCAATTTCAGGCTTTATATCCCTTTCTTTCATAATAGAAATTAATCTCTGAATCTCAGCAGGTTCAGTAATTGAAACAGAATTTCTGAAGTTTAAAGAACCTAATGTTAAACTAGCCATATCAGGTTTTGCAGAACCTTCAAGGGAAAGAACCTCGGTTCTGCAATCAAAATCTTTGTGCACTCTATAAGAAGTAGTAACTGCAATAACTACATTTGGACAGGCTTCTCGAATTCCAGATAAAATTTCTTTATATATTTCTTTTTCATAGGCTGGCTTACCGTTTTCATGTCTAGCATGAATATGCAACATACTTGCTCCGGCTTTATAACATAATATTCCATCTTTTACTATTTCATCAATCGTAATAGGTACATATGGTGTATCTGCCTTTTGAGGAACTAATCCGGTTAACGCTGCATTTATTATAAGCTTTCTATCATTTTGCATTAAAAACACCTCTTTCAATATTTTATAATGGGAGCTTGCAGGAACAATTGCATCGCCATTTAACAATCCGTGAAAAAATTGTCATATTCGATGTCTTCAAATGAATTGGGAAATTCAATGTGGTTCTTTTTCAAAAAGGTGAGCACCCCGGAATAGTTTGAGTTATTGATGTGAGACACAACGTTTAATGATTGAAAATATGCTCGCTTATGTTTAGTTGGCGCTACAACGCACGGAGTGTCAACATAAGGAATATTGAAATTATGCAAATAATTTCTAATTTCATCTTCTTTAAACACTAATAACGGACGAATAATTCGAAATCCGTTTGGTAAATTTTCTTTTATATTCATTTTATGCAAACAATTCATAACTCTTCCAGTAGTCCTTTTATCATAGCCATCCATCTTAAGACTAAAATTAGTTACTAAACTATATTCTTGTAGATAGGCTAAAACGTCATAAAGAGTATAGCCTGTAACAATAGCCGTATTTTTTTTGTCGGTAATATTGCTTAAATAATTATCAATAATCTTTTTTCTGATTGACTTACAGGTTTTGCAACCATCAGTAGATTCTTTATTAAGGTCCTCTTTGTCCGAATCAAATATTTCAAATGACACCCCTATATTATTCCAAAAATTTATAACCCGTTGAAAAGAATCGTACTTTTTTTTGTCTTTTTTATAATATACATGAGTTGGGTACGTAACCATTAATGCATGTAATTTTATATTTGGCATATTTTCTCTGATGTATTTATTCATGAAATAGAAACCAAAAGTGGCGTCTTTTCCGCCCGAAAAAAGAAATACTATCTCTTTAATGTCATTTAGCAAGTCAAAGTCCTCTATTGTTTTACAAAACCGTCCATACACTTCACCGAATTCATTAATATTAGCCAAATTTTCCATATTCATTTTAATTTTCTCTCCTTTTGTTTTTATTACAGGAGTTACATTTGCAAAAAGACCACAATCGCACTACCTGGTACGTTTGACTATCATCTCCGCGATACAGATGATTGCATTGACCTTATGCAAACCGCAGTTTGAACACAGGCAAGGTTGGCTTCCCACTCTGAAAGCTCAATGGGGATGGGCTTGTCTATCCTCTCGGAACTCGCTACTGAAACCAACAATCGTTCTGTTAGATCAAGCCGAAGTTGTTGCCACCTACAAATACACTCAGCAACTGTGTTGAATAGCTGGAACTTACTGCCATTGCCAATTTATGACGGTGGCGTAAGGTTTGTCCTGATTAAAGATATAGCATCTTAGTGGCGGCCGACCGAGAGAAATCTCGTGGCCGGAGAAGTAAGGATGCAAAGGACAAAAAAACGTAAGTTTAACGCCGAAATTCGATTCGCCAATTCATTGATTAACCCTCCCCTCTTCAGTAGTACGCTCTCGGAAACCCGAAAGTATTTATTGTTCAAGGATTTTTGCCTTGGACTTTTTATTTATCCCTTCTCTTAAAACCCGCCCCATACCAGTCTTAATCCTACGGAAAACAGAACAAAAGACAACAGGAGGATTATTCTGCGGGATTTTACTTTTAGGGATAATTTGGCGCCTGCTTGTGCGCCGATAACCGCTCCGGTTCCTATGGTTATTGTTGGTAGTAACAGTACGTGGCCAAGTAGCAAATGAGAAGCAGCTCCGAAGAGGGTGGAAATGGCAAGGACAAAGTGTGAGGTGGCCGTAGCGATATGTGCAGGAAATAAAAGCAGGTATACCATAGCGGGAACATGGATAAGGCCGCCGCCTATTCCTAATATGCTGGATAAAAACCCCACTATAACACTTATACCAATACCTAAGGGACGGTTGTAGGAAAAAGATTCCTTTTGAAAGTTTTCTTCTACTCCTTTAACAGATGAGCGAAAAACCATGAAAAGGGCAAGAAGCAAAAGTACAATTCCGAAGGTTATGTGAAAGCTGTTACCTGAAAAGTATTGGACCATATAACTGCCGATAATTGATCCGGGCAAGGCGGCAAGGCTAAATCGAACTGCTGCATCATAGTAAACCTTTTTCTGTTTAATATAGGCAAATGAACCCGAAACTGCATTTAAAAAGACGACAAAAAGTGAAGTCCCGACCGCATGTTGGGGAGACCAGTGTAAAACTAAAGTAAAAAAAGGTACTAGAAAAAAACCACCGCCTATTCCAGCTAGCGTACCGAATGCTCCAATCGCTATGCCTAATACCCAAAATGCCAACAGTTCCATACAGAACTCTCCTTTCAATCATCACTCCAAATTTCGCCCTGATTACTCACTTGTTTTCACCTCCAGTATAGCAACATCAAATATAAAATTTTCCCTACTATTTATTCGTCCAAATTACTTATAGCAGGCTTGCCCGCTTTCCTTCGACGCGGAATATTGCCGCGCTTTACCACCTGCCATGGTCCTTTACTACTTGTTGGTGCCGGCGTCTTAGGAGCACCGCGATTTTAAATAAATAAAAGTCATTAGTTTTCTGCTGTCACTTCAGCAACAGCAAAAACTAATGACCTTCAGGCCACCAATCCACTTGATCAACTTTATAGCGTGAATTCCTGTCACCAAGGGCTTTTATTCCGTATTTGCCACATCCCTCCTTTCTGCCATATTTCTCAAATAAAAAGCCATTAGTTTCCTGCTGTCACTTCAGCAACAGCAAAAAAACTAATGACCTTCAGACCACTAATCATTGATTATTAAATTAGTTAAAAAGTAAGAACCTATGATCTTCGTATCATATTTTTGGGAATATTTTCACAATCCCCCTTGTCTTTCATAAATTTACCATATATTTTATATATTGTCAATATTGTTTTGAGTATTTTTCCATATTTTTATAATTTTTGTAAAAAATTATAAAAATATGGGTTTTTACTCAGAAATAGCTATTGACAACCTTGTCTCAAAATACAAAATCCAAAAAGTGTTTATGCCAACCTGTCGGATCATAGCGACAAACAGCCGGCGGTGCTTAGCCTTGCATCCGCTGTTCCAGGCCAAAATAGAAGTGGCGGGCTGCCATACTATTGCATCATCAAGGCGGTTGCTAAAAACACTGGCCTGCAAATTCGTACCAGTACTCAGCTTCGTATTCATACCCAAAGTAACCGTGTCCCCCTTTTCCGGGCGTAAATCCGGATTACCCATTGGCAAGCCAAGGCTATACAGTTCTTCAACAATTGGTGCTCTGAAGAACTGGCCCCAGGATGCATAAATATTAGTATCGTTATTAATTTTTCGATTCACGGCTAACCGAACCGTATTTTTACCGCCAATCAGGGACTATTCACGTCCTTGATCGGCTTCATACCTTTAATCAGGGATAATTAAAATTGATATTTGCAGGAAACACCATATGTTCTTCCTTCCATCGGATAGCCGAAAGTTTCACTGTATCCTTTATTAAAAATATTATCAATAAACAAGCTAACCTCCGTATTTTTATTTATCATCCGGCTGGCACTAACGTTAACTGTTGTATAATCCGGCAATGATACCAATTTGTTGGCTACACCGCCGTTTTTCGTGTAACGGTAAATAGTCTTTTGTTCCCCTACATAGCGGGCACTCATTGCAATTTGTGTATTATTTGCCGTTGTATAGCGAAAACCGACATTTACTTTATTGCGAGGATGATAATCCAATTCATCGCTTAACTGAAAAGTATCATAGCGGTCGCCCTGTTTTTTAGTCTTTTGATAGGTATAATTAGCAAAAACAGTTAAGTTATCCCGCAGTTTATGCTCTCCGTCCGCTTCAAATCCCCAAATTTTGGCTTTGTCTATGTTGTATATCATATATTGATTGGTACTGCCGGCACTTTTGAAATTGTTGAAAATATAATCACCGATTTCGCTATAATAGCCGGAAATCCGGTAATTGGTCTTGTCACTGATTTTTTTCTTAAGGCCGATCTCGTAAAATCTGGCGTCTTCCGCTTTTAATTTGATATCAGGATAGTTTTTCATATATCCCTCCGACCACCAATAAAATTCAGGCAAAGTCGGCACCCGGTACCCTCGGTTTACGGACAAATAGCCAACGGTTTGGGGGTCAAACTGATAACTGACTTCAAACTTCGGACTAAATGCGCTGCCGTCAATGGGTCTCATTTTAACGTTAGGATCTCTGTCTGAACGGCCCTCATACTTATCGTAGCGTAAGCCAAATAAGTAGGTTAACTTGGGATTCGCCTGATATTCATCCTGCAAGTACGCTCCTTCAACATCCATCTTTTCCGAAGAAAGCTCATTCGGATAAGCATAGGCCATCAAGGCCGGATCGATATAATTATTGATGATGTCGCCGTAGCCAATATCCCGGTGTTCCCAGCCATACGTTAGCTTGTGGCTTCCAATGTTTTTTACCTGCTGTAAAGCCCACCCCTGAGACCGGTCAGTTCCTGTCTTCCGGTCAAAAATCAGTTTACCGGCATCTGCGGCGGAATAATTATAATCTTTCCGGTCTTCCTTGTTCTTAAACCATTGCAATTTCCAAAAACCGTCACGGGTAGGCTTACGATAAGAGATATCGTAATATGTTTTGGTTTTGTCTGCGTAGGCACGGGAATTAGGGCTGCAAACCGGCGGTCCGCCGAGCGGAATGCTTTCACCGTCCGCTACAGGGTAGTCCGGGTCTATGGGTTCGTAATATAAAGGATTGTCCGGGTCTTGTGACTGACGATTACTCATAATATATCCGCGTTTTGTCCTTGTCGATTGAATGCCGACCGTCAATTCTTCTTTAGTTGGAAAAGAATATGTGGTCTTCAGGGAATAGTTTTCGCTGTCAAAATAGTTATTACGCAAATAAGCATCCCTTTTATCTTTGCCGGCAGTTATCACGTAGCTTAAATTACCTTGTTTGCCACTGTGCTCAAATTGATATCTCTCCAGGTTTTTGCTGCCCCACATGGTTTGCAGACTGGTATATGGTTTTGTGCCGCCCTGTTTCGTAATGATATTGATAACTCCCCCCAGCGTATTACCGTAGACGGCAGACTTCGGACCCCGAATTACTTCTATTTTATCCACATTGTCCAGGGGAAATGTCCCCCAATCCACATAACAGCCGCCTACGACTCCGGCAGAATTAACCGGCCTGCCATCAATTAAAACCATAAACCGCGAACCGTCAAAGCCCCTGAGTTTTACTGTATCTTGATTGTCGCCGACTATGGCCCGCCGCACGATGTCCACACCCACCAAGTCAGTCAGTAAATCGGAAACATTAGTCGCTTTACCCGGTTTAACAATTTTTGTACTGACTATACTGCTCTCGCTTTGCTCCGCCGATTTCTCGGCATCGGCAGTAACAATAATTTGTTCCATGTCAAAGTTAGCAACCTCTTCCGCCCGCACGGGAGAAAAAGCTCCGCAAATTCCGAACCCCAATACTATTGTACAGGTTAAAATCTTTTTTTTTGCAGGCATTCCATATCACCACTTTTTTGCTTCTTTTTTATAAAGCCTACCGGATGAAGGCACGTCTGCTTCATCCGGTAGGCTTTATTCCTTTAACTCCTATTTTGCCGCTACACTTTTACCGGTAAACATTTCCGCATATTCTGCATACCTTCCGCCAAAAACAGGCCTAGTAAACCACATACCTTTTTCTCCCAGGATACCGGACAATGGCTGGGCCTTCTCGTAATCCATTTCACCGGCTTCATTAAAATACTGCTGATCAACTGCCAAATTCACAACTTTGCCAATCACTAAATAGTATTTTTCCCTTTTTATTTCCTCTGTCAACGTGCATTCCAGCCAAGCAAGACAACCTTCTACACCGGGAACCTGAACTTTTTGCGACAAACGTGGCTGCAAATGGGCTTCGGCAAACTCATTCACCTCCGGCGGATAATCTTTTGAACAAACCATAACCTGCTCAGTCATACTGACCGGCGGAATATTGACGACAAACTCACCGGTATCTCTGATATTATTGAGGGTATCCCGCTTAATCCAGGAAGCCAGAATAATTTCATCCAGCGGACGCAGAATGGGTGTAATGTTAGACCAGGGAGCTAAATTTAGAATTCCGTCTTTACTCATAGTAGATAGTAATACAACCGGCAAGGGAAGCACCTGTTCCCGTTTATGCGGTGCCAGGCACCTGACGTTACTACTCATCGTTTTTTTCACCTCCTTTCCTGCCTAATTCTAATAAAAAAGGTCACCTTCTTTTAGCCTATTGTTTCTACAATAGACAAAGAAAGTGACCTTTTTTGTCGTTTCAACAACAAATACGGACTTAACGATTTTCAAATCGTTATAGAATAAATTTAACTTCAGTTGAATCTTAACCTCATCTGAAGGTTAGTTAGTCACCGAATAAATTCAGTAATTTTTCCAAGTCTTTTCCATATTTTTTTATTATTGGTTCCCTAAAATCAGCAAGCAGCCTATTAATGTATATATCATGCCGGATATAAGTATCCAGTATCCTAATCACACCTTGATTAAAAGAATAATAACCTTCGACTTTTTGGTCCTGATTTTTAAAAGCAAACATCCCATATAAATCATCAACTACCATAATAAACTCAGAAACATGTATTTTTTCAACAACTGTCCAGGATTCATGACCAAATACCTGCCCAAGTGGTAATATTCTCTCACTCATCTGATTGCTTATTACTTTTACTTCACGTTTAATTGCAGCCTCCAATTGCTTTTGGATATTGACGCCATCTTCATACCAAAAACTTAGCAAAATAGTTTTTTCCGCTTTATCAATTAACTCCCTGGCCTTGTCCACAAGGTTATCATCGCCTTGAATCTGCCACAGCCAATTGGGATATTTATTTTGGCTTATAGCATCCTTATGCATAAGTAAATAGTTATTAATTCTCTTATATTTTTTAATATTACAATTTATAAAATTTTCAAGCGGCAAAGGCTGATAACGAACCGGATTTTCACCGGAAGGGTAGATCAATCCCTTATCTATAAGAGCATTTAATGTTTCATATACTTTCGGGCCGGGAACACCGGAAAGTTTCTGAATCTCACTGCCATAACTAAGATTATGACGAAGTAACGCTAAGTAAATTTTTCCCTCATATTTTGACAGTCCTAGTTCACTAAAGCAATTAATTACTTCATGTTCAGAAAAATAATTTTGTTTTTTTATTGTAAACGCCTCTGTTTATTACTACCAAGGTAGTAAGTATTTATTTATAATGTAACCTATTTTTCTCTTTTATACAAGATATTATTTTTAATTTTTCCTCTTTTTTAAGTCTATTAAGATATTTATCATTCAATCAAATATAAGGGAATAAAAACAATACATTTGTGAAATGCCAAATTCTAGCCGATAAAATTATTGACATATTTTAACTAAATATGCTAAACTTGTAATTAATTAGTAGTGAATACTAATTTTGAAAAATGACAATAAAGGACAATTCTATATCTTGAAAAATACCATGAAGGAATTTCGCCAAGAATGGCGGATGTCTTTTGTGGTTTTTTTATACTCTTAAATAGAAAGTAGGTGTCAAAATGTCAGGTTAACAACAAGGTTAGTATTTTGAAAAAACAGGTGGTACTGGGAAAGTTAATAAATTTGAGGGGGAAAAAAGATGGCTGAAATTGTATCGGTTAGTGGAGCAATGGCTGCAGGCGCTGCAGTTGGAGGGGCAGGTGCGGTTGCTGCAGACGTAGCTTTAAATGCTCATGGCGAAGTGACTGGCCATTTTAGTATGGCTGCGGCAGCTGCAGGCGCAGGTGTTTTTGGTGCTGGAGCACTGGCTGTAAATGGGATAGCTACTGGAGTTGAAAATGTCTTTTCCGGTATAGAAGGACCGGATTCAATTGGTGTTACAGAAATGGATAATGTAGATTTTGTAGACGAAGGTTATGTAGCTGGATAATTTTGGTAAAACGCTGTAGATAATATGCTGATACTATGTAAAGGAAGCACAACAAATGCTAATCCCGTTAATATAACCAACCGCTTTTTAGCGTCAGATGAATTACTTGTGGCTATTGCCATATTAGATGAATTCAAATATAAGCAACCTATAAATATACGCATTGTATGGACACATTTAGAAACAAATATTAGAATTAAGCAAATAATGAACGCAGCTATATTCGACAAAAGTTGTAGTTGCCACCGGTTGGCTACCTATATAAAAATGGCAGTTATTGAGCGAAAAAACTATACGGTCTATGGAAAGCAACATTATTTGTAGATTTACGCCAAATTGATGAAAAACAGTTTTCTGTTATAAAGCCTAATGTGGTATATCAAAAAAAATTAGGGGTTATTCGTCAATCTGCTAACAGCATTGTCGATATTTGCACATAAAAATCAAGGGGAAATGAATAATGTCTTTAGGATTAATTGCATTTAAATTTATTTCCATGGGGTTAGTAGGTTTTGTGTTTATATATTATTTGTGGGACTATATGATGCATACTTATGCAAAGCCAGATGATCCTATAATTTATAACAGAAGTCTACGGCTTAAGGTTAGTATTACATTAGGAATTTTATCTGGAATTTTGATAGTTATATTTGCATAGTATTGATAGAACTACATTAAGAAGCAAATCTGGTTTAAGTATAACTTTCCTTGAGCCAGTTGCTTCTTATTTTTTATCTTAAAAAAACTGTACATATAAAATTTGTATAAGAAAGAAAAGTGACCCCTTTGTGAAATATTAGTACAAATATCAACTTCTTAGTATTGACATACTTTTACAAATAAGTGTATCATTAATATGATTATAAGAATCATGAAGATTCTAACAACAAGGTATGAAGCCTGTGTCTATGTCCATGGCTTCATACCTTTTATTTTTTTGTGCAGGGGGTAATGGTTAATACGCTATATTTTCAACGATCTTTTCGGTTGCTTATTACGTTTTTTCTTATTATAACCCTTAATTTTGCCCTGCCCAGGCTCATGCCTGGTGATCCGGCAATCACACTGCTGGGACAGGATGCGGCGGTAGTAACAGGCGCTGATTTTGCGGAATTACGGAGCAAATACGGTCTGGACAAACAGCTCTGGCAGCAATATCTGTCTTATTGGCAGGCCTTAAGCCAAGGGGATCTTGGTTATTCCTACCATTGCCGCCAGCCTGTTGCCCAGGCAATCAAACAACACTTGGGCTGGACGCTGGCCTTACTGGTCCCGGTTGTTGTCTTTTCCTCGTTATTGGCAATACTTCTGGGAACAATTGCCGGCTGGAAAAGCGGCTCCAAGCTTGACAGCACGCTAACCTGCGGATCACTGCTGTTTTATTCGTTCCCGCAATTTCTCATCGGCATGCTGCTGTTAAAGCTATTCGCTTTTGAACTGCGGCTCTTTCCGCTGGGTGGCCTGGGTTCAGGCAACAATCATTCAAGCTTTGCCTATCTTCTGGATACTTTGTGGCACTTAGCACTGCCGATACTGGCTCTGACCATAGCGGCCACATCGTCCAAACTGCTGCTCATGCGTAACAGTGCCGCCAAAGAGCGGCATGAAGACTATATCACGTACGCCACCGCCAAAGGATTATCCACCTGCCGCATCCTGGCTGTCCATTTGCTGCGCAACGCCTGCTTGCCACTGCTAAGTCAGATTGCCTTAAACATCGGCTTTATTGTATCCGGGGCTTTAGTAATTGAGATTGTCTTTTCCATCAACGGTATGGGTACGCTCATTTACGAAGCCGCCATTTATCGCGATTATCCGCTATTACAGGGCTGTTTTCTTATTCTTACACTATTTGTGGTCTTGGCGAACCTGCTTGCCGACTTGGCTTACGGCATAGCCGACCCCCGCATTTCACCCTCACACTAACATCACGGAGGCTTTTTTATGTCCCTCTACCGCCTGCCGGCTACGGCGTACTGCGGTTTATTGCTGCTGCTGGCGCTGCTACTGCTCGCACTATTGGCGCCACTCTTGGTCCCTTACTCCTCCTCTGAGCGGTTTACGCCGTTTGCGGTGCCTTCAGCTGAGCATCTATTAGGTTGCGATGATGTCGGTCATGATATTTTCACGCAACTCCTGCTTGCCAGCCGTGTTTCTCTGCTTGTCGGTATCACCGCCGCGGTCGCTTCCGCCGGCTTGGGTGCGACCATCGGTATCTTGGCAGGTTACTGCCGGGGTTATACAGCCCATCTTCTCAACGGCTTCATTGATATTATCCTGCTGATTCCGATGCTGCCGCTCATGATAACCTTAGCCGCTTATCTTGGACCAAACCTTGGCAATATTGTTGCCATTATTGGCCTGCTCAGTTGGTGTTCTACAGCCAGAGTAGTTAAAGCCCGTGTACTGCAGCTTCGAAATCTTCCTTTTGTGGAAGCCCTGCAGGGGCTTGGCATTCCGGAATATCAAATTATCCTCAAACATATTTTTCCCAACGTAGCGGAAGTCATTGCCGCCAAATTTATTCTTTCCGTAGCGTACGCTATGCTGAATGAATCGGCACTTAGCTTTCTCGGACTTGGCGACCCTTTGACAATAAGCTGGGGGACAATCCTCTACTACGCTTTTCATCGCGGCGGCTTCGTCAACGACCTGTGGCACTGGTATCTGCCGCCCGGCCTGTGCATTGCTGCCGCCACACTGGGTTTCACGCTGCTTGGTTTTTCGTTGGAGCAAATGTCCAGGGAAAATAAAATACAGACATCACCGGATGATACTGCCGATGCTGCTTAACATTGACCGGTTACGCGTCACTTTTACTGTCGGCCCCTCCCGCTTGCAGGCTGTCAATGAAGTCCATCTTGCTTTGGCCGAAAAAACAAAAGCAGCTGTCATTGGCGAAACAGGCTGCGGCAAGTCGGTACTGGCGGCGGCTATCGTCGGTATTCTGCCCGCTAATGCCCACGCGCAGGGAAAGATTACCTGGGAGGACCAACCGCTATCCGGGCGGCTGCTAAAAAGCATTCGCGGCAAAGAATTATCCCTTATCCCGCAAAATCCGGCGGGAAGTCTTAATCCGGTATTCACGGCAGGGTTCCAGGTAAGGGAAGCTCTGCAAAAAGTCAAACCCAGGTTACATAAAAATGATCTTTATCACGCCACCCTTGAACTTTTTCATGCGGCCGGGTTTGCCCGGCCGGAGACAGTCTATCATGCCTATCCGCATCAATTGTCCGGGGGAATGGCGCAGCGGGTATTGTTGGCGATCGCTACGGCCGGCACACCTCGGCTGGTTATTGCCGATGAACCCACGAAAGGACTTGACCTTGACACCCGTAATCAAAATGTCTTGCTCATGCACCGGATATTGGAGAGTAGCGCCCTGCTCATCATTACCCACGATATTGAGGTTGCTGCCACTTGCCAGGCTGTTATCGTCATGTACGCCGGTGAGATTGTAGAAACAGGCCAGGCTGAAACCATCCTGTCTAAGCCGCGACACCCCTATACCCGCCAATTATTAGCCGCCCACCCGTCGCAGGGCCTTATTCCCATTCCCGGTCTGCCGCCTATGATGACCGAACTGCCTGCCGGCTGCCGTTTTGCAGAGCGGTGCGCTCTGTATACCAATTTAAGTGCTTCTCAGCAACAGCTTTGCCTGACCGAACATCCCTCCCTGCAACAGTGCGGATCATATTCTGTTGTGAGGTGCTGGCATGCTTGAAGTAATCCATCTAACCAAATATTTTATCCACGGTTTATTAACCAAGAACATAACGTATGCCGTACGCGATGTCTCTTTCCAGGTAGCGCCGGGAAAAACCTTAGGCATCATGGGAGCAAGCGGCAGCGGCAAGTCAACGCTAGCCCGGCTGATAGCCGGACTTCTCCCGCCAACGGCCGGCCAGGTTGTTTATCAGGGAAGCTCGCTTACCCGCTTGACAGCGTCCCAACGAAAACTTTTCTGCCGCAAATTGCAAATGATATTTCAACACCCCGGCCTGGCGCTTGATCCCCGGCAAACAATCGGCAGCGCACTGCTTGAACCGCTCTATGTCCATAAGCTAATCCACTCTCGCCGCCAGGGCTTAGACAAATTGGACAAGCTTTTACATATTACCCAACTATCGCCTGATGTGCTGGCAAAATACCCCTGGCAAATCTCCGGCGGGCAGGCGCAGCGTATTGTTATCGCCAGAGCGTTAGGTCTTGAGCCGGAAGTTATTATTGCCGATGAACCTACGGCTATGCTGGATAATTCCGTCCAAGCGCAAATCCTTGCTCTACTCAAAACCGTTCAGCAGCAAACCGGTCTCAGCCTTATCTTAATCTCCCATGACCCCGACATTATCAAAAGCTGCGCCGATCACATGGTCAGCATGGCAAACGGCAAAATTGTCATAGCCGGTCTTCCCTCAGAAATTCTACCCCGGTCAGGCGGCCTGTTTTCCCTGCGCCAGGCCATGTTATCTACGTGATGAAGAATGCTGCAGGCGGATGGTGTATTGGCAAACTATACAAAACATAAATGGAGGAATAGAATGCGGCGTTTACCTGCTCTCGGACTCTTATTAATCCTGCTTTTCACTTGCCTCATTACCGGTTGCGGCAATCACAAGCAAGCCGTTGCCGACAGTTCTGCGGCAATACAGTCTTTAACCATCGGCAGCACTATGAAAATAGAAAACATCAATATTGATGACTATAACTTCGGTATACTGCGTTCCATCTTTACTCATAAAGGACTTGTCAAACTGAATGAAAACAGTAATTTTACCGGTGATTTAGCTAAGTCCTGGAATACTCCCGACGGTCAAACCTGGACCTTCCGCCTGCAGGACGGCGTAACCTGGCATGATGGCACTAAAGTGACAGCCGCTGATGTAAAATTCACCATCGAATACAGCATCAAACACAGCGTCGAGTATAAGCGGCATTTTTCCTTGGTCAAATCAATAGCAGCCCCTGATGATCAAACTGTTGTCATCACCCTTTCTCAGCCTAATCCCCGTTTTCTGGTCAATTTGCTAGTACTGAGAGTCCTGCCGCAGCATATTTTTGCGATGGTGGATAATCCGGCTGCCTATAATGACCCCCAAGCGGCCATCGGCTGCGGAGCGTATAAATTTGAGAAATTTGATCCCAATGCCGGCATTGTTACCTTTAAAGCTAATAATACTTACTTTCGCGGCACACCGCCCATACCGGAAATCAAAGTCCGGCTGTTTAAAAATCCCGATGCGCTCTATATGGCATTGCAAAATGGCGAAGTCGACCTGCCCTATACCTATTCGACGGGAACCGACCCCATTTATGCCGCCAGTCTGGCTAGGAACCCCAAGCTAAAAATCATAAATATTCCCAATCTGGGTGTCGGCAAAGCCTTGATCTTCAATGTTACTAAGCCCCTGGTCAACGACCCGCAGGTCCGCACCGCACTTTCCTACGCCATTGACTATGACGAACTTGTCCGTTTATTTGCGGTTAACAATGGTACTGTACCAACTGCCGGCCTTGTGCCGCGAGGCACACAAGGCTTTGTCGAAACCCGCCCGCTGGAATTTAATCCGGAAAAAGCCCGGCTTGTGCTGGAACAGGCCGGCTACCGCCTAACAGGCAGCGCTATCCGGGAAAAAGACGGCCGGCCGCTCACCTTTGAACTGCTCCTGCGCAACGATATCCCGGAAAATATCCGACTGGCTGAACTTCTGCAAAAATATTTTGCCAACATCGGGGTTAAGCTTACCCTCAAAACAGTGGATGCCACGCTCTACCGGACCATTAGCGATAAGGACAAATCCCATACCAGCCTGCTCTCCCGCACCACTCCCTGGGGCATGATGATGTGGGGCGGCATGGGCACAGGCTATATCGATGCCCGCAATATCGGCTGGGCAATGGTAGGCGACACCAAGTTTAAAGACCTTGCAGACAAGCTGAATAGCACCCTTGCTCCTGAAGAATACAAAAAATACAGTGCTGCCCTGCAGCAATATTATGCGGAAAACCTCCCCGCCATCCCGCTTTATTGGGATAACTTCATCCAACCGCACAATGCGACGCTGACTGGTTGGAAGATAAGCCCCATGTACGGCGTTCTTAATGAAGAAACATGGTACTCCCTGCAAAAAATTGTCCAATGACGAGAGGAGCTAACCTATTATGATAAGAAAACCGCACAAATTAACCCTAATGACAGCACTGACAAGCCTGCTGCTGAGCAATTCAGCAGTGGCCGCAACCGCAGAAGAAACCAAACAATTTGACTTAGACACAGTCGTTGTAACTGCCACTAAAACTGAGAAAAGTATTAAGGATGTTCCGGCCGCCGTTACGGTCATTACCGCAGAAGACATGAAGAAATCCAATGTAAGAACCCTCAGCGATGCCCTACGCAATGTTCCCGGCTTGTATATCAAAGAGCAAAGCGGTATGAAGGGCACTAAAATATCCATACGTGGTCTTAGCCAAAACCGTGTTCTTTTCCTGCAAGATGGCATGCCGCTTAATAATGGCTATACTGGCGGCCCGCAGTGGTCCGGTATCCCTATTGATAGTATTGAACGGGTAGAAATCATCCGTGGCCCCTTCTCTGCCTTGTACGGCTCAAGCGCCATGGGCGGCGTAGTCAATATTATTACTAAAGAAGCGGCTAAGCCCGAAACTACCGTAACTGCGGGCACAGGCACCAACGGCACCCACTCCCAAACCTTCAGCCATAACGGTGTTGAAGGCAAATTGGAATATTATCTTAACTATAGTAAAAATGATACCGACGGCTATATTCTTAATCCGGCAAACCCTGACGAAGGTAAATTTGGTTCGGACAATAAACAATACAGTGGTAAAATCATTTATCATATTAACGCTACCGATAAACTTATCATCAGCAAAGGGCGTTCTGAAGGTACTTACCAATACTCCATTAAAACCGACAGAGGCAATCGCACTAATGAAACCCTAAAGGTAGGCTATCAGGCGAAGCTTGCCCCGGA
Organism: Sporomusa acidovorans; assembly: GCF_900101845.1. Taxonomy (GTDB): domain Bacteria; phylum Bacillota; class Negativicutes; order Sporomusales; family Sporomusaceae; genus Sporomusa; species Sporomusa acidovorans. The sequence goes on along the minus strand of NZ_FNAM01000022.1, from coordinate 60,699 downwards.
TAAAATGCTAAATTTTCGTTTCAGTGAACTGAACTTCAGCGATTACTGGACAATTACCGGTAAAAATTATAATACCAATCCGGTTAAAACCCGTGAAGGTGAAGTCAACCTCAACTGGAAAATCAACCCTAATAATACACTAACCGTCGGTGTCAGTTCAAAGGTAGATAAATGCGACGGCAAAACCTATTTATTAACCAATCCGCGTGACATTAGTAGTATCAATAAATTACTCGAGCGATCCGGCGGGAAAACCACCACAAACTCTATTTACTTTCAAGATGAGATGGAATTCACTCCGCAAACTACCATGCTCGTTGGCGGACGCTATGATAACTGGAAATTTACCAATGGTTATAATCTCGCTGGCAGCATGCAAAAAAAATCGGAGAATAACTTTTCGCCAAAAGCATCTCTTCTTTTTAAAGCAGATGCCAGCACCACCTGGTATGCTTCCGCCGGAAAATCTTTTTCCAGTCCGTCTATCTTTAATCTATCCCGCCGCTGGGATGTTACCCGGACGCTTTTACTACCGAACCCTGATTTAAAACCGGAGAAAGCCAATTCGTACGAGCTTGGCGTAACGCACAAGGTCTCCCCTAATACGACAGCAAAGGTTTCTGTTTTTCAAAACAATGTCACTGATATGATTTACCAGTCATTTATTCGCATGCTCACTGCCGATAAACAAGAGTTACAGTGGAAAAACGCCGGTAAAGCGGAAATCAAAGGCATCGAGTTGGAATTAAACCACAAGTTTAGTCCAGAAACCTCCGGTTATATCAATTACACCCACAACAATTCAAAAATCACCGCCAATTCCGACACAACGCTTGTCGGCAAACAAGTTCCAACCGTACCTAAAGATGCTTTTAATATTGGTTTTACCTATCAGCATGAAAAATTAACTGCCAACCTGGAGGGCCGTTATCTATCCCGTACCTATGAATCGGACAATAATACCGAACCGGCTAACGGCTACGGTGCTTACGAACCATTCTTTGTTGTTGATACTAAGTTTTCTTATCGCTTTACACCCGATACTGCCATTTCTCTGGAAGTAAGCAATCTATTTGACCGCCAGTATTACCGGGAAACCTTAGCCGCCGGACGAACAGTGTTTGTTGAACTAACTCAAAAGTTTTAATTATAATCGTAGCAAATAAAAAATAGGCCGACTTGGCCTATTTTTTATTTGGCATTTACACTCACCGACACCCTACAACCTTAAGCTGCGCCGTTCTTCCCTGTTTAAACCAGCCGTTTTTTCCTTAAACAAAGCCTCCCAGCGCTGTTGATAATGCCGGTATATCACAGGATAACGCTTCTTCAAAAGCAAAATACCGGCAGCATAAGCTTCATCCATGTCTAACATCTCTTCATGAAATTCTGGCGGCAGCCAGTAGGACATTTCTTCCAGTTCGTCCTCCAAAACATGGAATTCATCACCTACCCAGCGCAAGACCTCAATAATAATGCCGGGAAACAGTCTTTCATCTTCAAAAATACGATCAACTTCCCGCAGTATCTGCACGATTGTTTGGATTTCCTGCGCATATTGCCGCAAATCCGGATTTTTCCGGTCGGCCATACCGGCTAAATCAATGAATATTTTTGCGCCATAATAGTCGGTTTCTTCCCGGCATTTTTCATATTTTTTAAGAAAAATTTTCGAAATGTGCACCAGGTCTGCCGTATTCGTAAAATTCTTCAACCATTTTTTCGCGGTGCTCAGAACTCTGTCGGCTTTTCTCCCGCCCTCGTCAAAAGCATTGACAGCTTGAATCCAAGCTGAATACAGCTCGGCGTCAGCCGGTTCCGGTATTTCAATAGCTTTTACGGCCGCTTCAAGCTCTGCCAGCAGTTCATCCTCCCGGCAAGCTGCGCCATAAACATTTATATACACAGGCCAAATTTTCTTAATCGCATCCGGCTGCGCTGCTGTGACTTTTTGCAATTCATCAAATGCCGCTGTTGTACGTCCTACTCGTAGCAGCTGCATAATTTTAGTCGCCTTTATTTCAAGCCGCTTATCCGGCTCCGCTTGCCTCATAAGTTCATAAAAATGTCCCTGAAAAGCAATATCATTGCCACGGGAAATATAGGCATAGGCAAGCGCCAGACGGGCCCTGACATGCGATGGATCAATCTTAACAGCCCGCTCTAAAAGTTTGACCGACTGGGCTGTTATCCCCTTGCCGCCAACCGCTTCTTCCATTAAATCTTGAATAGATTCACCGTACTGCCGCACAATATCATACTCTTTGCGCAGTTCAGCATCCCGTAAGGTTTCGTAGGCTTTGCGTATCTGTTCAAACTCTACCGGATAGTTCTCCGGCGGGTATTGTCTGATTTTTTGCAAATACCCCCGCTTGATCTCAGCAGCTGCAGCATCTTGATTTATCTCTAACAGAGCATAATAGTCTTCTACCTCGCGCTTGGCCTTCTTGCGCCGCTTTAGTCCTGATTTGCCGCCTTTTTTCCCGGCAGCCGCCTGTCCGGGAACCGGACTACTCTCTTGGTGAAGCAACTCAGCGAAAAGCGTTTCCTGCTCCGGCATTTATTCCTCAGCCTCCATCTCCAAATCAATCAACACATCTGTCGCCTCGTCGATAATTTTTTGGATATCTGCCGTATCTTCCAACAACTTGGCCTCGTCCAAACGGTGTTCAAGCTTACCTAGCTTTTTCCGCGTAAGTTCGTTGCTTTCTTGCTTGATTGCCGCTAGCCGGTTCTGCAGCATGCCTAATTCTTCGCGGAGCTCTTCCAAGGAAGCCGTTGCCGCCCCATCCCCGTCCTCATCATCGGCAAAATCCGGTAAATAATATTCACTGTCCATATCGGGTTCCTCTTTTGGCGCATTTTCATACAGGGCCTGCAGCTTGTCCACACTTGCCGCAAATTGCTGTTCAGAATCTCTTGCTAATGCGTCCTGGACGGTCAGCGACTCTTCCCGGCCATTGCTGACGCATTTGGCAGTAACCTCTAAAATACCATTGAGATTATACCGGTATGTAATATCAATAGGCTCCACTTTCCTGTAATTAGCCGGTATACCTTCCAGCAAAAACTCTCCCAAACTGTGATTATATTTTACCAGTTCATGCTCACCCTGATAAATATCAACCTGGACGGAAGTTTGCCCCGGCGTGGCTGTATAGAACCGTTCAGTACGGGTTACCGGTATAGTAGTATTCCGGGGAATAATTACGCTGAATACACCGTCGCGGGTCATCCCTCTGTGTTCATCCAAGATACTTGTCCCTAATGAAAATGGTGCTACATCGGTAATAATCAGACCACTGTCCGACAACTCGCCTGATTTTAAGCCAGCCTGCACCGCTGCCCCTAACGCCACTGCCTCATCAGGATTAACGTCACACCGCGGTTCTTTGCCAAAAAACGCTGTCAGCAGCTCACGCACCCGTGGTATGCGGGTCGAGCCGCCCACCAGCAAAATCTCCTGGATCTCAGACACTTCCACCTTGGCGTCAGCCATGGCTCGCCGTACACACTCCACAGTCTCGGTAAGCAGGTTCTCAATAAGGCCGACAAAATCTTGCCTGGTAATTTCTGTGGATAAACCTACCGGCCGATTATTTTTCATCACTACCAAGGGCAAATGGATGGCTGTTTTTTCAGCAGAAGATAATTCGATCTTAATCTTTTCGGCCTGTTCCTTAAGCAAGCTCTTAGCCCGCATATCGTTTAGCGGATCTATTCCATGGCTTTTTTTAATCTTGCCTGCCAGCCAATTCACTAACAGCCAATCAAAATCCTCGCCACCAAGGTGATTATTGCCGGCTGATGCTTTTACCTCCAAAATACCGCTCATCATTTCGACAACCGAAACGTCAAAGGTGCCGCCGCCTAAATCATATACCAGAATATGCTTGTCTTCCTCGAGCCGTTCTAATCCAAACGCCAAGGCGGCAGCTGTCGGTTCGTTAACAATCCGTTCTACCACAAACCCGGCCAATTCCCCCGCTTGCTTGGTCGCCCGGCGCTGCTCATCAGTAAAATAAGCCGGCACGGTAATAACAGCTTCTTTTTCCCCTTCCCCCAAAGCGCTATCCACAAAGCTTTTGAGTTCCTTTAAAATCATGGCCGAAATTTCTTGAGGAGAAAAAGCCTGCCCGGCCATAACGACTGGCTCATTCGAGCCCATTTTTCGTTTAACTGCCGCTACAACCCGGTCCGGCATAGCTACTTGCGCAGCCCTTGCCGCATCGCCTACCAGAATTTTGCCCTGCAGATCAAGCATAACTACTGAGGGAATAATCCGCTGTCCTTGCGGCGACGGAATGATCGCCGGCTTGCCCTTAGCAATGTATGCTACTGCCGAATTTGTTGTTCCTAAGTCAATGCCTACTACCGGACGTGTTTTGTTAATCATTTGATCCTATTCCCTCCAGATAGGTAATTACTTGCGCTTTACGCAATAACTGTCCCTCGCTATTGATAAAACCGCGTTTTACAACTTCTGCCACTTCATAAGGAATAGCAGCCTCAACTGCCGGCGGCCGGAGCACGGTTCCCAGCCCTTCAGCTATTTGCGGGTCAAATACCTTCCCAATGACCTCGATTTCATAAATCCCCATTTCCGCAAGCGCTGTTACTATTCTGTGAGCCCACCCTGCAAACAACGGCTGCCAATCATTACTTTCAGCCCCTTTAAACCCGGCGCAAGCACTGTCAAGGTCATCTAACTGGGTTATCAATACATCCAGCGCATACTGCCGCTGCCGGTTCCATACGCTGGCTTGCGCCTCAAGCTCGCCACACTTGTCCTGCCACTGCTGCGCCGCCAGCAAGCCTTGCGCTACCTGTTCCAGCTTGCTCTGTGTTTCCTGCCCGCTTTTATACTGCAGGCGAGTCAATCTTGTCAGTTGTTTACCGCTCTCTTCCTGCTGTAGCAAGCAATCATTAACTGTATTGCCTACAGCAAGTATCATATCTTTAATTTGCTGCAGATTTTCGTCCAATTGCTCTATTCTGGTATCCGCTTCCTTGCAGTTATTCCTTTTCCAAAAAAACCAGTTCATGATATGCCTTCCTTTTCGTGCATTAGTGCCAAACTAAATTATATTATATCATATTGCGCCAACACAGCGCATTTTGAAAATTCCAAATACCAGAAATAACTATCTACCATGCGTTACCGTTATCATAAATAATAACTCTCCTGTCAAGCTTAAAATTCACTCAAATAAAAAGGCATGAAGCTACAAGGATAATAAATCCTTTCTAAAGCTTCATACCTTTCTTACTTTGGCAAAGCGGTTCCATTTCGTCAGATTATTTAATCAATTTTAGTCTTTTTCGCCTTAGCTGCCGGACGAACAGTGTTTATTGAGCTAAGTCAAAAATTCTAGCTATACAGCAAATAAAAAAATAGGCCAAGTTGGCCTATTTTTTTATTTGACATTTCATTAACTAAATTCCCAAAATTAGCATTGCTTATTTGTAGTTCATCAATAATTTGATATAATACATACAAACAATGTTGTAGGGGAGATGATCAGCATGAGTAATAACGCCATTAAGAACGATCGAGTATATACATATGCCGACTACCTAAATTGGCCCGAGAATGAACGCTGGGAAATTATTGACGGCGTTGCTTATGCTATGGCCCCTCCTTCCACCACGCATCAAAGGATTATTGGCAACTTGTTTGTCGAGTTTGCCACTTTTCTTAAAGGTAAGCCTTGTGAGGCCTTTATCGCTCCCTTTGGAGTAACCTTCGATAAGACTGCCAAAGACGAAACTAATCCCCATGCCGTCGAGCCTGACATTACGGTAATCTGTGATAAGTCCAAAATTACCGCGCAAGGCTGCAAAGGCGCTCCCGATTTAATCATAGAAGTGTTGTCCCGATCTACTGCCAGCCATGATGTTATTAAAAAACGCCGGCTTTATGAACAAAACGGAGTTCTGGAATATTGGATCGTTGACCCATCGAACCAAATAATCACCCGCTTCCATCTGAATGAGGAACTATTTAAGTATCGAGAGCCAGAGTATTTTGCCCGCGATAATACCATAATCCCTATTAGCTTCCCTGCGTTGGAAATAAAACTGGAAGATATCTTTCCTGATACAACAGAGGAGTAAGGCTAACTAGCCTTACTCTTTGTTATTTTCGATACCCCAGTGAGACCTAGAAGCTTGATTCCCTATTGACTTTTAATAGCTGGTCTTTCATTGTTTAAATGAAATATTTCACTTATTTATAAATATTAGCCCTCCTCATAAAAGAATGTCCTGTACATGCAGCTTCCCAATCAACAAAAAACACTTTTCTATGTTCATCAACAAGCATATTTGCAGGTCGGAAATCACAATGAATAAATGACTTAAAGCTATCAATTTCTGATATTAGTTTTTGTTTTTCTAAAACCAATCGTTTTATCCTTCCGTGTATTTCTTCGCCTATTCGCATTCTTACCGTTGGATTATCTAAAAAATACTGATACCACATTGCAAAGGGTGGCATATCAAATTCTGCAAGTCCTATGGTTTTTTCTTTTGGAGTATTGTGTATGATAAGCAAAGTGCTTTATGTTTCGTGGTGTGAAACAATAGGTTTGGAACATTTATTTTATCTTTTACTAATTCATAAGTAGAACTCTCTTTCCCTTGAATTGCATTTATCAAAACTGGTATCAATTTATAGCCGTTAATCTTTCTGAACTTCTTTTCCGCACCCCAAGAATCCACATGAAAGCCATCTTAGTACCTGTATACCACTCTGCCAGTGCTTTACTCTTCCTGTTGTTTTTCTTACAGTTGACAGGGCGGATTCTATAGAGTTTGTAGATGATAGAGATATTCTCAAAGCCCAGGTATACCAAGCCTGTGTAATGTTAGCGTTTCTTCAAGTCCTTCACGAATGCTTTCTGCCGCCGATGGATCGACTACCGTACGATTCCCGAATTTCTTAACAAGCCCGTCGATCACGATCATCTTTCCAGCCCCCATCATCTATGCACATGGGTATGGGAATGCTCATGATTGTGAGCATGCTGATGTCCCATAATTTCCTTAAGTTTCTTTTGGTCTGAACCAATTTCTTGGAACGGTTTTTTCCGCATGCGGTGCATCAGCGCCAGTTCGACAACTTCAGCAACATCCGAGGCTTCCACCTTATTCCGCCCATTCAGCGCCGCCAGGGCTTTGGCCGCCTTAAGCATGACCAGATCGGCGCGATGACCGTCAACGCCCATTTGAATGGCAATATCGGCAATCTGGAACAGCACCTCGTCATCATAGCTGACAGATGTTAAGAGCTTCTGGGCGGCTGCCATCTTGTCCCGGAGTTTGTTTTGTTCTTCCTCCCACTGTAAGGCAAAGGCTTCCTGGTCTTCTTCAAAAGCCGTCCGGCGTTTCATGACAGCAACGCGTTTGCCCGGGTCGGCAATTCCTTCAATAGTAACACACAAACCGAAGCGATCTAAAAGCTGCGGTCTCAGTTCACCCTCTTCCGGGTTCATCGTGCCGACAAGAATGAACTGCGCCGGATGGGAGAACGACACGCCTTCCCGTTCCACCGTATTGACCCCCATGGCCGCCGCATCTAAGAGTACGTCCACAATATGGTCGTCTAAGAGATTAACCTCATCCACATAGAGAATCCCGCGGTTAGCCTCCGCCAGTACCCCTGGTTCAAATTTCTTCTCACCATGTTTGATGGCATATTCAATATCCAGCGTGCCGACAACGCGGTCTTCGGTCGCCGATACCGGCAGGTTAACTACTGTCATGGGGCGTTTGGCGCGCGGCAGCACTTCGCCTTTTTCATAACGTTCATGACACTGCGGGCAATGCATGAGCGGCTGATCAGGATCACAATGATACGGGCAGTCGGCCACTACCTCAATCTCCGGCAGCAGTTCGGCCAGAGCACGCACCGCCGTCGATTTTGCCGTTCCCTTTTCGCCGCGAATAAGTATACCGGATAACCGCGGATTGATAACATTCAGCATCAAGCCTTTTTTCATGCTGTCCTGGCCGACAATGGCGGAAAATGGATAATTCCTTAGTTTGTGATTATGCATCGTATTTCTCCTCTTTTCCCTGACAATTCTTTCATTAAGCAAGCGCGCCGCGCACAATATCGACCAAACCGTCCACTTTCAACTGGTCAATAGTGCAGTATTCCGCGCCCAGCCGGACTGCCAGTTCCTGTGCCTTACCAAATGACAGCAGCCCTTTCTGCTCGGTATCAACCACAATATATTTAATGTCGAATTCTTCGCGCATATTCTCGGCGACCCGGTGGGCTTCGGCCAGCGGCTTACCGTCCGCCATGGCGACATTGGCTTTGCCGTCAGACAAAATCACAACAATCGGCCGCATATGCGGGCTCCGCTGCAAATGCTGTCTGATTACTTTTTGCGCTTTAACAAGTCCGGCTGCCAGCGGCGTCTTGCCGCCCACCGGCAGCTCAACCAGGCATTTTTGCGCCATTTCAACACTGTTGGTTGGCGGCAGCAATACTTCCGCATGATCGCCTTTAAAAGCGACCATGCCCACCCGGTCACGCTTTTGATAGGCATCCTGCAATAAAGACAAGATCGCACCCTTGGTCTCAATCATACGCTGCTTGGCTCCCATGGAACCGCTGGCATCAACGACAAACAACATAAAATTGCCGATACGTTTCTCCCTGACTTTTTCTCGGATATCACTCGTCTCAATGACCACTGCCATACCGTTTGACTTGCGGCTGCGCTGGAAGGGTGCGGCGGCCCTGATCGTGGCATCAATCGCCAGGTCATCACGCTCCCGGTGGCAGGTACTCTTAACATAGCGGCCCACACTGGAATCCGTTTTGGTGCGTGAACGCCTGCCGGAACCGCGTCTGGCCTGGCGGTCTTTATCCATGGTAATTCGTTTGATGGCAAAAGGTTTACCAATGGCAAACACAACTTCGGCAGAAGAACTGGCTTCCTGATTATTATCATTATCTTCTTTGTCATCCTTGTTGTCCTGCTGCTGCTCCTCTTGCTGCTGATTGCCAGGCGGCGGGGGCGGCGGATTATCCTGCTGCTCCAGCTCGTCACTTTGGTCTTCCGGCGGCTCAGGCTGTTCCTGCTGTTGCTGCTGCGGTGTTTCTGCGTCCTCCGGTGGCTCGCGGCGGCGATGCGCCAGTACCAGCGGCGCAATATCCAGCACATCCTCCCCGGTTATCGCCTGATGCCCCCGCCAGGCGGCCAAAGCTGCAGCGGCCCGCACCAGCATGATGTCGGCCCGGTGGCCGGCAGCGTACGCCTCGGTGCAAAGCCGGCTGATCATTTCATACCGTTTATCCGGAACCGCCACTGCCGGTAACAGCTTTCGGGCGGCAACTACTTTCGCGCGCAACTTGTCCTGCTCTGGCTGCCACTCCTGCCGGAAAGCGGCCGGATCGGACTCAAAGGCTTCACGGCGTTTAATAATTTCAACCCGCGCCTCCCGGTCGGTAAGGCCGGCCACTTCCACACAAAGGGCAAACCGGTCCAAAAGCTGCGGCCGCAAGTCACCCTCCTCGGGATTCATCGTGCCCACCAAAATGAATTCGGTCGGATGCGTGATGCTGATACCCTCCCGCTCAACCACATTAAGGCCGCTGCCGGCCGCGTCCAGGAGTACATCCACAATATGGTCGTCCAGGAGGTTAATTTCATCAATATAGATAATCCCCCGGTTGGCTTCTCCCAGCAAACCTGGCAGGAAAGCACGCCGGCCGGCTTTGATGGCCTGCTCAAAATCCAGACTGCCCACTACCCGGTCTTCGGTCGCCGATACCGGAATGTCGATGACCGGCACCGGCATGGCGAAGGTTTGCCACTCTCCCTCATCGCTGCGGCAATCAGCGCAGGCTTTGCTCTTATCCTCCGGATCACAATGATAGGGGCAACCGGCGACGGCCTGGATGTCAGGCAGCATCTCGGCCAGTCCCCGGACAGCCGTCGACTTGGCTGTTCCTTTTTCGCCGCGTATCAATATCCCGCCAAGGCGGGGATTAACAGCATGGAGCAAAAGCCCCAATTGTAACTCCTCCTGCCCCGCCAAAGCCGCAAAAGGATAAAGCACCCGGCGCTGTTTGGTTGATCTTTCCATACTCTCGCCTCTATTTCACTAAATTGCCTCAGCGTTCGAGTTCCTATTTAACCAACTTAGCCTTCCAGGCCGGAACGTCGGCAGCGGTCATAATGTCAATGCTGCCGCCCTGGTATTCTCCAATCACATCGCCCATACGTTCTTCCATCCAGCCTTCGATTTCCATATAGGTTTCCTTAAGTTCTTCCAGCACAGCCTGCCCGGCTTCCCACAGACCCCGTTCGGCCGCTTCCAGCAAACGACGGTTGATCTCCTCCATCGCCCAGGGATTATTCTCCTCAAACCATTCCCGCATCGCGTCATTCAGCACATAGGTTTTGGCCAAATCGTCAAATACCCAGTCGGCCACCTCGCCGGTTGTCGCCTCCCAGCCATAAACATGGGTAATGCGTTTGGCCATATCGCCCGCTCCCTTATACCCATGACGCTTCATGCTTTCGATCCAGTCTGGATTAAGAATTTTAACCCGGATAATGTTGTTAATCTCTTCTGCTAAAGTTGTCACCCCCGGGCGTTCCGGATCGCGAGTATCACCGAAATAGGTTTTGACCGCATTGCCGCTCTCACTGCGGGCGGCAGCCGTCAGCCCGCCATAATAGGAGAAGTGACAGCAACAGCCGAAAATATCATACTCATCTGTCGCCGCTTTGTTATAGGTCAAATCAACGGTAGTCAACTGGCGCTTGAACTGTTCACCCGCCGCTTGTCCGCCGCGGTTCTTACCATAGGCATAACCGCTCCAATCAATGAATATATCTGCCAGGTCTTTTTCTGTTTTCCAGGCAGAAGCATGCACAGCCAGGCTGACGCCCGCCCCATAGGTTTGCGGCCTGCTGCCAAAAATACGTGCTGTCGCCTGTTCCCAGGCTTCCGGGGTATTCCCTCCGGCCATGGCTAGCTGTTCCAAGGCGTGTTTTCTGATGTAATTTTTTTCACAGGGCTCGTCAAGTTCCGCCACCGCCCGAATGGCCTCGTCCAGATAGTCAATCATGCCGGGAAAACAATCGCGGGTCACGCCGCCAATACGCAGCGTAACATCAATCCTCGGCCGTCCCAGTTCCGCCAAAGGCATGATCCGGAAACCTTTTACCCTGCCGCCGGCAATCCAAGTTGGCTCTACGCCCAGCAGCGCCAGTATTTGCGCCACCTGTTCACCGTCAGTCCACATACAGTCGGTGGCAAACAGCACCATCCCGCAGTTTTCCGGAATGCGTCCGGTATCGTTCCTGTGTTTGGCAATCAAAGCTTCGGCCAGCTTCTGCCCTACTTTCCAGGCCGCCTTGGTCGGAATCCGTTCCGGATCGGCACTGTAAAAATTGCGTCCGGTCGGCAGAATATCGGCTCTTCCTCTGGTAATCAGTCCGGAAGGTCCGGCGGGCAGGTAACCGCCGTCAAAACCATGCAGCAGGCTGTCAATCTCTCTGGAAGCAGCAAGACCGTCAGCAATATTCTTGACCTTAGCCAGCCAAAAGCCCAGCTCGTCCACCTTACCGGGCGCTTTCAACAACTCACCCATAACCTGCCTGACCAGTGCTGGCAGGTCGAATTCTGCAGCACATCCAATAAATGTCCGGACAAAATCTTTTTCCATGCCGTTGGCAGCATCAAGTACCGCACTGTAAGGCTTGCCAAATTCTTCACTCCAGGATTGCGGGTTGTCTTTGACTGCGTCATAGTCAAGTCCCATGAGTTCTACAACCAAACCGGTCAGCGTTCCCTTTTCCCCGGTATCATGCTTCAATACAGCCTGAATAAAACTAACCTGCCGTTCGCCTGCCGGTATATCGCCGAAAATATGCAGACCGTCCTGGTGCATCCGGGTTTTCAGCTTGGTAATCAAGCCATGAAGCTTTTCCGCAACCGCCGCACCGTCCTCGCCGTGCTGCTGGCCGATATCCTCTGTCAGCTTGGCTTCTGCCGCTTTTTCCATAATTAAATGTTCCAATTCATGACTGCGGGCCGGATCGGTATGCCTGGCCTGGATATATTGATCCAGCAAATGTTCCAGCTCCTCAATATTCCCATAGGTAGCGGCTTCCACCATCACGGTCTGCATATGACCGACAAGGGTTGCGTAGCTGCGGCGTTTGGCAATAGTGCCTTCCGGCGGATTATCGGTATTATAAATATATAAATGCGGCAGTGTTCCTAAAGCAACCTCCGGAAAACAGGTCGCCGACAATCCCACCGCTTTACCCGGCAGAAATTCGAGATTGCCATGTGTCCCGACATGAACCACCGCATCGGCTCCCCACATTTTCTCCAGATACCGGTAGGTGGCAACATATTGGTGCGTCGGCGGACACTGGGGGTCATGCAGGATTTTACAGACCTGGCCGTCACAGCGCGGACCGGCGCAGCCCCGCTTGGGCTGACAGCAAACAACGACATTGCCGTATTCCACACCGGTAATCAGTATCTTGTTATCATAGACCATGGCAGCAGGAACGCCGTCCTTTTCTTCGCCCGGCGGGTTTCCCCAGGTATCAATCATCGCCTGCTGCACCTTAGCCGGAAAAGCGTCAAACCACTGCCGGTACTCCTCTGCTGCCAGATACTTGATAACACCGCCTTTTTGCACAATCTCCTCAATAGGTGTCCAGCGGAAATCGGAAATGGCTTTCGCCCCCATGATACGCTCAATCAGTTCTTTGCCTGATGCAGGTGGATTTTCAATGCAGTACCCGGCTGCCTGCATGGCCGCCATAATGCGGGCGACACTTTCCAGCGAATCCAGATTGGCCGCACCGCCGACAGCCAGTTCCACGCCATGGCAGGGACTGTTATGTAAAATAAATGCCACCTTACGTTCGGCCGGTTTTTTTCGCCGGAGCTGAATCCATTTTTTTACCCGCCGGCATAAATATTGCACCCTCCCGGCCAACGGCCGGTAATATTCCAGCGACCCGCCAATTTCCGGGTTCACCATCCTGTCCAGACAGCCAATGACGGTAGGCTCAATCACCCCGTTCATCTCCGGCATGGAAACCGACATGACCATTGTCGCGCCGCCGATTCCCCGCGGGTCACTCCGCCACTCTGCCGCGGTTTTCCCATAAGTAAACAGCGCCTTGACAATCGGCACATCCAGTTGTTTCAGCAGTTCCTCGCCTGCCGGTCTGGCTGTCCGCTCGTTCTTACCTTGTTTAACCAGCAGAAACGATTGCAAATCGATAAGACAGTCAATCACCGGGGTATTATCTTTGAAAAAACAAGTTTTCAGCACATACGCATTATCCCGCGAGCCTGTTTCTATATCATGCCGTCCGGTACTGAATACCGGGATGGCATTCAACCCCAGCTCATCCAATTCGCTAACAAGGGCATCAATGCTTTCCGTGTTAAAATTTACCCATAAATGACGGTAGAACAAAATGCCTACATCGGGCCTGCCCGGCCGCCAGCCCGGACAATTGTTCATAAAATTGTCAATATCTTTATATAAGACCTCGCTGCCCGGATAGTAGATACCCTGCCAGGCGATTTCTTCCGGCGGAGCAATCGCTACGGCAGCACCCAAAACCTCTTTCATGATATACAGCAGGGCATTCTTCGCATTTTCCTGACCGCCAATTGTCAAGTAACGTTGTACGGTCAGCGCTATTTCCGCGTCAACGGTATTGTAGGCCAGCAAACCCGGATCATAGCCAAAAGCGATTGTTGGCCTGTGTGCTGTTATCTTACGGATATCGCCGGCTATTTCTTCCCAAATACCGTTCGTAGAGGGAAACATCAGCAGCGCGTCAGCCTCTTTTTGCAGATACCGGAAAAATTCTTCCCGGTATCCGCTATCTTCCAGGTCACGCATACTGCACATCTTAAGTTCTAAGCCGGCAATCTCCCTGGCTGCCGCCGCTAAAGGCACCATATAACTTGTCCACATAATTGCCCCGATTTTGTACACAGCATTTCCCCCTATAGAGAATAGTAACTAACATAAACCTCGCTTGCCAACTATCAGGGATAAATAATAATCCCTTTTGCCGCAACATGATAAAACTCTTTTTTCATCTGTTTATAAATTTCATAAGGATCAATGTCCGAAAATCTGTCCGGGTACATCGTTTTTACCATATATAGCATACCAATAATGCTGCCTTCCGGCGTCGTGCCGATGTCCTGTGCCAGCAAGATCACTTTATTATTCTTTACCGCTGCCAGCTCGTTCCAGCCGGGCCGGGAGATCACCTTGTCATAAACAGCCTTCACGGCCGTCCTGTCCGTATAGCCTTCTCCCATTGCCCGGCTATTGCTGGAAACCGTTTTCACAATAACCCGGGGTTTTTTTTGCAATACCCACTCGGCGCTGACTTTGGGGTATTTTACATTTTCCTGACCGGCAATGTTAATGCCGCCGGCCCTGTTGACCAGTTCATCACCGCCTGTTCCCTTAGCCACAGTGGAATAATCGCCATAGCCCTCAAAATACACAGTCGCTTTATCCTGGGGGTTAATATCCTTCACCCGGTCTTCAATAAGCTGTTGATATCTCATTATGAAGTCAGCATACTTTTGGGCCTCGGCTTCCTTGTTAAATAGTTTTCCTAAGGTAAAAATTTCTTCCTGCAAAATGGATGGCAGATACAACTCAAAAAATAGTACCGTAATACCCGCATCTTCCAGTTGTTTGACCTGCGCCGGGTTGATATTGCTGGTTCCAAGCACCGCATCCGGCCTGGCCTCGATTATTTTTTCCACATTCGGCTGCCTGAACGTGCCGAAAACCGCCAGCTTGGCTGCCGCCGGCTCGGTTTGCTGCGTGCTGTCATTTACGCCGATAACGGCATCAGCCGCGCCAATGGCTGTAATCACATTAAAGGTTGAGGAATTTAACACAATTACCCGCTGCAGTTTCGCCGGGATCTTGATCTCTCTGCCTGTCGAGTCTTTGATGGTTGCTCCGGCTGCCGAACCACTGACAGCTTGTTGTTTTGCCGTTTCTGTCCGGCCACAGCCTGTTACAAACAGCCCTGCCAAAATAATTGCCAGACCTATCCAAATTACGTTTTTGGCCATTTTTTACTTCCTTTCCTCAATAACGGCGGGTTTTTATGCTGTCGCTGTTTATAGCGGCTCAATGGGTACAACATACCGGCCGTATTTCGTTTCCATAACTGCAACTGAAACATGATACACGTCCCGAATATTGTCTTCCGTAATTACTTCAGCCGGTTTTCCCGCCGCATAGACTGAGCCTTGTTTCAACATCACCATAGTATCGGAAAACCGGGCTGCCAGATTCAGATCATGAACCACCACAATAACCGTCCGCCCTTCGTTCGCCGCCAATTGCTTAATGGTGGCAAAAACCTCCAGTTGATGTCTGACATCAAGGTTGCTTGTCGGTTCGTCAAACAGAAATATCGCCGGCTGCTGGGCCAATGCCCGGGCGACAAACACTTTTTGCTTTTGTCCGCCGCTTAGCTGATCAAGCGGCCGCTCGGCCAAATTTTCTATACCTAAAAAATGCATAACCTGTGTAACCACCCGGAAATCCTCATCGCCGACTTCCCAGACAACATGCGGTTTTCTGCCCATCAATACGGTTTCCAGAACGGTAAATGTGAAAACATCGCCGGTGTTTTGCGGCACATACCCCAGCGCTTTTGCCAGTTCACGCGAATTTTTCCCGGCAATATCCCTGCCGTCTAAATGCACTGCACCTGCTTGCGGTTTCAATAAGCGGGCCATACATTTTAACAGTGTGGATTTGCCTGCGCCGTTAGGCCCAACGATACTGACAACCTGACCCTGCTGTACATTCAGGCTCACGTCCTGTAACAGAGGATGACTGTTATAAGAAAAGCAGACATTCTGCACGGCAATATTCATGGTTCCCACCCTTATGTTGCGGATTTTCAACTAAATTGTTTTTTCTTTAAAAGCATATAGAGAAAATAGGGACCGCCCAGCAAACCGGTCACAATCCCGACCGGAATCTCGACAGGCGAAATGATCGTTCGGCCCACGGTATCGGCACAAAGCAAAATGAGCGCCCCCATGATACAGGAGCAGGGAATTAAAAAACGGTTGTCACTGCCGATGAGCATCCGGGATATGTGCGGCGCAATCAGGCCGATAAAGCCGATAATACCGGTAAACGCCACGGTAGCGGAGGCGGCCAGCGTCACCACCGTGAGGCAGATAAACTGCAGGCGTTTGATATCCACCCCCAGATTGGATGCCACGGCTTCGCCGGCCGCAAGCGCATTCATGTCCCAGGAAAAACTTAGCAAAATCAGCATACAGATAGTTACAATAGGCACTAATAACCCCACCGACTGCCAGGTTGCGCCCCACATACCGCCCATCAGCCAGACAACAAGGTCTTTTAAAGCGTCATTATTGGAAAAATACTTCAAAGCCGATACCCCGGCAGAGAAAATATAGCCTAGAGCAACCCCGGCCAGTACCAGGGTAGCCGGTGAACCGCCCTTCATCCGGGCAAAGCCGATAATGACAAAGATGGTAACAAACCCGAAAATAAATGCATTAAAAGCAATAAAATAGGGGCCCATACTGTCAAAAATGCTGCCAAATACGCCTTTCCCCAGCACAATGGCAATGGCTGCACCTAAGGACGCCGCCCCCGACATCCCTAACGTATAAGGACTGACCAGCGGATTGTGGAGAATGCCCTGCATAACAGCGCCCGCACCAGCCAGGCTGATCCCGGTAAGAACAGCCAACAGAACACGCGGAAACCTGAGTTTCATAACAATCGTATCAGCCAGATTGTTGGCATATTCGTATTGCGTAGGGAGCACCTTATTGCTGATAGCCTTCACTACATCACCGACACTGATCGAAGCTGTGCCAATCGAAATAGAAAACAAGGCCAGCGTTGTCAGCAGCAAAACAAGGAATACTAAAATGACATATTTTTTTCCTGTCTGCCTGACATAGATCGCTTTGAGTTTTGCTGCACCGTCCTGAGCACAAATGCTGCTGCTGATTTCCGGCAAAATTCCTCACCTTCCTTGGTATCTTATAAATCAATGAAAACATTCTCAAAAATAAAACAACCTCTTAATTGCCAAAACTTATGTAACTGTTTAACGATAATCCTTAAAATTTATGAGTGAGTTCCAGATAAGCTGTCCGGGGTGCGGCCAAGTAATATACATAGTATTTTTTATCAAACAGATTGTCTACGCTAAGGGAAATACTAGTATCTTTCGTCATTTTATACGATACCTTCGTATCTACAATAAAATGGGATTCGTTGGTACCATACCCTTTTTGTCCTTGTTTACCCGGCTCGTTGGAGTTACTTTGATAATTGCCGGTTAGACTGCCTTGCCAACGGCCTGCCGAATAATTAACGCCAATATTAAACATATGTTTGGGAACGTCGGCAAGTTGTTCGCCTATATCTTCAGGCGCTATGGCACTTTTTACTATTTTCGCATCAGTATATGTATAATTAACAAAACTACTCCAAGCATCGCTCAACTGCTTAGTCAAGCCAAACTCCAAGCCATTGATTCTTACCTTATCCGAATTAATGTATTGCTTTACGGTTGTCGCCCCTGATTTCGTTGATTTCAGACCAATGGCGTCCGTAACGTTACTGTGAAAAATACTCATCTTAGCCAGCAGTGTTTTATCTGCCTGATAATCAAAGCCCAACTCATAGTTCGTGCTTTTTTCAGGTTGCAAACCGGGATTGCATTTATAAATCGTACTGCCGTTTACCCAGTCTTTAGCCAATTCGTACTCATTAGGTGCCCGGAATGCCGTACCGATAGAAGAACGCAGTGTCAATTTGTCATTAACCTTATGAACTACCCCTACTTTAGGATTAAAGCTGTTTTCCTTGCTTTCCGGAATTTGATTAGTAGTCCCCTTACTATTTACAGTGGTATACCCGTCATAGAACCGCCAGTTGTCATACCGTCCACCCAAATAAAGCATGGTACTATCATTTACCTTGTGTTCATCCTGCAAATAGAAGGAGTCAGTTTCGGTTTTTCCTCCAATATTTGCAGCTTTGGCAAAAGAATTTGCCTGCTCTGTTCGATATGAATAGCCAACAGTAAGCGAATCTTTGTCCCTTAGCTTAAAATCATATTGGACTTCTCCCTGGGTGGTTTTAGAAGGATTAGCGGTATAACTGCCGCTAGACACATACCAATAATCTACTTTTTTTTCGCCATAGCTTAGTTTTAGAGAACTAGTGCTATTTAGTTTATTTTCATAGCTTAATGTCCAGCTATCTTCATTTGACTCCCCACGGTCAGTAATACCCTTATAGAAATATTTAAAGTTGTTGCTCCCCCCGGACAGGCTTATCTTGCTATGATCATCCACATGATAGACCAATTTACCATCAAGCAGTTCTCTCTTCATTCCATTGTCGCCTTGCGCAGGGTTGCCGGGATTGGTTACATATCCATCGGCAGAGGTTCTTTGCGCTGTAATGAAGTAATCAAAATTACCGGCACTGCCACTGGTGTAAACAGATTGACTATTTGTTCCCTGGCCGCCGATACCGCTGCGAATTATCGTCTCTTGCTTGGCTTTATCTTGGGTGATGATATTGATAACACCGCCCATCGCATTAGAACCATACAACGCCGATGCCGGGCCTTTAATTACCTCAATTCTATCAATATTGTCCGTAGGTATATTCGCTAAACTAACCCCGCCATTATAACCTTCATTAATCGGTTGACCGTCAATCATAACAAGCACTTGTTTTTGCGAGCCAAATCCCCGCATGACAATTTTATCTGTACTCGCTCCGCCCATAATACCTTTACCTTGCTGAACATAGACACCGGTAATATTTTTCAGGGCATCGTCTACACGCTTAATATTTTTCTTGTCCATTTCTTCTCTGGTAATAATCTCTACGGCTACCGGTACTTCCTTGACCTTTTTCTCCGTTTTAGTAGCCGTAACGACTACCTGATCCAAGTCAAAAGTCGGGTCCTCGTCTGCTGTCGCGGCAGTAAAATTTAGCGAAGACAGCGTCAGTCCCACCATCAGTGCTAAGAGTGTACTTTTTTGTTTACATTTCTTGTTCATTATGTTGCCTCCATTGCTTTTAGGATAAATTCTATCCCCATAATGACTTGTGCGTATTACCGTAGGTATAAATTGGTACGCAGCCTTACGGCATCCCTCCTCTAAAAATATGAATAGCCATAACAAATGAACATCTCACCTTCTGCGAGATTTGTTCACCTTCATGGCTAACCGGCTTGATAACTCTTATTGATCTTATAGGTTAAACGCAGTCTTTCATTGTACCGCTAACCCTTAAAACCGCAAGGCAATAAAAAAACCACGAAATTACAGTCTCGTTATAAGACAATAACCTTCATGGCTGAGTTACCCCGTATTTAATTTTGCAAAAAATCGACGGCAAGCTGCCGTGTTCACCTAATTGTAGCTTCAGCTACTAACTACGTTACATTTTACACGTACCGTTTTTTTCTGTCAATAGAAATATAATAGTTGCTGCATAACTGACCTTAATTTATGTTGTCTGCCCTTAGAGATAGCCATCGGCAATGCCGGTTCTCAGGCTATAAGACAGCTGACTCAGGCAGGAAGCCACATTCACCTGACTGAGGAAAACATGCTCCGGTACCGCCACCGGAACAGACGAAAAATTAGCGATCCCCCTAATGCCGGCTTTAACCATCATGGTAACCACTTTTTGCGCTTGTTTGGGCGGCACGTTAATAAAGCCGATTGCTATATCCTGTTTTTTTATGACAGTTTTCAGGTTTTCCAGTGGCTGGATGGCAAGGTTATATGCGGGAAATGTATAGCCGCGGTTATTTTTATCCAGATCAATGACCGCAGTAATTTTAAAACCTGGCGGCAAAAAACTGTAATAGCTGACAATTCCCGTCACCGGAATATCAATCCCCACCAGCAGCACATTCCACTCTGTATTGTAGCCAAGAATTTCCTGAATCCAAGACAGTAAAAAATCCACATCATAGCCAACCCCTTTTCTGCCAAAACCGCCAAAGCAAGCCAAATCACGGCGGATAACTGAAGAAGCGATTCCTGTATTCTCTCCCAATTGAGTTGAAGCACAAATCTCTACGCCCTCCTCCTCCTTCATTTTCATCAACGTGTTATAGTATACAGCCATTCTTTCAATCGTGAGCTTGGATACTTCTTTTCGTGCCTTAATCATGTTTATCGTCATCCCCTTCAAGTTAATTTCTTTGAAAGAAAAAAGTATGAAGTCGCGGCAAAAATACCGTCGGCTTCATACCTACGTTTATAAACTATGCACTTTTGTAAACTTAGTATTCAGTAAGCGTTAGCTTCGTGCTAAAAAACGCAAATTCGCGGCTTTCATCTTACACTATTGCTTATTGGCGTCTAATTTTTGATCGCTTTGATAAAATAACGGTCAGCGGCGTCCAGCGTTTTGGTGACCTGATAACCTGCCGTTATTAGCCAGCCACCCACAGTTTCAGCTGACGCCAGCCGGTCATTTTTGACAGCCGCACTGTCCCGGTGAACGGCATTCACATGCTGCCGGGAGATGTCATGCATGATTACCAGAAAGCCTTTCTCTTTCAGATGGCTCCGCATGCGGGTCATAAACTTAAGCTTATCTTTGATATGCGGGAAAAAATTAAAGCACAGCACCGCATCAAAGAGATCCGTTTCCGGTTCAAACTCCATAATATCGGCAACAGTAAACGTAATACCGCCAAGCCCGCCGTATTTTTCCTCCGCCTTGGCAAGCATATTGGCCGAGAAGTCCACGGCTGTAATTTTTCCGGCGGAGCCAATGGCCTTTTTGATGAACGGCAGGAGCACACCGGTGCCGCTGCCGGCGTCCAGTACGTTAAATCCCGGTTCTAACCAGGCCATTTTTACCAGCTCAGTTATTTTTGAGGCATCAACTGTCCTCGTACTATCCCACTCATTGGCAATTTTATCAAAAAACTCGCATTCATTCCCCATGTACATTCACCTGCCTGCATGTCCCGGAAGCTGTTTCAAGCCTCTTTACCAGCAGCGGAACAAATAGTAATTGGATAATAATTCCTGGCAACCCGGTAGAAACGGCAGCAATCATATAGGTTAGAGGCTGAAGTGTAACGGACAATACGGTGACCATACCGGCCACTACCAGCATAGCGGCTAAACGGCCTGCCAGCATGGCGCCGATTAGTGACCATAGCAGCGGCAGCTTGCACTGGCGGTACAAATATCCGGCCACAGCGCCGTATACGCCTAATTCAGCTGTAATAATCGGCAGAAATGGCATTACCGGCGGCATACCGGTAGCAAAACTGCTAATAACCGGCGTCAGCAGACCAACAGCCAGGCCGCCTTTTACGCCGATCATCATACCTGCCATCAGCACCGGGATATGCATCGGCAGAAACACCGACCCCGCACCGCCGAAAAAGTGAAAGGCAAGCGGCAATGTCACCCCTAATGCAATAAACATAGCACCATAAATTAATTTTCGCGTAGAGTTCATGATTCACCTTCTCGCTTATAACATCACCGTTATATTTTTTGAGTCAGACTAACATAGTACGCACGTCCGGGCATCGGATAACCAATTTGCTCCACATACCGTTTGTCAAAAATGTTATCTACATACAGACTGATACTTCTTGTCTTGTCAAGCTCTCTCACTACAGCCAAATTATGAATGGTATAGCTGCCAATGGTATGAACCGTATTTTTATACAAGGCTTTCTGCTGACCGGTAAAATTCACGCTGTAGCGTACTTGCCAGGGCTTGGCGTCATATTGATAGGCAAGAGAGGCTTTGTGCAGCGGACGGTAGTCCAGCGCATCGGTCATGCCGGCGTCAGTACGGGTGGCTCCTTCTTTAGCCGTATGCTCGTTCGTATAATTAAGGATCAGCTTATTTTTATCGTCCAGTTTAAAGACGTTTTCCCACTCGGCACCCCACACCCTGGCTTTATCAATGTTATAGCAAAAGAACGGAAATTCATGCTGGAAGTTAATATAGTCCTCAATATCCTGATAATACAGGGTAACTTTTGTACTGTATTTATCACTTACTGTTTGTTCGACTCCCGTCTCATAGCTATATCCTTTCTCCGGTTTAATCTGCTGCCGGTAGCCGGGATTGATTGAACCGGCTTTTTTGGCCTGACTATAGTTTTGTGACCACCAGTAGTATTCCGCCATGGACGGCGAGCGCCACAACCGGTTTATCGAAATAAAAGTATTGGTTTTCGCATTATTGCGGAAAGACAAACTTAGCTTAGGCGACAGGGAACCGGTATCATAATCACGCATCTCCGTGCCTCTGGAGTCATCCCGGCCTGCTGACAAATGATCATACCGCAAGCCTGCATAAGCGGACCACCGGTCATTTAATTTCCAGTTATCATCCACATAGGTTCCCCACAAATTGATCTTTTGCGACGGATAAATCTGATCGGTTCCTCCTGCCGGGCGAATATCATAATATCCATAACCGTAACGCAGCCGCTTATATTCGCCCCCATACCCGATGGTATGGCCATTGACTGTCATTTGACCGGATAAACCAATGTTGTCGGATTTGTCGCTTACAATGGTACGATCAAGGTCAACCGCCGTACCTGCGGCATTATAATTGACCTCCCGGCGTTTCTCATCATTCTTCCAGTAGTCAACCTGCCAAAAGCCGTTGCCCGTCTTATGCTTATAGGCAAAATCATAATAGGTATTGTACTTTTTCCAATACGCACCCGGATTAAGCGCATAGGAACGGGAGGGACTAAAAGAGGGAAACGGCGACAAGCTCTCGCCATCGCTGGCCGGATAGCTAGGATCGTAATTCACCCCCGGCACATTGGCAATAATATACCCCCGTTTTGTTTCCGTACGGTTGACGCCAAATAAAATATTATCATCTTTCGTTATATCATAACTCAGCCGCAGACCGTATTGCTTGGCGTCATAGTCATTGTTGCGCAGATACGCGTCTGCGCCTGTTTTATTGGCAATAATATTGAAATTTAACTTTCCGGCCGAACCGCTATAGTTAAACAAATAGTCATACCGGCCGTTGCTGCCTGAAAGAATATTAATTTCCCCGCCATTTACCCCTTTGTCACGGGTAATAATGTTAATTACACCGCCAAGGGTATTGCCGTGGGCGGCTGATTTTCCCCCTTTGATAATTTGAATTTTCTCCACTGTATTAAGCGGAATGGTAGTCCAGTCTATGTACTGTCCGCCCATAACCCCGGCGGAATTGATTTGTCGGCCGTTTAAGAGCACCGTATAACGTCTGGCGTCAAAGCCCCGCAGCTTGACCGTGCCGTCCTGGTTGTCGCCGGCAGTAGCCCGCTGCTGAATATCAATACCGGCAGAGCTGCGTAAAAGTTCGGGAATCGTGGACGCTTTGCCCGGACTAACAGTCTTGACATTAACGGTTGTATCCGCATTGCTTTTGACAACTCCTTCCGCCTGAATCACAATTTCTTCAAGGTTGAAGGTTGGCGTTTCCTCTGCCATTGCAGAACTTCCGGCCAGCATCATACCGGCCACTGCCGCAATGGCAAGTAATTTTTTATTCAATATTTCTGCACCTCTCCCACAAACTTCAAAAATAAAAGGCATAAAGACCAAGGGGATCATCACATCCCCATAAGGCTTCATACCTTAGATCATCGCTATAATCTTGCTATTAGCTGCGCAATATCAATATCCAACACACAAAAGAATATTTAGGCGTGCTAATTCAATTCAAAAACTACCGAAAACGTTGTATAGCAGCGAACAGCCTCGCCGCTGCCGACTTCCTGCGCCGGTACAAACCGCCACCTGCGAACGGCGCGCAGCGCAGCTTCATCAATAGACTGCCTGCCGGAAGAACGCACAACAAACACCTCGCCGGGCCGGCCATTTTCCAATACTTCGACTTTTACTTTTACCGTGCCGGCAAAACCTTCCTGCCTGGCATCGTCCGGGTAATCGGGGTCAACTCTGTTTAAAACCCGCGGTGCCGCTATTTTTCTAGGTTGCGGTGGAGCTGCCGTCAAACTTGCCGCCGCTGCTTCTCCGCCGGCAGCATTGCCTGCTGCCACTGCCGGTACTGCGGCGTCGGCCAAGCCATTGCCACCGGCAGACACAGCGGCCGCCGGACTAACGCGTTCGGCAATGCCGTCACTGGCTGCCGCACTTGCGGTCATTGGCCGCAAGGAATTTGCCACACCGGGTTGGATAACCGAACTGGCCGCCTGCGGCATGGTGATCGGCACAGGAGCAGCCTGAGCCGGCAGAGCGCTACTGCTAACCAGCTCCATCTCGATCGTTTCAGGTTCTGCCGCTTGACTGAATAGACCGCCCCCTAACCAGCCTGCTCCGATAAACAGCAGGCAGTGAAAACAGCAGGAGAAGACCACGGCACGCCGGCCATAGGATTGTTCCAGCATGCTCTCACCTCTGCGCCTGTTCTGTAGCCACAGCTACTTTTTTTATGCCTAACGCTTTAAGCTCATCCAGAACCGTTACCACCCGGCCGTATTCCGCCTGCTTGTCCGCCCGCAGAATAAATGCCGCTTCCGCCTGACGGGCAAGCTGAGCCTGAATACGCGCTTTAAATAGTTCCGGCGGAATCTGCTCCTGGTCGATATAGATAATTCCGTCTTTTGCAATCGTAATGGCAACGTTCTTGGCCAACTCGGCTTGGGCAGCAGCCGCTTGCGGCAAATTGACAGGCAAGGTCCGCTGCTCCACCATATATAAGGTACTCATCATAAAAAACACCAGCAAAAAGAAAATGATATCAATCATGGGAATAATCATAATCCTGGGCTGGCGCTCCAACCGCAAATTACGCAGTTTCACGTCTGTCACTCCGTCTCTTGGCTTCAATCAGTACCGCGCTGCACTCTTCCATACCGGTGATAATCGTATCCAGCCAATGGCTAAAATAAGTATGAACAATCAGTGCCATAACGGCTACACAAAGACCGGTAGCCGTCGCTACCAGCGCCTCACCGACACCGCCGGTAATTGCCTGAGGCTGTCCCGCCTTAATATTCATAATGCTAAAAGAGGAAATCATTCCGATGACCGTACCTAACAGTCCCAAAAGCGGCGACAAAGTAACAATCGTGTCAAGATACCCAAGCTTGTTCCTAAGTTTCGCCGCCGACTGAGCGGCGGCAGCAGTCATAGCACTTTCTAAATCACAGGCATCAAAGCGAATATTTTCCAGCCCGCGCGCCACCATCATGCCCGTAACACCGCCGGCACCGGCACATGCCTTTTTGGCGCCTTCCCAGTCATAGCGGTCAAGGGAAACCATAAGCTCATGCAACAGTTTTTTGTCGTCGGTCGCCGCCCTGCGATAAACCATATACCTTTCTACAGCAATCGTTACAACCAGCAACGAACACAGAAGCAGCGGATACATCACCAGACCGCCCTTTTTAAACAGTTCCAGACTACTGCCAATAACCTCCATATAACTGTAACTCCCCCCTCTTACTAGTTAAATTAAGTTTTAACCCTACGCACCTCCAAAATAAAAAACCACAAAGATTTCCGGTCATTCTTAACCGTACACCCTTCGTGGTTTTATTTGTTCACATTATACTCTTGTTTTTGCCTTGCGACCTGCACAGCCTTCATAGCTGTATTTGTTAAAATAATAACATAATTTCAATCACTTTGACAATAGGAATTTTTCTTGCATTGGTATTTGCTGTCGGCGTTTAACTCAATGCCGTTTTGGCAAGCGGAAACTTAATTAAAAAAACTGTTCCCTGACCTGCTTGGCTGCTTACCTCAGGCTCCGCTCCATGGAGATTTATGATTTCCCTGGCAATAGCCAGCCCTAAGCCGGTACCGCCGCCGGTACGGGTATGGGCTTTATCGGATTTGTAAAACCGTTCCCAGATATACGGTAAATCTTCTGCCGAAATACCGACACCGGTATCAGCGATGGTGAGTGTCTCCCAACCATTGCCTGCCGCTAAAGAAACCTTGACCGTTCCACCGGCCGGCGTAAACTTAAACGCGTTATCTAGCAGAATAAGCACCATTTGTGTTAATCTGTCGCCATTGCCCTGAATATCCGGCAGATCTTTCTCAACATCCGTCAGCAAGGTTACCCTCTTTTCCTCACTGCGCTGACCGAATAAGGCGGCAAGGTTGTCAACAATCTCAGCCAACGATACCGGCTCTGTTTCCAGTGAGGCGGTCCGGGCCTCCAGTTGACTGAGATCCAAAAGCTCATGAATCAGCTTCTCCAGCCGTACTGATTCGTCCCGCATAATTTTGTGGTATTTTTCCGCCTGTTCGGGCTCAGATATTGTCCCGTCCAAAAACGCTTCATTATAACCGCGCATAATGGTTAGCGGTGTTCTAAGTTCGTGGGATACATTGGCAACAAAATCGCGTCTGAGTTTATCGGTTTTTTCAGTCTTCCTGACAAAATCATTGAGTGCTTCGGCCAGTAAATTCAATGACCGGCTTAAATCTCCCACCTCATCGTTGGTCTTGACCTTAGCCTGAACCGAATAATCACCGCCCGCCATGGCCGAGGCAACCGCTTGCATAGACTTCAAAGGCCGGATAATACCGGCAGAAAGATAATTCGCAATAAAAATCGTAATAAGGATACCTACCGTTCCCGAAGCGGCAATATACCAGTAGATCCGGTTAAGAAAACTATCAAAACCGGCTAAAGGAGCATTTATTAGCACGGTTCCCCGGGATTGTCCATCGTCGCGGATAAGAGGAACGGCGACAAGCAGCATATTTTCTTCATAATAAGGATGATAAACAATTTTAGTCCAGGCTGTCCCCGCGGACTCTGTCAGTTGTTGTGTTACCCCTTCCATTCCGTCTATCGACACCAGATTTTTCGGCTGGCCGGGTCCCGGTTCCTTGCCCGGCAGCATACCAGGAGGAGGCAGCATACCATGTCTCCTGCCGGTTCCGTGCCGCCAACCCATTCCCTGTCCTTCCGGCGGCATATCACAATCCGGCCTTCTGTCCAGAGGACTTTTCTTCATCATACCGGCCCGGTGATGAAAAGTCCCTACAGGTGCCTGCCGCTCTTCGGAAGCGGCAAGCAAATTAAGCGAATTGTCCACGATCCATACTCTGGCGCCCAGTATACTGTCAATACTATTAATAAACCCGGCCAGTTGGCCATAATTAATTTCTTCATCATAATATCCATTGACCACCCGTGCGGTTTCATAGGCTTTCTCAGTCAGCTCGCGTTCCTTGCTGGCGAAAAAGTAATCCCGGATGAGCAGCGAAACCCCGGTTGAGACAATTGCCAGAACTAAGGCAACGACAATAATGAAACTGCCCAACAATTTGTGTTGCAGTGATATTCTCACTTTTTCACCTCAAACTTATAACCTATGCCCCATACTGTTTTTATATCCCACGGTGTCGCTGTGCCAATCGCCAATTTCTTACGAATTCGTTTGATATGAGTGTCAACCGTACGCGTATCTCCACAATAGCTATATCCCCAGACACTCTCCAACAACTGTTCCCGCGAAAATGCCCGGCCCGGATGCGAGGCCAAATGCCATAATAACTCCATTTCTTTGTTAGCTAGGGAAACCTCGCGGCCATAGGCCTTAACCGTATGCTCGGCCATATCAATGAGGAGCTCGGGATAATTGATAGCGGCTTCCGGCTGTTGCCTGGGAGCGTCCAGCCGGCGCAATACAGCCTTAACCCGGGCAACTACTTCCCGGGAGTTGAAAGGTTTGGTCACATAATCATCCGCTCCGATCTCAAGCCCCAGGATACGATCCTCGTCCTCTGCCCGCGAGGTCAACATGATAATCGGTATGTTTGAGAATTTGCGAATTTGACGGCAAACTTCCATTCCGTCCAGTACAGGCATCATAATATCTAAAATAATGATATCCGGTTTATATTCCTGGTTCTTTATCAACGCTTCGGCACCATCCGCCGCTTCCTGAACCACAAATCCTTCTTTTGTTAAATAAAGAGCCAATAATTCCCGAATTGCTTGTTCATCATCTACAATGAGTACCGTTTTGCCGGTCATGTTTTTCACCTCTTATCTCAAGCATACCACAAGCTGCGTCTGCCCAAAAGAGCCTGCCGCAAACTGCAGCAGGCTCTTTCTCTATTTACTATTGTTGAGCCGGAACGTTGTTATATACACAACCACCGTTTGCCGGTCCCATGCCTCGTCCATGATGCCGCATGCCAGGACCAAACCCCATACCCATCATGCCGAAATTACCGTTTTTTATGCATTGCTCCATAAAGGAAATATGTTCATCGGCCTGAGACTGCGTTATCCAGCCCCACTCAACCTCTTTTTGCAGCATTTGCTTTCTTTGTTCAAACATTTCTTTTTGCCAGGTAGCAATCTGGGCTTTTTGTTCATCAGTCATGTTGGCTAATTGCGCAGCGGTCGGTCCACAGGGTCTTGGAAAAAAACCAGGCTGTCCCTGATCGGAATTGGCGTCCGGTGCTGCTAGGGCTACTGCACCGATCAATGAAAGAACCAGCACCCCAATCAAGGCAAAACCAGTAATTTTTTTCATGTCAATCACTCCTTATTTTATTATTTGTCTTAAGTATAGCGCATTTTTCCAGCTGAAGTGTGACAGAAGTGTGAACAAAGAGTGAACGATCATCAAATCTTGCTTATGACACCGCCGCGCCCTCATACAAAGACGACTGAATGTCCGGCCGCTCCCGCCGCAAAACACAAAAGAATGCGTCCAGGATCTCCGGATCAAACTTGGTTTCCCGCCCGGAACGCATCACCATCATCGTCTGCTCAAGATTCATGGCTTTCCGGTAGATCCGGTCGGAAGTTATGGCTTCATACACATCGGCAACGCTTAAGATCCGGGAAATCAAGGGAATTTCCTGTCCTTTTTTCCTGCTGGGGTAACCCCGGCCATCATAACATTCATGATGATACAGAATATATCCCGCAATTTTCTCTAATTGCTTAATGCTAATCAGCGCGTCATACCCTATTTGCGGATGTTTCTGGATAATGGCAAATTCACTGTCAGTAAGCTTGCCGGTTTTATTTAAAATTTGTTCAGGTATACCGATTTTTCCAATATCGTGAAGCACGGCAGCAATGGCCAATTCACTCATAACGGCAGAACTAAGCCTAAGTTCACTGCCAATGGATAGCGCAATATCCCGCACCCGGATGGAGTGTTCGCCGGTATACTTATCGCGACTGCCAATTAAAGTGCTTAACGAAGTAACTGTCTCAACAGCTAATTGCCGATTTTGCTGTTCCAGTTCAGTTCTTTCCGTAACATCAACAGTGAATTCCAGCACATAATCCACTGCCCCGTCACTTCCCAGGATGGGCACCACCGTCTGATCCAGATACTTAACCACGCCGTCATGGTTCACTTCCTGCTTGGTACGCATGTGAATTTGGCCGGTGGTAAGCGCCTGGCCAACAGGGCATTGGGGGCAGGGACCATCCTTGTTAAATGCCTCATAGCACTTAGTATGGATAGCCTTTTCATGAGGAATACCGCGGATAGCGGTTGCTGCCTCATTCAGCATAAGTATTTGAAAGTCAGGAGAGATGGCAGTAATGGCGCAGGGACTATGCCGCCAAAAGATATCAAATAATTTTTCCTTATTGACTAAACGTGTGCCGTTCTTAACTGCCAGTATGCCGTTCGCACCATAACCAGGACTCTTCCTATGATGTAAAGCGGCAGCAATATAAAGAACAATAACTAGAATGAACAAATTAAGTACAATAACCAAAAGTACATCCATCCCTGGCACGACTTTCCCCCCAACCCATATTTAACCGTATTACTTTAATAATAGCAGAAAAAGATGAACTGCGGAGTCCCCTATTAGAAAAATTTTTATTATATTTTCAGAAAGTAGTATGCAACAAGTACTCTTAATCATAATGTGCATCATTGTGCACACATGACGCATTGTCAACAGATCAAAATAATATAATTTTTATTCATGATTGATAACTAAGGATTGATTTGCTATTTACAAACCTTCTTTGGTAAAGTATACTGTGTAACGGTTCGTGCCACAATCATTTAGAAAACCCGGCTAACGCCGAGCCTTTGGCGAGAGCACTAGCCGCTGGTTGCACTTATGTCAAACAGAATTCAATTACAAATTCTGTTTGACCAAGAAAGGTGGTTTTCGTATGGCAAAAAAATTTGATATCGGCATTGTCGGCGGTGGTCCGGCAGGCGTATTCGCGGCTTATGAACTTGTCAACAATAACCCTAACATCAATATTATTTTAATAGAAGCCGGACATGATATTTATTCCCGGTGTTGCCCCATTTCCGAAAAAAAAGTATCTGACTGCATTAAATGCAATCCCTGCAGTATCATGCGCGGTTTTGGTGGCGCCGGTGCATTCTCCGACGGCAAATACAACTTTACCACCCAATTCGGCGGCTGGCTGAATGAATATATTACTGATCAGACCGTACTCGATCTAATTGATTATGTTGACCAAATCAACTTGAAGTACGGCGCCCCGGCGGAATATTTCAGCACGCAAAACAGCAACCTGGGTAAAGACGCTTTAAAATTCGATTTGCATTTACTTGATGCCAAAGTACGTCATTTAGGAACGGAAAATAATTTAAAAATCCAGCAAGCATTGTACGATTATCTCAAAGAAAATATCACCATGCTGTTTGGCGTAACCGTCAATGCAATTAAAAAGCAAGGCACTACCTTTTGCCTGGAAACGTCCAAAAACGAAACCGTGGAATGTGATTATCTGATCGCCGCTCCCGGCCGCGCCGGCTCTGAATGGTTTTCCCACCAATGCCGCGACCTTGGTCTGTCTTTAACCAATAATCAAGTTGACGTCGGCGTACGGGTGGAAATACCGGCCGAGGTCTTCCAGCATATTACCGATGAAGTCTATGAGGCCAAACTGGTATACCGGACCAAACAGTACGGCGACTTAGTGCGCACCTTCTGCATGAATCCCAAAGGCTATGTGGTAGCGGAAAATACCGACGGCATCGTAACTGTCAACGGTCATAGCTACCGGGATGAAAAACTGCACAGCAAAAATACCAACTTTGCTCTCCTGGTCAGCAACCGGTTTACCGAACCGTTTACCGAACCCCATCAATACGGCAAAAGAATCGCTTCCTTCTCCAACATGCTCGGCGGCGGGGTCCTGCTGCAGCGGTTCGGCGATCTCTTAAAAGGCCGCCGCACCAACGAACACCGTCTGTCGAAAAGTTTTACCCAACCAACCCTGAAGGCAACCCCGGGCGATTTAAGCTTAGTATTGCCCAAACGCCATCTTGATAATATTATTGAAATGATTTATGCCCTGAATAAAATTGCCCCCGGCATGACCAATGACGACACCTTGCTCTATGGCGTCGAAGTTAAATTCTACAGTTCACGGCTTAAGCTGACCGAAGAACTGGAAACCCAGATTGAAAACATGTTTGCCATCGGCGACGGTGCCGGAATTACCCGCGGCCTGTCACAAGCCAGTGCCAGCGGCGTGCATGTTGCCAGAATTATAACCGAACGTCTAAAAAAATAGACATAGCGAAAACCGCCAGGCAAAATATTTCTTTCGCCTGGCGGTTTGTATTACATAAGATACCGCAGATAAACATAAGCACTGGCCATTAAAATTGACAACAGCATTAACGGAAAAGCAATCTTTAAAAATCTCATAAAGGAAAGAGGATACCCTTCCTGCGCAGCCAGGCCGGCCACAATAACATTAGCGCTGGCTCCCACCAAGGTGCCGTTGCCGCCCAGGCAGGCCCCCAGCGCCAGACTCCACCAAAGCGGTTCCAGATTCGTTATTCCCAAGGCTCCCATATCTTTGATTAAGGGTATCATCGTGGCCACAAAAGGGATATTATCAACAAAGGCTGAAGCAAGCGCACTAAGCCAGAGAATAAGCATAGCCGTAGTAACCGGATTGCCGGCTGTCAATTCCATCGACTTTTGCGCCAGCAAAGAGATTACCCCGGTATCGACAAGCCCGCCAACTAAGATGAACAGACCGACAAAGAAGAGCAGCGCTACCCATTCCACCTTATGGAAAATCGATTCCAATTCATGATCAGAGTTTTTCTTAGCCAGAATCAGCAGTAAAACAGCGCCAAAGATTGCCACTGTCGCCGACTCCATGTGAAGCTGTTGATGGAAAAAGAACAGGGTAACGGTAAGCGCCAGAACTGCCAGACTAATCCTTAACAATTTACTGTTCTTAATCTGTTTACCGGGGTCAAGACTCATAATCTTTTCGCTTAACTCTTTAGTGGTCCTAAGCTGCTTGCGATAAATCAGCGCTAATAGTAATATAGTCACAATAAGAATGGCAAAGGATATGCCGGCAAGATTATTAATAAAAGCCAGAAAATCCAGCTCTTTTACGGCACTGCCAATCATGATATTCGGTGGATCGCCGATCAAGGTTGCCGTACCGCCGATGTTGGCGGCAATAATTTGCGATATCAGATAAGGAGCCGGTTTGACATTCAGTTGTTTCGTAATGCTTAGGGTTACCGGCACGATTAGCAGCACCGTTGTCACATTATCCAGCAAAGCCGAACATAAAGCGGTTATAAAACTCAAGGCAACCATTAGCTTCAGCGGATTTCCGCCCACCGCCTTGGCGGCCCAAATCGCGAGGAACCGAAACAACCCGGTTTCACCGGTAATCGCCACAATAACCATCATACCCACCAATAATCCCAAGGTATTAAAATCAATATGATGAATGGCCTGTTCCTGGGTCAAAACCCCAAACATAATGACAAGTACCGCCCCTGCTAAAGCAACAATCGTACGATGAATTTTTTCTGAAATAATTAACCCATAGGCGATAAGGAATATACCTATGGCAATAGTGGCCTGATTCGCCATTATCTCACTCCTTAAATTTATTTAGATCTTCTCCTGAAAAAAAACAGAAGGAGCCCTTGGCGACAGGCTCCTCCTCAGATAAAACATATTTTTTTGTGACTCTATCATAAGCAAAACCCGGACGATTGTCAATACTGCCCTTTGCTTGCATTCGATACTTTTCCCACTAAAAGTAAAGCTATGAAGCGATCATAACGTCAGCAGCCGGTCATTCTTACCATGCCAATATGAGTTCTCTATTATTATTAAACATCTCAGTTACAGCCGTGTTTTCAACAATATATTGGGGCGGTACTTCCTTAAGCAATGCCGGTGAAATATACATTTTGCTAAGCGAAAGCGTGTTTTTGATAAACACGATTCGTGCACTGTCCCAGTCGACGGCCCGGCCGCATGTCTTGATGGCGATGCGCACGGCTTCATAATCGTCAGGCATCCTCACAGGCACAAAACACCGCTCTAAAAAACCGGAAGTAATCGTGTTAATATACGTCTTTTTAAAATCCACTTTACTATAGAGACGTTCGGTAATAACGTCCGGAATTCCCAAACCAACTGCATTCCCCCCGGATTCTTTAGTTAAATCCAGGGCCACTATCCGCTTTGCTCCTCCCGGTTCGTCGATAACTTCCTCAATACGCATCCGCTTCGTAACATTGGGGTCTATCCCGACACCTGAAATATTTTTCCCCATTTCCTGAACAACCAGGACATCCAGGTTGTCAAAAGGAATTTGAGGCAGCAGCGTTTTGGACAGTATCAACAGTTCCTTTTCCCGTGCAAAAAGGTTATTGGCTCCCAATACTTCGATGATTGCAGTTTCATCAAACTTATTTTCAACTATAGCAACTGCCGCTATTAACGGAATTCGTTTCAACACAATAGCAGTCACTTGCGGTATAAGTTCCCTAAGGCCTCTAATACCGTGGCGATGAACGGCCTCAGCCTGTGCCCGCTTGCCTATCCCAATTGTCAGCATTTTTACGACGCCACTCTCATGAGGGCCGTGGAAATCCGTGTGTGCCTTAACGCGATTAATAGGCACAATGCCGTCCAGTGCCAGCGCGTTTCTATCGGCGTACACAGGATGACCGTTAACATCCCCCACCTGCTCGACTTCCATGCCGGAAACAATCGGCACCCCGAGATATTCTTCGGTAAGTCCATAATCGGCCAAAACAGCTTTCTGGCCTTCAGCCGTAGCGCCACCATGACTGCCCATGGCCGGCAAAACAACTACCTCTGCCCCTGCCGACTGCAGCAGGCCGACAACATGTTTAACAATTTCCTTGATATTGCAAATTCCCCGGCTGCCTGACAACACACCGATTTTTTTGCCTGCCAGTGATTTTCCCGTCGTTTGGCGTTTGAATCCTTCGTCAAGCTGGCGGAATATATCGACAAGTTCTAGTTTTTCCGGTCTCTCTGTGTCTGTTATTAAGTACAATGCCTGTTTCATTGATACACCGCCTTCCAAGAATACTATTTTCCGATTACCCATGTTGTTACTCCCGGCACATAGGTAATTAGCATGAGCACTGCCAGCATAATGCCGATAAACGGAAGAATTGCCCGGCTTAGCGTTACTAAAGGGACTTTCGATACATTGCTGGAAACATACAGGGCTGTCCCTACCGGCGGAGTCAACAGGCCGATCGTTAAGTTTATTACCATCATCAAACCAAACTGAACAAGGTTAACCCCCAGTGACTGCGCTACCGGCACCAGCACAGGCACCAGCAAAATAATAGCCGGCCCGCTATCCAAGAACATACCGACAATAAGCAGCAGAATGTTGATCATAAATAAAATAATAAGTTTGTTGTCGGAAATACTTAAAATGGACTCGGTAATTTGCTGCGGTATTTGTTCACAGGCTAACAGCCAGCTAAATAACGAGGCTGTGGCAATCAGGAAAGAAATTGTGGCCGTACTAATGACGGCTTCCCCAAAAATAGTAGGCAAATCGCTCCACTTCAGTTCCTTATAAATAAACTTGCCGACCACGAGTGCATATACGGCAGCGACAACTCCGCCTTCGGTCGGTGTAAATATGCCGCAGCGAATGCCGACAATAATAATTACCGGCATCATGAGCGCCCAAATCGATTCTTTAAAGGAAACCCACCGTTCAGGCCAGGACTTGGTTCCTTCAAAAGGATAACCACGCTTAATGGCTATATAGTGGGAATAAACCATAAAGCCGCCGGCAATCAGAACCCCCGGCACAAACCCGGACATAAACAGATCACCGATAGAAGCGCCGGCTGACACTCCGTAAATAATCATTGCAATACTGGGCGGAATAATCAGGCCGATACTGCCGGCAGCAGCTACCAGCGCGGCGGAAAACTCTCTGTGATAATTGCGTTTGGTCATTTCCGGCACCATGATGCTTCCAATGGCAGCCGTATCGGCAACACCGGAACCGGAGATACCGCCCATAATGACCCCGGTAATGGAAACCACATGCGCCAAGCTACCGCGGATGCCCCCTACCAGTGAAAGAGCAAATCCAATAATACGGCTGGTAATCCCTCCTTTTTCCATAAGCGATCCTGCGAGCATGAAGAAAGGGATCGCCATCAACGGAAAAGAATCTACCGCGGCAAACATCCGCTGTAACACTACTTGCAAGGGATAATTACCGACCAACACCATAGCTGCTAAGGAGGCTATACCCAAAACAAACGCAATTGGCACTCCAAGAAAAACAAAGGCGACAAAAGTTGAAAATAATATGGGAGCCAAGTTCTAAGACCTCCTTTGCCAACACTCTTCATACAAGTTTTTAGCTAAGTAAAAAATAATCAGCACACCACTCACCGGCAAAACCATATATACCCACCGCATGGGTATTTGCAGAGCGGCACTTACCTGCCGCGTGCCCAGTGTCATCATATTTACTGCCGCATATACCAAAACACCGGCAAATACCATCATTGACAAATAGCCAAAAACGATAACTGCTTTTTGTAAAAGAGGCGGTAACTTGCCTACCAGAACATCGAGAGCCACATGGGCTTTATTGCGTACAGCCAAAGCCGTACCGAGGAATGTCATCCACACAAACAAATACCTGCCCACTTCTTCTGACCAGGTCAGTGAGTTGCTAAAAGCGTAGCGGGCAATTACCTGTACAAATATGATTGCTACCATGCCCAACATTAGTAAAAAGCATATTCCTAAAAGCAATTTGTACAATTTTTCTTCGATTGCAGAAAACACAGGCATTTCCCCTTTCTTAGTAGAGGATTTCTCCGGATAGATTCACCCCCGGAGAAATCCTCTGTTTTGGAGCGGTATACGTTCTAATTACTTACCAGCTTCAATAATTTTATTATAGAGGTCAATTCCGTATTTTTCAGCAAACTCCTTATGGGTAGTTTGTGCTAGTTTAGCCCACTCGGTCGTATCCGGTTTGGTTACCTGCATGCCTTTTGCCTGTAAATCCTTGAATAAATCATTGGTTTTTTCAGCAACTAATTTATTTTCGTATTCAGTAGCTTCTTTGGCGGCTTCACTAATTGCTTTTTGTTGTTCAGGCGTCAGTTTCTCCCACGTCTTATTGCTCATCGCCATAATGACATACTCATACTTGTGATTCGTCATAGCAATATACTTTTGTACTTCATAAATTTTACCGGCGTGAATGTATGGTACGGGATTTTCCTGGGCCTCAATTACGTTTTGTTGTAATGCCGTGTACACTTCCCCCCAGGCCATCGGTGTGGGATTGGCCCCCATCGCTTTCCATGCGGCAACCATAGGCGGAATCTCAGGCACCCGGATTTTTACCCCTTTAATGTCATTAAGTGAATTAACCGGCTTATTCGTCGTTAATTGACGCGGGCCGCGTTCCCAGAAAGATAGTCCCCTAATGTTTGAACTTTTCAGCAAATTATCGAGTAGTTGATCACCGATTGGTCCGTAGATTACCTTGCGTAAATGTGCTTCATCTTTAAACAAATAAGGCATTTCCATAATTTGCAACGAAGGCTCAAAATTGCCAAGGACGCCGGCAATTAAGGCAAAATCCACAGAACCCATTTGCAGGCCTTCAGCCATATCACGGTCATTACCTATTGTAGAGTTTGGAAATACTTGGACTTTTACTTCGCCGTTAGTCTTTTTCTCAACAAGTTCGGCAAATTTTTTCGCGCCTTGATGCCACAAATCAGTTTCACTTTGAATATGCCCTAGTTTTAATGTAACAGGCTTCTTAGCGGAGCCAGAATCACTTTTTGCGCTGTTCCCGCCGCATCCAGCCAATGCCACAATGCTAAATACTAACAACAATACCAAAGAAAGTCTCTTCATAATTTCCCCCTATATTTTTATTTAGTGCCAGTCAAACTCTACTCTTACTTAATTTATCCCCCCTTATCCTGCTAGTCAAAGTCTTTGGCACTATAAAACACATATAACAGCGCTACTGCTGTTCGTCTTTTCTCCTTGCAAAATTTATTATGCAAAATTCGTGCCACTTTTTGGATTAATCTTTATATTTCCGCAATACCAGCAATATTGCGGACAAGTTATCAAAATCATTGTATAATTATAATTAGTCGCATATTATGTTATTACAAATTGAAAGCCTAATATATCAATATAACGATATATTAGGCTAATTAATTCAGCGAATTCCATTATTAACGTATCATATTTCAATATGAAATAGTATTTTTCATATTGAAATATGATACTTATTGGTTAACCCCTCTCTTACAAACAGCTCAATTATATGAAAATTAAACAGCCGAATTAGGCTGTTTAATTTTTTTGTCATCACAAAGATGTTAATTAATGTCTACTGCACAAAAGATACCTTTTGAAAGCGATCATCTTTTAATCCGCTAAAAGTCACTTGCCATATTTTCCATACCAAAGCAAAAATTTATACGCTCACAGATATCTCTGTATTCGGCTTTCTTATCCACAACTGTATTCTTTTTGGGCCTGCCCAATGCCGGCCCGGATAAACGAATTCTATTTTCCTTGCAATAAGACAGATTGTCTCTGTTTCGATAGATTTTATCCGCAAGCACTCGCTTTGGATAGCATCCGTACCTTTCTCGATACCGTTCTACCTCTGTCTTCAACAGCTCGCTTTCGTTATAGGCCTCAAAACTTTGTTTCTCTAATCGGACAAGTCCATTTACGACACTGATGTCCAGTTTGGCTCCAAATTCCGTCGCCGCCTTCGCCTTTCCCCTTACAATCGGCCGCAGATAGGGTTGTCGTAAGTTTACAATTCGCTGGCCGACACTATGCTGACGGTGATCATACATGTATTTTTGCTGTTTTCTGGCGGTCTCGGTTCTTTTAATGATTTCTTCGTTGATTGCCGCTAGTTTTTCAGGTGTCAGGCGTTTACGGAATCTCACCATAGCAGATGCGTCAAATGGCGCCTTATATTCATAGCCGGGCAAACCGCAGAAGAACTGCAGATATGGATTTTCCTTGATCTGTTCAACCGTTTCTTCGTCTGAATAGCCATATTCGATTTGGATAAGCAACGCTCCCAAAGCCATACGTGCTGGCTTGGCAATCTGGCCCTTAAATCCTTTGAACAACCTGGCATAGTCTGTTTCGATTTGATCCCATGGAATGAGTTCGGCTTTTTTAACCCAGCGATTTCTCGGACTCAGATGCATTCCGACCGGCTGGTTGAAATCTTCAAATGTGATCTGTTTAGATGGAGTATTGTTGGAAACGCCCGATATGTGCACAGTGAACAAAAAATAAGTTGCCTACCAATTATTGTTGTCAATAGGGCACAAAGGGCTTCGGCTGAAAAGATTGAAAATTTATAACATTGATAGTTATATGACAGTTGTTATCTAATTTATTAATTTTGATTTCTGCCGAAAAATAAATAATCGGTGAATTTGCGTTGGAAGGAGTAAATGATGACTACAATTAAGATTCCTTACGGTAAAACTTTTATGGAAGCCAACGTAGCGGAAGAACGCATCGAAGCAGTCTTGGAATCCAGTGCCCATCACTACAGACCAGAAGCTGCGGAAGCAGAACTTGTTAAGCAGTCGCTCGAACATCCTGTCGGTTCGCGACGTCTGCGTGATTTAGCTAAGGGATGTCACAAAATTGTTATTATTGCAAGTGACCATACCCGTCCGGTTCCAACAAAAATCATGGCACCGCAAATGCTTGCAGAAATTAGAAGCACTAATCCGGAGGCAGATATTACGTTTCTGATTGCTACCGGCTTTCATCGCGCCAGTACTCAGCAAGAGCTTTTGGACAAATTTGGCGATGATATCATGAAAAACGAAAAAATTGTGGTTCATAACTGCTGGGATAAGGATAATTTGGTCGATATAGGCAAACTCCCCTCCGGCGGTGCTCTTGTGATTAACAAACTGGCAATGGAGGCTGATTTATTAATCTCTGAAGGGTTCATTGAACCGCATTTATTCGCCGGTTTTTCCGGCGGACGAAAAAGTATTTTGCCGGGTATTGTCAGCGGCGTAACCGTTATGGCTAACCACTGTGCTAAATTTATTGCCCATGAAAAAGCAAGAGTAGGGATACTTGATGGCAATCCAATCCATATTGATATGCTGTATGCTGCACAACAGGCTAAGCTGGCATTTATTCTAAATGTGGTAATCGACGCCGATAAGCGAATTATAAAAGCCTTTGCCGGCGATAGGGAACAAGCTCACATTGCCGGCTGTAAATTTGTCAGCGGTCTGGCCAAAGTGGCAGCAAAGCCTGCCGATATTGTAATTACTTCAAATGGCGGGTATCCACTGGATCAAAATATTTATCAGCTTGTAAAAGGATTATCTTCTGCGGAGGCTACTTGTAAGCCAGGCGGTGTTATTATTATTTGCGCAGCTTGTAACGATGGGCATGGCGGAGATACCTTTTATAAATGGTTTCAGGA
Source organism: Sporomusa acidovorans (assembly GCF_900101845.1). Classification (GTDB taxonomy): domain Bacteria; phylum Bacillota; class Negativicutes; order Sporomusales; family Sporomusaceae; genus Sporomusa; species Sporomusa acidovorans. The sequence goes on along the minus strand of NZ_FNAM01000022.1, from coordinate 20,810 downwards.
AGCGCCGGGCGGGGCGATGGAAATTATGGATAAAATTATGAAAATCCCGTCAGAGTCAACTATCCCAGATCAGTGGGCAGCTCAAATTATCGCCCGTGTCCTATTAAAGCATACCGTTATTTTAGTAACGGACCAGTGTGATCATCAGATAGCAAAAACCATAGGTATGAAAACCGCTTATACTCTTGAGGCGGCTTTAAAAACCGCCGGACAGATTGCCGGTTCACACTCCAAAATTACAGTCATTCCTGATGGAGTTGCGGTTATAGTGTAAAAATTATAGAACAAAAAGATTGGAGGGTAAGATTTTGGCCATTGATGCAATTATGTTAAACCCGGCAGATAATGTCGCAACAGCTGTTCAAGTACTTAAGGCGGGACAGAAGGCAGATGTCCGTTTGGGACATGATATTAAACAGGTCCTGATCGGCGAGGACATTCCTTACGGACATAAAATTGCCGTATATTCCATTCGGAAGGGACAAGACATCATAAAATACGGAGAAGTTATCGGGCGGGCAACACAAGATATTCTTGCAGGGCATCATGCCCATGTTCAAAATATTGAAAGTTTGCGCGGTCGCGGTGATTTGCAGAAGGAGGCTTAGTTATGAATTTTATGGGTTATCGTCGCGCTAATGGAACAGTTGGGACACGAAATTATGTTGGCGTTTTGTCAGCGGTTGTATGCGTTAACGAGGTAGTAGAGGCAATTGCCGGTCAGGTTCAGGGAACGGTCAGATTCACGCACCACCAGGGATGCTGTCAGACTCCGCTTGATATCGGGCGTGTTAACCATACTCTGGTCGGACTGGGGAGCAACCCCAATCTGCATTCTGTAATCATTGTCAGCTTGGGATGTGAGAGTACCGACTTAACGGCCGTCATTAAAGGCATCCAGGCCAGCGGCAAGCGAGTGGAGCATCTGGTCGTGCAGGAAATCGGCGGCGCGGCGCGGACCACGGCGCAAGGCATACTCCTGGCTCAGGAAATGGTGCGGGAGGCGTCTTTACAGCAACGGGAAGCCTTTCCAATCAGCGAGCTGGTTTTAGGTATGAAGTGCGGCAGTTCAGATACAACATCCGGTTTAGTGCCCAATCCAGCTATTGGGGTAGCTTCCGATTTATTGGTAGCGGCAGGCGGAACATCCGTATTGGGAGAAGTTACCGAATTTATCGGCGCAGAACATATTTTGGCCAGACATGCCGCTAATGAGCAAGTGGCACAAGGCATTCTGAACCTGGTTTCGCGTATGGAGAAACGCGCTATGGCTGTAGGAGAAGATATTCGGGGCGGACAGCCTACCGGCGGCAACATTAAGGGCGGCCTTACCACCATCGAAGAAAAGTCTTTAGGTGCTATTGCCAAAGCCGGGTCTGCGCCTATCCAGGCGGTTTACGAATATGGCGAACGGCCGCAGGTCAGAGGGCTGGTTGTTATGGACTCACCGGGCCGGGAGCCGGAAATTCTAACCGGCTTAGCAGCTGCCGGCTGCAATATTATTGCTTTTGCGACCGGTCGGGGAGCGCCGCAAGGATTTCCTTTTGTACCGGTATTAAAAATTACCGGCAGTCGTACCGCGGCTGAGAAAATGAGCGACCATATTGACATGAATCTCAGTGCGGTGATCGACGGGGGCGACACCATTCCCGACGCGGGACGGCGTGTTTTGGAAGAATTGGTAAGCGTCGCATCCGGCGGTATGACAAAGGCGGAAATATCCGGGTATACCAACTCAATGGATATTTATATGTGGGGGCCGGTGATTTAATTTGCATTGAGGAGTGATGAAAGAAAAAACATAAGCTTGCGGACAACTGAAATCTCTATACATTCCAGGAAACGTTCTTTATATGCAGTGTTGTACTGAGGGGCCGGCGCGCCCCTCAGAGTTCACCTATATGACGAAACTGGAGGAATGATTATGGGCAGTATTATTGCATTAATTCTCGGAATTGCCGTACTTTTATGGATGATTATCAAGACTAAAATTCAGGCTTTTCCGGCACTTATTTTTACCTCAATTTTAGTTGGACTACTGGCTGGACTACCGACCGCCGAAACTATGAAGGCGGTCTCAGGTGGATTTGGCGGAACATTGGGTAGTATCGGCATTGTAATCGGGTTTGGCTGCATCATGGGGAAATTTCTTGAAAAAAGCGGTGCAGCTAAAAAAATGGCGCTCACCATCCTGCGAATGGTTGGAGTAAAAAATGCGGATGTGGCGCTTGGTCTATCGGGGTTGCTTGTTGGCATACCTGTATTTTGTGACTCAGGTTTTGTTATTCTTTCCGAGCTTGCCAAGGAGTTTTCCCGTATAACCAAACGATCTATGGTTGGATTAGGCGGAATACTTGGCATGGGCTTATATATTACGCATTTCTTGGTTCCGCCAACCCCCGGACCTTTGGCGGTAGCAGGCTTTTTTAAAGTTGACCTTGGCATTATGATTCTATGCGGCATTTTATTATCAATCCCAATTTTCTTAATTTCTCTTGCCTATTTCCGGCATGTTGAAAAAAGATTTCCGGCGTTAATTCCGGAAAGGACATTAGACGATCTCAGCATTAATGGTGAACAAAAACAAACCCTTGAAAATATCCTGGCCAAACATAAATCTATGGAGGAACTGACCGGAGAGGATTTTAAAGAAATCGCAGCAACCGAACAACTTCCCGGAACGCTGCTATCTTTTTCACCCATTGTCGTACCTGTCCTGTTAATATTGGCCAATACCATTGCCGGTGCTTTAAAAGTTGGTGGAGTTGCCGGCAGTGTTATTGGCATCTTGGGTAACCCTATTGTTGCTGTGTTCATTGCAGTTTTACTGTCCGTATACGGTTTGTGCGCCACTCTTACCCGAGAAGAGGCTCAGAAAATAATGGAAAGCTCGCTTGCCGACGCAGGCCTTATTATTCTGGTAACCGGTGCGGGCGGCGCGTTGGGAAATGTAATTCGAGTGACAAATATCGGCGATACCATCGCTCATGGGATTATTGCTCTGAGTATTCCGGTTATACTGGTGCCGTTGCTGCTGGGAGCTCTTTTGCGGATCCCGCAAGGTTCCGGTACGGTTGCTATGATCACCGGCGGGTCCATTTTGGCTCCAATGTTGCCTACACTTGGTCTGGAACCGGTTATTGCGGCGCTGTGCCTGTGCAGCACAGCTATGTTTATTTCGTATCCTAATGATAGCTATTTCTGGGTTGTTACCCGTTTTAGCGGTATGGATGTTAAGACAAGCCTCAAATCATGGTCGATTGGAACTGCCATTATACCGGTGAGCGCTTCGATTATACTAATAATTGTTAATGCATTTTTGTAATTAAAATTTATTCAAATAATAACATAAAGCATCATCTCTCACGAGGTGGTGCTTTATGTTATGAGTTTATATAAACTTCTTAATACAATGGAGGATGATAATATGGAATGGAAACATCGAATATCAAAAGAAGTCGCCGAAAATATTGTGCGGATCATACATGAGGCTACCGGTCATAACGTTAACATCATGGGTGAAGGAGGCGAAATCATTGCGACAATGCAACCTCACCGGTTGGGTACAATTCATGAGGGCGGTCGAAGAGTAGTTTCCGGAGAAGCAGCATTCGTATCCCTTACTTCCGAGCAGGCTGCTGCAATGGAAGGCGTTTTGGCAGGTTACATGGGTGCGATTGAAATGGATGGAGAGAGAATTGGTTGTATGGGTATCACCGGCGAGCCTGAGGAGGTTAAACCATTACAAAAATTGGCATCTCATATTGTCGTTGAGCAACTTAGAAAAGAAAAAGAACAACAGGCAAAACAAATAATGTTAAATAGAGTAGCTAATAAAATTCAAGATGCTTCTTCGAACATCCAGGAAGTTGCGGCCGGGGCGGAAGAAATCGCTGCTACCAGCCATAATATGGAAATTACTGCGAAACAAATCGAAGACTATATTAATGATATCAATCAGGTGCTGGATTTGGTTGGCTCGATTGTAAAGCAGACCAATTTGCTGGGACTGAATGCTGCGATTGAAGCTGCACGGGCAGGAGAATACGGGCGTGGCTTCAGCATTGTAGCCGAGGAGGTACGTAAGCTTTCAGCTAATTCGGCCAGTTCGCTGCAAAATATCAACAAGGTATTGTTTGAGACAAAATCTTCAGTTTATAGTATTGTAAATGGTATCGAGAAAAATGCCATTACCACAGAGCAGCAATCCAGTGCGCTACAGACAATCGGAGAAAAAATTATGGAAATTGAAAGCGAGGTAACAGAACTTGTTCGGCAAGACAGTTAAGCGGTAACTAATTGAGAAAATTTTACAATAGTAGTATATTATATATTATATGTAAAAACCGCAAATTTATGTCAGTAAGGTTGACATTTATCGAAACATTATATTTGTAGGAGTTGACGATTTAAGTTGATTATCTCAAAAGAGTTTGCGCAGAAAGTCGTTGATCATCTTATGGGTATTGTCCAACATAATGTCAATATTATGGACTGCAGCGGTATAATCATAGCTTCCGGGCAATTTGACCGGATAAATACATTTCATCAAGGCGGCAAACTAGCAGTAGATGAGCAAGACGTTGTAGAAATATATACTGATGATGTCCACAATTTTTGCGGTGCGCTGCCCGGAGTCATGTGGCCGATTAATCTCAAAGAAAAGATTGTTGGCGTAGTTGGTGTGACAGGCGAGCCGCCCGAAGTGCGCAATACCGCTAAATTAGTTAAGACTGTCACTGAATTGTTCTTGGAACGTGAGATGTTTCTTGCCGATTATCGCTTAGAAAATTGGATGAAGGAGCAGTTAGTACATGTACTGTTTGCCAACAATGCAGATACAGCCACTGACTTGGCCGCCATGGCGGATATGGTCCACTACCGGCTTGATTTGCCGCGAGTTGTAATACTGTTTAATTTGGAACCGAAGATTAACGACTTTGCAACTAACAGTCTGCAAAATTTAGTTTCAGACCGGATGCGCGAAAGTGTTCTGAAGCTTATTCAAGAAGCCGACTCTTTCCACATCAATGACTTTAGCCTATTTTATAAAAAAAATCTGTGTATCTTAAAATCTGCGACGGACTCCGGCAGTGCAGGAAAAATAAAGAGTTTTACAACCAGTACAATTAAACGCTTGCAGTTAATACACCACGAGTTAAATGTGCGCGTAGGAATCGGTAGTATGACGGCAAAACCGACTGAGATTTCGCACTCCTACCATGAAGCGTTGTTTGCTTTGAGCTATCAAAGCCCAAATACCATTCGTTCAATTAGCGAATACAATATATTGGCAAACTATTTGTTTGAACATTCGTGTTTAGGCTACGACTGTCTCGCACTGAGAGAATTAAAATCCAGGTTCGAAGCTATGGGGACAAAATATGACATGCAGCAAACTCTGCAATGTCTCCTCGACAATAATTTAAATGTCTCGCTTACTGCCGGTAAATTGTATATACACAGGAATACTTTGAAGTTTCGGCTTGATAAGCTAAAAGAATTTGTAGGCTTAGAACCATGTCACTATTTTTATCACGCCATTTTATGTAAAGCAATTTTGAATATGAGTAAAATAAATAGCAACCTGAACATCTGACAATGTAAATTTTATCGGAATAAAATCTTTGTTGAATACAATATTAGGAGGCGCACTTACCTTGCATGATCTTGCATTCTGGGGCTCGGTTCTTGTATTTCTGGCTACTTACGCTCTAATTATCTCGGAAAAAATCCATCGGATGGTAGTCGCGACAGCCGGGGGCATGCTGATGCTGCTGTTGGGTTTTTTGACCCAGGAAACTGCCATCAAAGACAATATTGATTTTAATACGCTCGGACTGTTAATCGGTATGATGATTCTGGTTGCCATTACACGCCGTACCGGCGTTTTTGAAGCCGTGGCCATCTGGGCTGCCAGGATCACCCGTGGTCAACCGCTGTGGCTGCTGGCACTGTTAGCCTTTATAACCGCCTTAGCCTCAGCCTTTTTGGACAATGTCACCACCGTTTTATTAATCGTACCGGTGACACTAACGTTGACCGATAAACTGCGGGTTAACCCCACCCCGTTTCTTATTGCCGAAATTATCGCTTCCAATATCGGCGGCACCGCCACTTTGATTGGCGATCCTCCCAATATTATGATCGGTAGTGCGGTCGGCCTTGACTTTAACGCATTCTTAGCAAACCTAACTCCCGTTATTCTGGTCATTTTGCTGGCAACCATTGCCCTGATGCTCCTGACTTACCGTAAAGATTTGCAGGTGGACGACCAAAACCGGCAAGCCATCCTGCAACTTAATTTCAAAGATGAAATTAAAGACTGGCAGCTATTAAAAAAATCACTAGTTGTGCTTGGCATTACCATCGTCGGCTTCATCTTCCACGGTATGCTGAATTTGGAATCAGCAACGATCGCCTTTACAGGGGCCGTTCTGCTTATGTTAGTCAGCCGGGAAGAACCTGAAGATGTTTTGCTGCACGTTGAATGGCCTACGATTTTTTTCTTTGTCGGATTATTCGTGCTGGTAGGCGGTTTGAAGGCCACAGGTGTAATTGGTGCATTAGCTCACTGGACCCTTACCGTAACTCACGGCGATTTACTGCAAACAACTTTGATTATCTTATGGGTATCGGCAATAGCCTCCGCGTTCATTGATAATATTCCTTTCGTAGCAACAATGATTCCCCTTATCCTGGAAATGGGGCAACTTTCCGGCATGAATTTAGAGCCTATATGGTGGTCGCTATCTCTCGGCGCCTGCCTCGGCGGCAACGGTACACTCATTGGCGCCTCCGCCAATGTAATCGTGGCCGGAATTGCCGAAAAAAACGGCATTCCGCTCACATTCAACTATTATTTGAAGATTGCTTTCCCGCTGATGCTTGTATCAATCATTATTGCTCACATTTATCTCTACCTGCGGTATTTCTAGTCCTGCTAAAGGCTCTCACCGGCATGATGCCAATGGGAGCCTTCTACATTTCACAATCTGAGCAATTCTAAGGTTTTTTTATCAGTTATCCCGGATTCCGGCAGCCTGTTATCCCGCTGAAAAGCCCGCAATGCTGCTTCCGTCTCTTTGCCGAAAGTTCCTTTGGCCCGCTCCTGATAATACCCCAACGCTACTAATCTAAGCTGCAGCACAATAACATCGGGGCCTTGGGTTCCCCGGCGCAGCACCCTGTCTATCCTTGGTTTCGGTCCAATAATATCAACAGGAGTGCCAACCGGCACCCATTCATACAGTTCTTCCGAATCCTGATTGCGTAAACGAATACAGCCATGGCTGGCAAAACTGCCGATTGACCACGGCGCACTTGTTCCATGTATGCCATAACTTCCCCATGGCACATCAAGCCCCATCCAGCGAGTGCCCATCACCTCCCTGGGACTCCAGCCTTTATACACAATATTCCATTCCCCAATCGGTGTTGGCGTCGCCTGTTTGCCAACAGCTACCCGGTATCGTTTGAATAGTTTCCCATCGTCATAGAGTTCCAGTACCCGGTCGGAGATCCTAATAAGGATACGCATTTCACCTTGGGGTGCTTTGCTCGGCTGAGTCAGTGAATAGTTCAGAACAGCGGCATCCATATATTCAAACAGCCAAATGCCGCCAAACACAGCAAATAAAGCAGCAAGAATAAAACTAAACCTGGTTTTCGCCCGCTTGGAATTTAAGTCACAAAATCGCATTTTTCTTTACTCCTGTTCCGTATTTGCTACTATAATCCTATTAGCCCGCACCGATATCAATGCATATAAAAATGAAACTTTATAACCATATACCAGATTGTTCACGCCGGCACAGGCAACGGCAGTATTGGCAAGGCCGAATACCCTGCCATTGAAGCTGCTCAGAAAAAAGGCGTTGTTATTGTAAGAAGCGCCCGTGTTGGCAATGGCATAGTCGCTCGCAACGGCGAGGCAAACGATGATCAATACAATTTTGTCGCTGGCGATAACCTTAATCCGCAAAAGGCTCGTATTCTCTTAATGCTGGCCTTAACCAAAACCACTGATCCACAAAAAATCCAAAAAATGTTCTGGGAATACTAAAATAAATAAACAAAGCCCACTTTCAAGCCTGCTAGCGAGAAAAGTGGGCTTTCACTTATATTTCGCACCTAATCATTGAAACATTGTTCAGGAAGGCAGCCGGAAAAAATGAACACTCTTCTTGGCTAAGGTTGGCAACCTTCCATTCTTCCTTTATAATGTAAAATGAGATATTTTATTAACTATTATTGCTAATTTACTAGTCAAAACCAATAAAATTCTAACATTTATTTGAAAAAATAAATATATATCCAAGGATGGGTACTTTTCACACGGTTGTGAATTAAGGAGTCAATCTATGTTTCAACAGCTGCGCCTTAAACTTACTTTAATTAACGTAGCCATCATGCTAGCCCTTTTCTTTTTGCTAATTTGTGGTACCTATTTTTTCTTAAGCATCAACATCAACAATCGTACGGAGTCTATGTCACTGCGAATTGCCACTGAGGTTCAAACCGGTCTAATTAGTGATTTTCCCCCACGGCCTCGTGACTTTGCCAAAAGGCTCGATAACCCTCCGCCTCCTCCCCCTCCCCCGCCTGAACCACCGTCTAAGCTGCCGGTAATACTCCCCCCGTTAAAATTTGGGTTTTTCTTTGTTAAAACCTCACCAGAGGGCACCATTACCTTTGAGTCTTCCAACCAGCCACTTGATGCGGACTCGCTGGCAACACTGAGTGAGTACGCTTTACTTCTGAACGATAACTATGGCACTCTTACTTTGGAGGATACAGATTATTCGTATCTAAAGGCCCCGTTGGATAATCCGTCTGGATGGGTCATTGTTTTTTGTGATTTAACTTTTGAAAAGACTGTGCTGCGTCTTACACTGACAATCCTCCTGACAGTCGGTATCTTCTGTGCGGTTCTCTCCTTTGGGACCAGTTTTTATTTAGCTAATCGCGCGATGATTCCAATAAAAAAAGCCTGGCAGCAGCAGCAGGATTTCATTTCCGACATTTCGCATGAATTACGCACTCCACTGACCGTTATTCAAACCAATCTGGATATTGTCAATGAGAGCCGGGACGAAACGGTAGCCAGTCAAAGCAAGTGGCTGGATAACATCCAGGAAGAAAGCCTCTGCATGCGAAACCTTGTAAATTCTCTGCTGTTTTTAGCCAGGGTCGATTCCAAACGGCAGCCACTTAACAAACAACATTTTTGCTTAGACTCCGCATTACGACAGGCTTTAGCTCCATTCGAGGCAGTAATCCAGCAAAAAAATTTGTGTCTTACAGTGCAGTCCACTCCCGCTATCGAAGTCTACGGTGATGAGTCTCAGCTTAAACAGGTAATTGTTATCTTGCTGGATAACGCCTGTCGCCATACCTCACCTGGCGGTACAATTTCAGTCAGTTTGCTACAAGCAGGTAATAAAGCTGAGATAAATGTTACCGACTCTGGTGAGGGTATCGCGCCTGAACACTTGGAAAGAATTTTTGACCGTTTTTACCAAGTGGATAAGTCTAGGAATAAAGGAGGCTCGGGCTTGGGTCTGGCTATTGCCAAATGGATTACCGAAAGTCACGGCGGCTCAATTGCCGTAAGCAGTATGCCTGATATAGGATCAACCTTTACTGTTAATCTTCCCATTCATTCCACTGTTTAATTTTTTTTAAATAAATATTGGAATTAAATAAATTTCCAACAGTTCTCTGTCATAATTGTTAATATAATATCCATGGATGGAAAATTTTTCACAAGGTTGTGGTTTTAAAAAGGGTGTAGTAAATGAAACTACTGCTCGTAGAGGATGAAGGCAAATTAGTCGAATCATTATCTCACTTACTCAGAAAGAACGGCTTTGTAGTGGATACCGCGCTTGACGGGCAAGCGGGCTTGGAAATGGCCTGTACCGGGGTTTATGACATTATTGTATTAGACCGCATGCTGCCCTACCAGGATGGTGTTTCTTTACTAAAAGAATTTCGCAGCTTAGGTCATGATACGCCTGTTATCTTTTTAACCGCCAAAGATTCCCCCGAAGACCGGGCTGAAGGTCTGGACGCCGGTGCTGACGATTATCTCGTTAAACCTTTCTTCTCAGTGGAGCTATTAGCAAGGCTCAAAGCCCTGACCCGGCGCCGTGGCAAGACGTTATCGGAGACAGTGCTAACGGCCGATGATTTAATTTTAAACCCACTACGCTGTCAAGTCATCAAAGGCAATGAAGTTATCCAGTTAACCTTAAAAGAATCTCAGTTGTTGGAGTTATTAATTCGCAACTATGGTCATGTAGTAACCAAGGAACAAATTATTCAAAAAGTATGGGGATATTTTTCTGAAGCTGAATTTACTACAGTCAATCTCTATATTCATTACTTACGCAAAAAGCTCAAGCTATCTAACCTAAAAACTGTCTGGGGAGTAGGCTATTATTTACATAAGGAGAAAGATACTTCTTTGGCTGCTAACTAAAGCTGCTTTTTCAAAAAGGCTAGTCACCAAATCAGCAGTTATAAATTGCAAAAAGACTACCAAAACCTAATCTTTCCGGTTGGGTTTGGTAGTCTTTTTTTAGTTTTCTTATATTCCCTATTTGACCGTACTTTTAGATTTTACTGCTCTTTCCTTTACCTAATAAATTGATTTTTTCCGTAATCTTTTCTACTACCACAAAAAGCACTGGGATTAAGAAAATTCCTAGTGTAGTAGCGGTAAACATACCACCTACAACAGCCGTACCCATAGAATTTCTGGCACCGGCGCCGGCACCAGTGGCTACCGCTAGTGGAATACAGCCAATAATGAAGGCTAAGGATGTCATGATAATGGGCCGCAAACGGAGTTTCGCGGCTTCAATCGCAGCTTCAACCGGATTCATCCCCTTGTCAACCCTGACTTTGGCAAACTCAACGATTAATATCGCGTTTTTCGCAGCCAATCCAATCAGCATAATTAGCCCGATTTGCATATAAACACTATTTTCTAAGTCACATACATATTGAAACAGGAAAGCCCCAAACACACCAGTTGGCACGGAAAGCAATACCGCGAACGGGACGCTCCAGCTTTCGTACAGAGCAGCCAAACATAGAAAGACAAATACAATTGCCATCCCGAAGGCAATTGCCGTACGCGAACCGGCGAGTTTTTCCTCGCGACTCTGCCCCGACCATTCATAGGTATAGCCATTAGATAAAGTTTGCTGCGCCACTTCTTCCAGGGCGGTCATAGCCTGTCCGGAACTGTATCCGGCCGCTTGTGTGCCATTGATTTGAACCGCTTTTACGCCATTAAACCTGGTAATAATCGTTGGTGCATTAATCTGCTTGGGTTTAAGGAGTGTGTTTAACGGCACCATTGCATTATTGGCGCTTTTTACATAAAGAAACCGGGTTGCATTTACATCACCACGAAATGTATTTTCGGCCTGCACGGTAACCTTGTAAGAACGACCAAACTTATTAAAATCATTTACCTGCGTACCACCAAGGAATACCTGCAACGCCGTAAATACATCATCAACCGCCACGCCCAGTTGTTCAGCCTTCTCCCTGTCTACCTCAAATTCATAGCTCGGCGTATTAGCTTTAAAAGTTGACGAAATCGAAGCAATCTCCGGACGCTCTTTGGCGGCCGCCACGAATTTTTGGGCCATGCTGTCCAAATCATTCAGTGAGCCACCACTTCGATCTTGCAGCATCAGAGTAAAACCGCCTACCATTCCCAATCCCGGTAAGCTAGGTGGGGTAAAGGCAATGACTGTACCTTCCGGAAATTGGGCGCCGCTCGCAAAAGTCTGGCCAATTGCAGCCTTTAGCTGCAATTCAGGTTTTTGGCGCTTATCCCAAGAATCCATGGAAACAAACATCGCGCCGGCATTTGTCTTGGTGCCGCCCCCCATGATATCCATACCGGATAACGACATAATATTTTTAACGCCGGGCTGTGCACTGACTTTTTCGGTAAATTGGCGCATGACCTCAATCGTCCTATTCAAACTGGATGCTTCCGGCAACGTAATCGATGTTATATAAAAGCCCTGGTCTTCATCAGGCACAAAGGATGAAGGCACCAGTTTGTATATTCCTCCGGTCAAAATAAGCAACACCACAAGCAGAACCAGGCACAAGCGGGCTTTAGGAATTAGTTTGCCTAATCCCTTGCCATAGCGGGCCAAATTTCTTTCAAACCAATTATTAAATTGGCCAAAAAAACGAGCTAATACGCCCTTATGTTCCTGTTCTTCATCGGGCTTAAGCAAAAGCACGCACAAGGCCGGCGTAAGTGACAAAGCTACAATGGCTGACAGGGCCATCGATACCACAATGGTTAAAGCAAATTGCTTATATAAAATCCCGGTAGTACCACTTAGAAATGCAACCGGAATAAATACTGACGCCAACACAAAGGCAATCGCAACAACCGGGCCGGAAACTTCGCTCATAGCCCGTTTAGTGGCCGCTAGGGGGGAAAGACCGGAATAGCGCATATGATGTTCGACCGCTTCAATAACAACAATGGCATCATCAACAACCAGCCCGATGGCCAGCACCAGCGCAAACAGGGTAAGAGTATTGATCGTAAATCCTAAAACACTAAAGGCGCCAAAAGTACCCAAAAGCGATACGGGAATTGCCAGCAAAGGAATTAAAGTAGCCCGCCAGCTTTGCAGGAACACAAAAACCACGATGACAACCAGCAACAGTGCTTCGGCAAAAGTTTTAACGACTTCCAGCATGGATTCGCGTACGAATTCGGTATTATCGACAACAACTTTATACTCCATATCACCGGGAAAATTCTTGGATGATTTTTCCAGTACGGCTTTTACGTTACTGATGGTCTCTAAAGCATTGGCATCACTGGTCAACTTAATGGCAAAGCCGGCAGCCACATGGCCGTTCATCAAGCTGTCAAAATTATATTCTTTGCTGCCAAGTTCCACCCGGGCAATATCTTTAATCCGGACAAAGGAACCGTCTGATTGCGAACGGACAATGATATTTTCAAACTCTTTTTCATCCGTGAGACGACCTTTTACTTTGGCCGTATACTGGAATTGCTGATCAGACGCCGCCGGCATTTTACCAAATGCCCCCGCAGCCGCCTGGACATTTTGCTTTTCAATCGCGGAAGTCACTTCATCGACTGAAATCCCGAGTTGTGCCATCTTTTCCGGCTGCAGCCAAATCCGCATACTGTAATCTGAGCCAAATGCATCTACCTCGCCAACACCTTTTACCCGTTTGATATCATCAATCAGATAAATAGTTCCATAGTTTTTTAAAAAATTGGCATTATAGCTGTCACTTGGCGACCAAAGGGTAAAAATCATGGACATATCTTGCGAGGCTTTGCGGGTGGTAACTCCGGTTGTTTGCACCGTACCAGGCAACGAAGCATTAGCCTGAGAAACCCTGTTTTGTGTTTGTACAGATGCCGTATCGGAATTTTTCTCGGTTTCAAACTGTACGTTCAGTGAATAAGAACCTGAGTCCGTACTGGTGGAGGACATATAAACCATATCTTCAACCCCGTTTACCTGTTCCTCAATAACCTGGGCAACTGTTTGATCAACAACATCCGCGTTCGCTCCCTGATAGGTAGTAGAGACCGAAATTGTTGGCGGCGAAATTTGCGGATACTGCGCAACCGGCAGAGTAAAGGCAGCCGTTGTGCCCAATAGGGTAATAATAATGGATAACACGATGGCAAACACAGGGCGGTTAATAAAAAAATTAGCCATAGCTAGCGCCCCCTATTGCCTGGCCGGAGTCTGTTCATCCGGCTGTACCATGGTTACTTGCAGATCGTTTCCCTGTTTTACCTTGTCAATTCCCTCGACCACAATCCGGTCCGTAGTGCTAAGTCCATCTTCTACCAACCACATATCGCCAATACGCTCTCCCAGCTTTACCTGCCTGCTTTCTGCTTTATTATCATCGGTTACGACAAAAACGAACGTATTATCTAATACCTGCTTTACCGCCTTCTGGGGGATCAGCAAAGCTCCCGGCCGCACAGTTTCCTGCACAACTACCCGGGCAAACATCCCCGGCAGCAAAAATCTTTGTGGATTATCAAAACTAGCCTTGATGGTAATCGTGCCGGTCGTATCATTTATTCCTTTGTCAATTTGCTCTACATGCCCAATAAGCGAATATTCCTTGCCGTCACTGAGAACCAATTTTAAGTGATCTTTGAAAGACTCCGGCAGTGTACCATTGCCGCTTCGAATAAATGTTAAATATTCATTTTCACTCATGCTAAACTGTACCCAGATAGGGTCAATCGAAGATACAGTAGCCATTGTAGTGGAACCGGCCACCACATAATAACCAAGACTTACATCATTCACGTCAATCCGGCCGTCAACCGGTGAAATAATTAGCGTATCCTGCTCAGCTTCCATGGCTTGCTGCAAATTGGCCTGATTAGCTTCTACTTCTGCTTCCTCCTCTTCAGCCTTAGCTATGTATGAGTCTAGCGTCTGCCGGGCAATCCCGTCTACTGCCGCTAATTTTTGATAGCGCGCAACATCCATCCGGGTATTGTTTAGCGTTGCTTGCGATTTATTCAACGTGGCCCTGGCTGAATTAACTGCTGACCGGTATTGCTTATTATCTATGCGAAACAACGGTTGTCCCTTGTAAACGTTATCACCGCCATTAACCATTTTTTCCACAATATTGCCGGAAATTTTGGACATGACTTTTATTTCACTTTTTGCTCTTACCTGTCCCACAAATTCACTATTGACCGGCGTATCGCGCGTTATTACCTGCATCGCCTTCACCGCTACAGCCTGAGCCATAGCCGGCTGAGTTTTAGACAATATTCCGCTGCGGGCAACAACCACTCCCAGCGCAATAACTATCAAAAATAATCCTATGTACAATTTTTTTGAACCTCTGCTACTCAATTGCCATTCCTCCTGCTTAAAATCTTATTTCAGGGTAATTGCCTATTTCAAATTACCAGCATGAAAATCAATGGGTTTGCGACAAGGGATCGCAAAAACCATGATATCTAATAAATGTTAATTTTATATTATAGTTATTTTTAAATTAAAGTATATTACTGTATATAATTAACTAATATTAACTATACGCATATATTATCTTTTTACTATTCTACTGTCAACGAAAATTTGGCGACATCCTTTTGCATTACAGTTGCCGGCACTAATCTACTGCGCCCCAGACCCAAATCAAATCCACTACAAATAAAAAAATGCAAACCCTACAATTTTGCAGAACTTGCACTTAGCAACACCGTACATCTATCTTCATTTTTGCGTGGATTAATTCTTCTGTCAGGGGAGTCCCTTAATTACCTCAAACATCCGGCTTGCACTTTCCTTTATTCTTGTCAACTGTTTATCATCCAAAATTTTGAGTTTTTCATTCACTACCTCGACAGCTTCTGCTTTAATGCAATCTACTAACGTTAAGCCGGCCTCGGTAAGCTTGATTTTAATAATTCGTCTATCGGCAGCGTCATATTCCCGCTGAACAAGGCCCTGAGTCACTAATTTGTCGATAATACGTGTCATTTGTGTTTTGGGCATCCGTGTTTCTTTGGCCATCATTGTCATTGTGGCGATCTTTTCCTCCTTAAGGGTATCCAGCACATGCACTTGCAACGGGCTGACATCTAATTTAGATTCCTGCATCACATGCCTCATAACTTTTTTTTGAAGTTGAAACACCAGTTGAAGTATATCCCCAGCAACCTCTTTTCTTTCATTATTATCCAAAATAAGTTCCTCCCCCTTGGCATTATTATATTGCATCTGTATATTGTTGATAATTATAAACTATATATAATATATTACTTTATATTTTTGTTAATATTCAGTATTTGATGATAGTTTAGCACGAAGGCAGCATAAAGTCCATATACCATGAACTTGTATCTGAACCAAAAAGAAAAGTTTATATGGTAAACCTAAAGTAAAGCCAAAAAACAACAGCCCGGGAATTGCAAAAATCCGGACTGCTGCCTCCTATCAGATATTTAACTTAAGATTATTCCAATAATAAAATGAGATAATGATAAAAATAGGCCATACCATCATTAACCGGGATTTACACCGTATTACCGTTTCGTTTTTATCCTTGATGATTTGCTATCTGGTTTCACATTATTATTAAGCCTAGACTTAATCCTAGGTTTAGGTGGTCTTGGTTTCATACCTGCAGGTGGTTGATTTTGTATATTAGGTGGAATTGTAACTTTTGTTGGTTTCTCAGGCTTATTATCCGCATGTGGCGGCATAGGCTTATGGGATTTATCTTTTGACGGAGCTGGCTTCACTGGTTGAACAGCGGGTTTTATATCCGCTACTGGCTCGCTGCTCTTTATTGGTGTACTGTCAATTTTTAGGGCAGGTGGTTTCATATGGGTAACGTTTAATGAGAATGCTTTTTCCGCCAGGTTTGCATCTTTTGTTACAAGAATTACCCGGGTATGCGGATTTGTTTTTACCATTTCAAAGTAAGCTGCAATTATGCTATCATAGTGGTCATTCAGATTTAGCCAGGGTAGTGTTTTTTCTATTTGCAAATTACCAGCAAACTGAATGCTATTTTTCTCATTAATTTTTACGCCGTCTAAAAGATTTCCGCGTTTTGTATAATCTAGTATTTTATTTTTAATTTCATCATTTGCAGGCGCTTTATCAAGCTCATTTGCTATTATCGGCAATAATAATATTTTAAATTTTTCTATTCCCTCAAATGTCCATTTCTCAAACTCCGGATTAGCAAGCAAAGTGCGGCTGTCGGGAATCATTATACAGTAATCTTCCGTCACTTCGTATGCTGATGATACTAAATCAAACAATAAATCCATTGATTTCACCGCATAATTAAGCTGTTCATCTTTATCCATTTTAAAAAGAAATCCATTCTGTTCAATGAGGTTCTGTACCGTTTGAATTGAAACATTCAAATTACGTTGCTGAGTACTCGCCATATCAGTTGTCAAAAATCGAATCCATTTTATTAAATGGGCATAATGGCCGCGTAATTGGTTTTGAATCTCTCGCCCATTATCGTTCAACACTTCCCATTGATAGTCGCCAGCCCCTGACACTACTATCTTTGAGTAGTTCCAGCGGACAATATTGGAAAACTCCATGAACTTATTCATTAGCTTCTTTATGTTTACTATTTCTTCATTAACATAATGGACTATAGCCTGCATATTATTACGCTCCCTTTATCTTTGCTTTACCCGTTCATTGCACCATAGTATGAATTCTATTCCATTTCAATGATCTGTCTTAAATTATAACCAGGTAATATTTAATCTTTGTTTACTATTTCAAATGCAGTAGGTGTGTTATATGAAAGTAATAGCTGTTGATATCGACAACGTTTTGAACAATTTTTCAGATACCTTAGCCCAGTCTACGTTTATATTCAAAGATTCATACGGCATATCGCAGGAAAAATTTTCTCACTATCTTAAGTTGGTAAAGCGCGATGATTTTGCTGAAAGCAAATTTTTAACGAATAAGTTTTCTGATTTTCGACATCGCATTCACGAAGAATGTTATCCGCTCGCACAAGCCAATGCGGATGGCGTAAAATTTATGAACTGGTTAAAAGCGAATGATTGGAAAGTAGTTATTTGCACAAAACGAAATTTGCGTTTAGCAGGAGAATGTACGAAAAAATGGCTGTATGAAAACCAGATTCCCTATGATTACCTAGTTATGGCCCTTAATAAAATTGTTTTTTGTAAGTTATGGGATGTGCCCTATTTAATTGATGATGATCTATTAAATATTACCTATGGTGAGCACTATGGCATCCAGGTCTTTTACCCGATTATGACCAAGCATAGTTCAATTGTTTACCAAACGGCAAAAGGGTTTACCCAATTTGAGGAGATTAAACAATGGATACAAGAGTAGAATTATTATCTGCATTCTATCAAGCTATGTGCGAAGATAAAGTGAAACTGGAAACTAAAAATTATGGATTTGAGTTTGTCAAAGATCTGACGGCTGGAGGGGAAACGCTAGATTATGTACAGATGGAAAACCATTTTATCCACAAATACAGGCTATTAAATGTCCCAGGGCACCGTAGACAAAGTCTGTTGCAAGGACATGTAAACCAAGACTATAATGTCTGCTTATACTTCAATGAAACAGCCAATAACACACTATGTTTCAATATAGACAATAACTATAAGAAAAATAATAACGAAATCATACCGGAAATAGAGCTTGCCGTCGACTATCTACAACAGCATCTCGGAACATATGGCATGGAAGCCGTCAGTGTTAAGAGTGGTCGCGGCTATCACGTGTGGTTGCGTTTTGAACGGCCAATTGCCAATCAGTTGTTATTAGACTTTATGATCCAAATCTCGGCCCGAACGCTGGCTTCTTTGCATTTCAATCATTATGATTACCATGCCATCAAGATTAACATGAATCCCAACCCGCGCTTTGTGAAAAATATCTCGCTGCGGGCCTTCGGTTCAAAACATATTAAAACCGGTAGCTTCTCACATATTAAGACAACAGACGGGATACTATTAAATGAGGAGGATTCGTGGAAGTATTTTGAACATTATATGACTAATAAAACGGTTTCGGAACGGCAGTTTGGGTTGGTGTATGATGAGTTGGTAAAAACTGTCCCGAATGCGTCACGCCAGGACAGAGGAACAGGAACATAAGAAAACAATTTCTCTCGGATTTTACGCAAAATCTTATACTTAGCGTCGAGTAATATTGTAAAAAAGTGAATTCAACGTTGCGGTGATTGGGATATGTTTTTGAACCATTTATACTTTTCGAAGATCGCTACACAGGTTAATTGGCCCTTAAAAGTGTGATTCCCCAGCCAGGACAGAAGCATTCACGCTAACGCGCGCATACTTCCGTCTTGTCTAGGGATTAGATTTAACAAGGGGCAATGAACGAATTTGCTTAAAAAGCCACTATTTCTTGCCACAAAGAAACCCGAATTACACAAAATTATCTGCTGACCTTGATAACCTTGGAGGTTTTGCTTATGACTTATTACATAACACTTTTAATTGACTGCAAATATAGTTAATCTCTTGTTCAGTAAGATGAGGCCCCATAGGTAAGCTAAGTACTTCATCAGCCAATTGCTCTGTTATTGGAAAACATCCCTTTTGTAATCCCATTTCAGAGTAAGCACCTGATAAATGAGGAGGAATAGGATAATGAATTAAACTTCCAACCCCCGTTTGCGCAAAATGCTCCTGCACCAAACTACGTATTTTTGTTCTCACTACATACAAATGCCAAACATGACGATTTCCATCTGCTACGATTGGCAATACCAAATCCGTATCCTTCAATTGCCGAAAATAGCAAGCTTCAACTTTTCTGCGTCTTTCATTCCATGAGTCTAAATATCTAAGTTTTACTCTCAAAAAGGCCGCTTGCAGTTCATCTATCCGCGAATTATGACCTTTAACTCCATGATCATATTTTATTTTAGCTCCATAATTTCTCAACAGCCGCACTTTCTCAGCAATTTTATCATCATTTGTCGTAATCGCACCAGCATCTCCCATGGCACCGAAATTTTTTCCCGGATAAAAACTAAATCCTGCTGCGTGGGCGAGACCCCCGACCTTTTTGCCGCCATATTCGGCACCATGAGCTTGAGCAGCATCTTCCAAAACCTTTAGATTATAATTTTGGGCAACAGTCATGATTTTTTGCATATTAGCAGCCTGCCCATATAAATGAACAGGAATAATCGCCTTAGTTCTTTTGGTCACAGCAGTTGCAATTTTATCAGGATTAATATTGAATGTATGTTCATCTGGTTCGACCGGAACCGGTACAGCACCAGCATAAGACACTGCTAGCCAAGTAGCTATATAAGTATTAGCAGGTACAATTACTTCGTCACCTGCACCAATGTTCCATGCTCTTAGTACCAAATGCAATGCTTCCAGTCCGTTACCTACACCAATACAATGTTTTACTCCACAATATGCTGCAAACTCTTGTTCAAACTGCTCTAATTCTTTTCCAAGTAAATACCGGCCAGAATTCATTACTCGCGTATAAGCAGCATCTAATTCATTCTTCAATTCCTGATAGGGTGCTTTTAAATCTAAGAATGGTATATTCATGCTAAATGTGCCACTCCTTTACTGCATTGCGGAACTCTCTATAATCCCGAAAATAATCACTTTCATCATAATGCTCTGATGCTAAGACCATGCAGACCGCTCCAGTGGAAAAGTTGACTATTTCACGCCATACCATATTTGTTAAATATAAACCGTAATAACTTCGGTTTAGACTAAACGTTTTCTTATTATACCCGTCATCCAGAATGACATCAAAACTACCTGACATTGCAACAATTAATTGCTGCAACTCTTTATGCGCATGGCCTCCACGTGTTTCGCCACCCGGTATATCATATAAATAGTAAACACGTCTTATTTCAAATGGTATATGCTGTGCACCTTCGATAAAGCTTAAATTTCCTCGCGGATCTGTAATTTTAGGCAAATCAATAATACAGCAATCATGTAAACCACTCATGATTATCACCTACTTAAATATCTAAACTATAAAAATCATGAACCACTGCTCTAGCACCGAAACCTTCTTTTTGCGCAATAAGACCAGTATTCAAAAAACGACCTTGTTTTTCATTTGAAATGCCAAAATCAAAATAGATTTTATCTTTATATACTTCGGTAACAAGGTAATGAATCACCAAATCTAAAGCACCGGTAGAACGTCCTTCTTCTGAATTAGCCAAATATTGAG
>NZ_FNAM01000050.1 GCF_900101845.1 Sporomusa acidovorans | reverse complement strand
AGAACCGTATCCCCGGTAACGGTGAGCTTTATACGCTCAAACTAAGCAGCTTAAACATGAGAAAGCAGGATTCGCCATGAAAATAGACCGCCTACTTACAATTCTTGCGATCTTACTTAGAAAAGAGCAAGTAACTGCACCGGAGCTTGCGGAGCAACTGGAAGTTACTCGTCGCACTATCGGACGTGATATTGACGACCTGTGCAAAGCAGGTTTTCCCATTGTGACCCGGCAGGGTGCTGGCGGTGGGATTTCCATTGCAGAGGGATATAAGCTGGATAAAAACTTGATGACTAAAGAGGAACTGCAAAATATTCTTATTGCCTTGAAGGGGCTTGAATCAGTGGACGCCACTTCACGTCTCGGAAGATTGGTGCAAAAACTCACTCCTGCGTCTGATGCGGTTGTCTCCCTCAAAGACAACATAGTGATAGATTTGGCCTCGCACTATAAGGACAGTCTTTCGAAGAAAATAAATTTGTTGCGTACTGCCATAGAGCAAAGACGCATTGTTACTTTTGCATATTACTCAGATAAAGGTGTGACTTTTCGTACCATCGGACCGTATTTTATAGTTTTCAAGTGGTCGGCGTGGTATGTATTTGGATACTGTATGGCGAGGCAGGATTTTCGTATGTTTAAGCTGGGGCGTCTATGGAGGCTTAATTTGACGGAGGAAAAGTATTCGATAGGTATGATACCACCGGAAAAAATAGATTTTGATGCCCATCTGAGAGATGACCGGGACATGGTGATACTCTTTGACGAGAGCGTGGAATACCTGCTGGTAGAGGAATATGGCCCCGCCAGTTACACGAAGACCCCTGACGGAAAGCTTTTATTTCAGCGGGGCTACACCAATTTGGACTTTACTCTGCGATGGATTTTAAGTTTCGGAGATAAGGCAGAGGTATTGGCTCCTGCTGATTTACGAGAAACAGTCGGCAAGATAATTTTAAAAACGGCGGAAAGATATAACTGATTGAACAGGACACACAGTTGTCCTGTTTTTTGTAGTACTATTAGGAAAAAAGGAGGCGTTTTGTGTATGAAAAAAATTATTTTGGAAAAAGCTGGTGAACTTTTGGCAAAATGTGATGTGGTGACACTGGCATCCATCAATGAAGCGGGATATCCCCGTATTTGCGTATTGTCAAAGATCAAAGCGGAGGGAATCCGGACGATCTGGATGGCTACAGGGACAAGTTCCGCCAAAATTGCTCATTTTAAAAAAAATCCGAAAGCAAGCATTTGTTATTATTTAGGCGGCGACAGTGTTACGTTATTGGGTGAGATTGAAATAGTTCACGATGCAGTTGTCAAAAAAGAATTGTGGCAGGATTGGTTTATTGAGCATTTTCAAAAAGGTGTGGATGACCCTGAGTATTGCATTTTTAGGTTTGATACAAACCAGGCCACCTGCTGGCTCGAAAAGTGTTTTGAAACACATAGTGTATAACCGGCAAACCAGCTGTCTAATCAGTCATATTGAAATAGGAAAATAAGAGCTAGCTTTCCGAGGCTAGTTCTTATTTTTCGATGCGGATGTCAGTATTTGATTACTATCCTCCAATTAAAATTTATTCAGGATAATCATATCTGCAGGATTTTATATACCGACCTGGTAAATAAAGTATTAAATGAATAAATCATTATTTAAAGAATGTGGAGGATAGCTAATGAAAATACAATCACTGAAACTGGTTTGTTTTTCACCTACGGGAACATCAAAAACAATTATTCAAAGTATTGCACGTGGAATTAGCCATAGCACTGTCGAACTAATAGATATTACCAAACCAGATGCGCGGAATCAACAATTACAAACATCGGAAAACGAATTACTTCTTGTTGCTGTGCCAGTTTATGTTGGAAGAGTACCAGCGCTTGTAATTGACTGGCTGCAATCGGTTAAAGCTTGTAATACACCTACGGTATGTATTGTTGTTTATGGTAACCGCGAATATGACGATGCATTACTTGAACTTAAGGATATTTTAATTAAACGTGGATGTATACCAATTGCCTGTGCGGCGTGTATTGGGGAACATTCTTTTTCTAGTTTCGAAACACCAATTGCGGTAAATCGTCCTGATGCAAGCGACTTACATCAAGCAGAATTACTAGGAAGTAAAATAAATGAAAAACTACTATCTATTTCATCGGTCGATGATATTTCTGATATAAATGTACCCGGCAACTATCCGTATAGAGGAGATTCGAAGACATGGACTGTTGATTTTATAGCAATTAGTAATACATGTTCAAAATGCGGAGTTTGTGTGGAGGCGTGTCCGGTTGGTGCAATCGATTTAGAAAATAATTATTTACCTGATAAGGAAAAATGTATTTTATGCTGCGCTTGTATTAAGTGCTGCCCTCAAAACGCTAAAACAATGAAAACTGGTATAGTCAAAGACACCGCAATCAGATTAAGTGAAAAGTGCAAACAACGAAAAGAACCGGTATTCTTTATTTGATTAGAGAAGACTGGATAGGGAATGAGGTTATCAAAGAAATAAGAAAAAATTCGTCGATTGCATTAAAACAAATTGGCCGGCTTTTTGGAGGAATCAGTGAATCTAGGGTAAGCCGTTACTAAAAAATAGTGAAGAGCAAGTTTAGAACCGTCCCTGTTTGCCCCTATATTTATACTTGACATGCAAGGTCTGCTATTTTATAATGTAATTGAGAATGAAAACCATTATCGATGAAAAGAGAGAGCCTAAGAGCTCCGTGCCAACAAATGTATAGCACGGAGGTTTCTTTTTTAGGAGATAACCTACCATGCGTCAGTGTTGCCGACTATACCAAGGAAGGTGAACTCATGCGAAAAGTTTCTTTGAAAGTCCAGCATTCAGAAACAATAGCGTTTCGTTGCCCTAAATGCAATCGTCTATTATTTAAAGGGTGTATAAAATATGTGGAGATTAAATGTCCCAGATGCGGCCATATACAGTATGTGGAAGCCGACGATTTGCATTGGCACACTGCAAATGCTGGTTGCTCCAAGAATCATATAACATAAGTAGAGAGCCAAGAGCTCCGTGTTGATGCACGGGGTTTTATTTTTTGCGAGAGGTGCGATTGATTATGGATAGTATACGGGAAGCAACGCGGTTATTTCAGCAAGGGGGTTTGGTTATGTATCCGCTCTTGTTGTGTTCCGTTTGCGTTGTGGCAATTGTATTGGAACGGTGGCGCTATTATCGACGCAACAATCGACAGGCGCCAGGTTTTTTTGAAAATCTTCAAGACAAAATCAGCAATGCCGATTGGACGGGTGCAGCTAAGATTTGCGAACAATCACCGGGAGTGGTTGCACGCGTACTTGCCGCCGGGCTGCGCTTTCGCGGCGATACAACAAATATGAAAGAGGCATTTGAAAGTGTTACCGCCTGGGAATCTGCCCAGTTGCGCAAACAACTCGGATATTTGGATACAATTGTTACTCTTGCGCCGCTGCTGGGACTATTAGGAACGGTCTTGGGAATGATTGGCTCATTTAGTGTGCTTAATGTAAATAATAGTAACCCGGTGGCGATAACCGGTGGTGTCGGTGAAGCTTTAGTGGCGACGGCGACCGGCTTGTGCGTAGCGGTTTTGGCTTTGGTGTCGCACAGTTATTTTTGCCATCGCCTTGACGCCTTGATAACAGAGATTGAGAGAAGCTGCACGTTTATTATTGAAAATGTAAAGGGTGAACAAGAATGAAGCTCCGTGCGTACCGGGTAGAAAGTTCACCCAAATTGATGGTTATTCCGATGATTGATATTATTTTCTTTTTATTAGTTTTTTTTATGATGAGCACTTTACATATGGTTTATCAGAAAACAATGCCGGTTAATCTGCCGCCAGCCGCAACGGTTCATCAGGAGGTGGCAAAACCGCTGACTATCAGCATTTCGAATTCGGGCACACTTTATTGGGAACAAGAGGAAATAGCGCTAGAAGCACTGCGGGGACGACTACAGCGGATAATCGCCAGTCAGCCGCAACAAGCCGTTGTTTTGCGGGCTGATCAATCTGTCGAACATGGCAAAGTGATTGTTGTTATGGATGAATTGAAATTAGCCGGTGTACAAAAGTTAGCAATTGCGGCTCAGCAGAAGCAGAGGTGAGTATTGTGACACAGGCTGCATATTGGCCTAGGGCCTTTGGAATCTCTTGCATCATCCATTTTATGCTTATACTTTTACTGGGATTATTGGCAGGAAATCTGCCTGTCCGCCAATCGCCGGAAGAGTATATTGTGGTTGATTTATCGTTAATTGGTGGCAGCAAGGGCGGTGCAGGAGGAGAACCTGTTCATTCTGCGGAAAAAGCGGCTGGATTGCCCGCCGTACCCGGTATATTTTCGCAGGCGATCAATCAATCGATGGAACCGGAACCAATGCGGAATTTTTCGACGAATGAACTACAAACAACGAATATGCCGCAGGCCGGCTCTGACAGTGCCGGTGAGGCGATGCCTGCGGCGATTGGCGGAAATGCTGCGGGCATAAGTAGGGGGGATGGCACTGCCATAAGCGCAGAACCGGGAACAGGTAGAAATGCGGGCAGTGGTAGTGGTGCTAGCATTGGTTTGGGAAGCGGGGAAGGTGCAGCGCCTGACATTGACGGTGCTATTTTGGCTTTTCTGGCCGAAGTGGAAAAACATAAGGAATATCCTTATGTTGCCCGCAAACGGGGGTATGAAGGGGTGGTTACCGTATTTGTCGAGTTAAGCGCCGGTGGCGAATTGCGGCAAGTACGGGTTGAAAAATCGTCGGGATTTTCTTTGCTTGATGAGGCTGCCACAGCAGTGGTCCGGCGTGTATCGCCATTCCGGCATGGGCTGGGGCGCCCGGTAGCGATGAAAATACCGATTAGTTATCACTTGTTGCCGTAATTGGCCGGAAAGGTGTTGATGCTAGCATGGTTGGCATGATGAGGTGGAAAAGTGCATAAACGGATTGGCGTGATATTGAGTATTTTAATCATAGCTATGTTGGCTGGGGGGATGATATTTCAAGATGATTTGACAGGCAAACAAACGGATACAGCAAATTTGCGGTCAGTAACAGACAGCGCCGGCCGGACGGTGCAGATTCCCGCCAGGCCGCAGAGGGTTATTGTTTTGAATGCTTCGAATCTTGATTTATATTACGCTGCGGGCGGCAGTGTGGTTGGAAAGCCGGCGACTGAGGCGCTTTCGCCGGAAGTTAAAGAGGCGGTAAAGTCCATTCCTACTGTTGGCACTACCGCTAACCCCAGTTTAGAGAAGTTAGTGGCGCTGAAGCCTGACTTGATACTGGGTGTCAATATACCACCCCATCACAATCTGCTCCCGGTTTTAGAAAAGGCCGGTATCCCGATTCTGTTGCAAACATTGGATAACTATCAGCAGATTCTTGATACTCTGCGTTTTTACGGCGAACTGACCGGACAGCCGGAACAGGCGGCCGGAGCAATAGCCGGTATCGAGGACGCATACCGGAAAGTAATTGCTAAAAAACGTACCGGTCCTGCGCCTAAAGTCTTGATTGTCTGGGGTTCTACCGAAAGCTTCAATATGGCGACTCCGCGCAGTTTTAGCGGTGATTTGCTGCAACGGATAGGCGCGGAAAATATTGCCGACACGCCGGATACGGTGAGCGCAAAAATGAGTTATGTGCCGCTGAGTATGGAATATGTAGCCGAGAAAAATCCGGATGTCATTTTATTAATTACCCATAGCTCTGATGAAAAAGTGGGCGAGAAATTTCGCAATGAATTGGCGAAACATCCTGCTTGGCAAGGCCTAAAAGCGGTAATGAATAACCGGGTGCATATACTGCCTTATCACTTGTTTGCCGTTAACCCCGGCACGCGGGTTGGCGAAGCGCTGGTGCTGCTCGAACAATTGGTCTACCCGGAGGTGGCAGAGCCTTGAACGAATGCAATATAGATCCGCGCGCCAGAGTGCGAACATGGGTCGGTGTTTTAGGCTTTGCGGCCATTCTGGCCGCGCTGCTTAGCGGTGTAATGGCAGGAGCTGTGAATGTAACTGCAGCGGAAATATGGGAGGCAGTATCCGGTCAAACCGGCACCGAGTCTTATCAAATCATTCGCAATATCCGCGTGCCGCGTCTATTAGTCGGTGCTTTCACCGGCATGAATTTGGCATTAGCCGGGTGCATTCTGCAGGGAGTTTTGCGCAACCCCCTGGCCGATCCCGGAATTATCGGCGTTTCGTCAGGAGCGGGATTGGCTGCCATGGCGGTGATGATTATATGGCCGACCCATAGTGCGCTTGTGCCGGTTGCCGCTTTTGCGGGAGCGTTGCTCGCCTTAGCTGTCGTGTTTGTATTGGCATGGGAGCGTGGTGTTCATCCGCTGCGGCTGATCTTGGCGGGAGTGGCTGTTGCCGCATTTTTCGGCGGCGGCATGAGCACACTGATGGTTTTTCATTCTGATAAAGTGCAGGGAACGGTTAACTGGATGGTTGGTGGTTTTCAGGGACGCAGTTGGGAACATGTGCGTATGATTCTGCCCTATAGCTTTGCCGGTATAATCGGCTCGTTAGTTGGTTACCGGTACCTGAACACCTTGCAGTTAGGTGATGAAGTAGCTAAAGGACTGGGAATTCGTGTGGAAGCTGCGCGTATTTTGTTGGTCGGATTGGCTGCGTTATTGGCGGGGTCTGCGGTCAGCGTCGCCGGACTGCTGGGTTTTGTCGGCCTGGTTGTACCGCATATCACGCGCATGATGGTTGGTTCTGATTTTGAATATCTGATGCCATGTTCCGCTCTGCTTGGGGCCGCGTTGGTAGTGTCAGCCGACACTGTGGCGCGCACTGTTTTCAGCCCGGTAGAACTGCCGGTCGGTATTTTCATGGCTTTTTTGGGAGCGCCGTTCTTCCTGTATTTGTTGCGAAAGAGAGGGATACATCGATGAGTCATTGTATGGAAGCGCGTTCTGTTCTTCTGGGATACGGATCAAAAGTGGTCGCGACGCGCCTGGATCTATGTATTGACAAACCGGAAATGGTTTCGATTATCGGGCCGAACGGTTCGGGGAAATCCACTTTATTAAAAGCTTTGAGCCGCTTATTGCCGCCAAAAGCCGGCAGTATTTTGCTTGACGGCAAAGACATTCACCGCATGCATCCCCATGAGGTTGCGCGAATTATGGCGGTTTTGCCGCAGTCAGTGCAGGCGCCTAGCGATATTACGGTACATGATTTAGTTTCTTATGGTCGTTCGCCTCATCAAAGTATGTTTTCTACGGTGAGTGAAACAGACAAAAGCCAGGTGATGGATGCGATTACTGCCACTGGAATGACGGAATTTGTGCATCACCGCTTAGATACCTTATCAGGCGGTGAAAGGCAGAGAGCCTGGCTAGCCATGGCGCTTGCCCAGCAACCGCAAATCCTGATGCTGGATGAACCCACAACTTATTTAGATATCTTTCATCAGTTGGAACTGATGAAGCTGGTGCAGCGGCTTCATCAGGAAAGGCAGATCACAGTTGTCATGGTATTGCATGATTTGAATCATGCGGCTCGTTTCAGTCAGCGGGTTATTGCTGTAAAAGCAGGGAAAGTCTTTGCTGACGGCGCTGTGAGTGAGGTTTTTACCGCTAATACACTTAAACAACTTTATGGAGTAGAAACAACGGTAATGACGGTCAAACAGGGAGGTGATGAGCATCTTGTCTGCTTCCCCCACGACATTTGCCTGTCTTGCGGCGCCTGAGTGTGTCCTCAGCCTGCGGCAAGTATCCAAACAATATGGCAAAGATACGGTTGTTGATCAAGTTTCTCTGCAGGTTGGCAAGGGAGAAATTTTTGGTCTGTTAGGTCCGAATGGAGCAGGCAAAACCACGCTGATAAAAATGATTGCCGGCTTAAGCCGTCCTAATGCCGGCAGCTTGGATTTTTTCGCCGACGGTAAGGCGATAGCTATGTTGGAGCGCAACCGCTTTATAGGTCTTGTACCGCAGGAAAGTAACCTGGAAAGAGAATTGACGGTCGAAGAAGCCCTGCTGCTGTATGCCCGCCTGTTCGCTGTCAACGACCCACACCGGCGAGTTGAAGAACTTATGCAGGAGTTTAATCTGACTGCCATTAGAAACAAGAAAGTTGGACTTTTATCAGGTGGTATGGCGCGGCGGGCCTTAATTGCGCGGGTTTTACTGCCGCAGCCGCAGCTATTGCTGCTGGATGAGCCTACAGTCGGACTTGATCCGGATGTGCGGCAAGATATTTGGCAGATTGTCCGTGATCTGGCCGCAGCTGGTAAAACAATCTTAATGACTACGCATTATATGGATGAAGCCGAAGCATTGTGCCACCGGATTGCCTTGCTAAAAGCCGGCAGGATTGCGGTAACCGGTACGCCGGAGACGCTAAAAGCGCTTGCCGCCAATGATACAGCTGAACCGCAGATAACACTGGAAAAAGCCTTTCTGCAACTGATCAGAGAGGAGAGCGTTTAATGGGTTGGTATGCGGTATATGCCCGGGAAATGGTGCTGATGAAAAAGAAAATTGGCAAACTGGGCCATGTTTTTTCCTCAATTTTATTTCCGGTTATTTATTTATTCGCCTTTGGCTTGGGACTGGGTTCGCGTGTTGATGTCCCGGGCGGGTATGTCCCGTTTTTAGCAAAAGGAATCTTAGGGATAACGGTTATGCTTAACGCTTTTCAGCAGACGTCTTTATCTACCAGTGTCAGCCGATTACATTTTCACACCTTTCAAACCCTTATCATGAGCCCGGTTTCACCGCTGCAGACAGGACTGGGTATTGTGCTGGCAGGTGTGACCCGGGGTCTCTTGATGGGAACCCTGCTGTACAGTATTGCTTATTTTTTGTTTGACGCGCCCGCGTTATCCGGCATCGGGATTGCCGGCATGTTTTTAACCGCTTTTTGTTTTGCCTCCTTGGGCATGGCGGTAGGATTATGGGTGTCTGATCCGGACGAAATCTCACTGGTCAACAATTTCTTAATTACACCGATGATTTTTTTCTGCGGCTCATTTTTCCCAATTAAGAATCTGCCGGTGCTTATTAAGTCGGTGGTAGCCGTTTTGCCGTTGAGTTTGGCCAATAATCTGCTGCGGACAGAAGTATGGGAGAGTGCCGCACAACATATTCTGCTGCTAAGCGTCGCCGGCATTATTTTGCTGCTTGGGGGAGTTCAAATGCTAAAACAATATAATGAATAATTTTGCCGACTATAAATTATATTTGAAAGATTTTTGAAGGAGGAATCCGATGAAACACTTGATTGTTTATTCCAGTGTAACCGGTAATACGAAAAAAGTCGCAGAAGCGATTGCCCAGGTATTTGATGAAGCTGTAGATATTTTTCCGGTTGAGACTGCGCCGCCGACTGACGACTATGATTTAATTGCTGTTGGTTTTTGGGTGGACCGGGGGACGGCTGATCAAAAAGCGCAAGCGTATCTGCGGACAATTCATGGAAAAA
The DNA here is from genome assembly GCF_900101845.1 of Sporomusa acidovorans. Classification (GTDB taxonomy): domain Bacteria; phylum Bacillota; class Negativicutes; order Sporomusales; family Sporomusaceae; genus Sporomusa; species Sporomusa acidovorans. Next base: position 28,743 of record NZ_FNAM01000050.1, on the reverse strand, counting down.
AAGTTGCACTTTTTGCCACGCTCGGTGCCTATCCGGATTCCGAACATGCCGCAAAATCGATGGCCAACGCCGCCGCGTTGCTGCCAGATGACAATAAGCTGCTGGGAAGCTTTATTTGCCAGGGAAAAGTAACTTCCCGTCTGACCGAGAAGTTTAAAGACCTGCCGCCGGGACACCCCCATGCGATGACACCTGACAGGGAGGCGCGTCATCGCGAGGCAGCCAAGCATCCGGATGCCAACGATCTCCAAAAAGCGCAGGATACCTTTGCCTCGATACTAAAGAAAATAAGTCTAGGCCAATAGATTCAAGGAGGGAGCTGCGATTTGACAGGCGATAAATTAAACCGGCTTTTTTCCGCTATGAGCCCTGAACAGTACGAACTATTGGTGGGCATGGAAAACAGCGATCCGTTGACCGCATCTTTTGTCAAAAAACGTGTGATTCATGCCGGCCTTAGCGGCAGAGCGATACAACCGGAAGAGTGGCAGACCACTTGGCAGAAACTGATGCGTCAGCCCGCGGAAAAAGGCAAGCGGGTAGCCTATCTGCATATACCATTTTGTTTGAAGCGCTGCCTGTATTGCGGATTTTTTCAAAATGTATCTGCTGAGGAGTGGGAAACCGCCTATATTGATCGATTGATTTGTGAACTAGAGATGAGTGCAGAAGACCGTTATATAAACAGCGGACTGGTTCATGCTGTTTTTATTGGCGGCGGTACTCCCAGCACCCTTTCACCCCATAATGCAGCCAGGCTGCTGCAGGCAATCCGATTCTACCTGCCGTTGGCAAATGATTATGAATTGACACTGGAAGCACGGATACATGATTTAGTTCCGAGCAAGATGGAAGCCTGGCTGGAAAACGGAGTCAACCGGATCTCGATTGGCGTGCAGTCTTTCAATACTCTTGTGCGTCAGACGGTCGGGCGGCTGGATGCCAAGGAAGTTATTCTGGAACGGTTGCAGCAGCTTTCGCATTATGAGCAGGCGGCGGTTATTATTGATTTAATGTATGGCTTGCCGTATCAAGATTGGGAAGTTTGGCTGGAGGATTTGGCACTACTCAGTACAGCGGCCGTAGATGGCTGGGACTTATATCAATTAAATGTTTATGAAAACAGCATACTGAAAAGAGCCATTGATACCGGACTCCTGCCACCAGCGGCTTCAACTGCGGAACAGGGCAGAATGTTTGCAGCGGCAGAGGCAATATTGGCAGATAATTTATTTTCGCGCATCAGTGTTTGTCACTGGGCAAAAAGTAACCGCGAGCGCAATATGTATAATACTCTGACCAAGAATGGCAATGCAGTCCTTCCCTTCGGTTGCGGCGCTGGTGGTTCTATTAACGGTGTTTCGCTATCGCTGGAAAGAAAGCTGGATCAATATATAGCAAGTATTGACAAGGGCGAGAAACCGATTAAAGGCATGCGGCAGCCTCACGCTGTTCACGGACTGCAAAATGCCATTCTCGGACAGATAAAGCAAGGCTATTTAGCTATTCGGCCATTAGCGGCCCAATACGGAGCTGATGTCCTGGAGATTGAGCCGCTATTGAAATTATGGGAAGCGCGGGGACTGATGCATTTTGGCTCCTCTGCCGCACGGCTGACGGTAGCAGGGCAATTCTGGTATATGAATATTGCGCAAGCGGTTTTAGAATGCCTAAACGCTCTTATTACGGGTGAGCAGGTTGTACAAGCCAACATGTCCTATGGATGATTTTTATAATAAAAACAAGGAGCCAAGAATTTATGCAAAAAATAAGTTCAAGAAAGAAACGCAATGTATTGCTGACTTTGTCCATTGCGACCTGGATGATTACTCCCGCCTACGCGGCGGCAGAGGCGGTAGCTACCCGTGATGTTGTCATAACAGCCACACGGACAGAACAAGAGGTAAAAGATGTTCCCTCGGCAGTCGAGATTATCACCCAGGAGGAACTGGCTGCGAAAGGAGCGGCAACGCTGCGGCAAGCATTGGAAACAGCCACCAACATATCCTTCGGTGTGGACGGGATGAAAGGCTCAACGGTTTCCATTCGCGGCTCGGATGCGCGGCATGTTCTGATCCTGATTGACGGCAGACGGATTAGCGGTGAAGTATCGCTGGAACGCGGTAACTCCTTTGAAATCGACCGCATCGGTATGGAGAATGTCGAGAGAATAGAAATTGTTCGCGGGGCAACCAGTGCCTTGTACGGTTCTGACGCCATGGGCGGCGTGATTAATATTATTACGAAAAGACCGGATAAGCCGCAGCTAAGCCTGGAAGTGGAAGGGCGTAAGGCGGATACTTTTAGTAATGGCCGCAACTGGCTATTACGCTATGACGCCGGCAAACAAGGCCGTTTCGGCTGGTCACTGAGTGCCGGTGAGCGTAAAGAAGATCCGTTTACGCAAAGTAACGGCGATACCAATAATTATTATGGCATACGCCGTCCCTTTAATTTTCAGGGTGAGTGGCAAATAGGCGACCAGAGAAAAATCACTTTTGGTCTGGATTACTTGAAAGAAGAAACAAAGCGTATTAGCGGCAGTACCCGTTATGTCAATGATAATCAGCGAACAGATTACCATATTGGTTATGAAGGAAAAACGGCGGATACAGATTATAAAATTCGCTTCTATCAATCCGTCTATGATAAGGATTATGAAAGCAGAAACAAAAATACCAATATTTTAAGCGGCTTTGATGTCATTAAACGTACAATTAATACCCTGGAAGCCAATGCCAGCACGACTCTGAATCAAAACCACATCTTGACCTACGGTGCCGAATACCGTCAGGAAGATGTACGCGGTACCCGGATAGATTCCGGCAAGAATTCCTATATACTGACGCGCGAAGGAAAAACCTCGGCGGGATCAGAGGCGGGGTTAGACTATTATGCCGGTTATATGCAGGATGAATGGGTCGTTAATGACCGTTTGCTTGTTATTTCCGCATTGCGTTATGACGACAGTGATAAATTTAGCGGCGCTTTTAGTCCTAAAGTCGGTGCAACTTATAAACTTAAGCCTAATAGCCGCCTCAAGGCGAACATCGGTTACGGTTTTAAAACTCCAACAACCACTGAACTATATCACGCCTTCCAAATGGGGGGACTATACTATTTTGTCGGTAATCCTGATCTTGATCCGGAACGGTCAGTGAATTATGACCTAAGCTGGGAAGGAGAGGACGGTCCGCTGTCAGGGAAAATTGGGATTTTCCGCAACGAGATTAAGGATCTGATCAATACATATGATACCGGTGAAACCCTTTCCGGAGGAAAAATTAAAGTCAAGTCGTATAATAACATTGCGGAAGCACGTATGCAGGGCATTGAAGCGGAGATCGGACGAAAGATTACGGATAAACTGAAGTTTAAAGTCAACTATACCTATTTGGATGCGCAAAACAAAAAGGAAGGGATTCGCTTAGAGGATCGGGCCAGGCATTTAATTGGCGCTAGCCTGTCATATGTTGATAATGAAAAAGGCTTGACCGGGAGCTTATGGGGGACCTGGAAAGGGGATGTCATTGATTCCGATCGAAATACGAAGTCGTATGCTATCTGGAATGCTCTGGTAAGCAAAGAACTGGATCCGACTACTACCGTTTACCTTGGTGTAGATAACATTTTCAACTATAAGGATTATGATAATTGGATTAACGGTACTATTTACCGCACGGGAATAAAAATGAAATTTTAACAGGTCATAAATATATGTCTTTAATGCGTTGCGACAGGGACAATTAAAGACAGACTATTATTAACAGGAGAACCTGCAAAATTGGCAGGTTCTTTTTGCATATTTTAGTAGGATTTCATATATTAAAAAAATGCAGTAATGGATAATTCATCACTTGACTCATTCTAGCTATTCCAATCCTTTCTAATTTTCTAAATTCCCCATATAATTTCAACATATCGAATCTTAGAGTATACCAGAAAAATTTAACAATATGGAATAATCTTTTTAATTGATAATAATTATTAATTGTGTTATGCTTTACTCAAGCAATACATATAAAAACATTTGGAGGGATACTCATGAAATTATTATCATGGATTGTAAGTGAAATGGAGAAACGCGATAAGATGATAAAAAGGGCTACTCTTTTTGGAACTGTAAAATAATGCCGGATAAATCAATAAGTATCTTATAAAGCCCCAAGTCTAAGAATTTAGCTTGGGCTTTTTACTATAGAAGATGAATTAACTGAAGATACCGGGGAGTTTGAGGAGTAACTTCCGTAACATGGACTACTTCGATGAAACTCTGAGGAGTTGATTGTTGAGGTTATTGATCCGGAATGCTTGGATGATCGCTTATTGCACAAAAGCTTAGCAAGAGCAAGAAGCCCCGCTTATATTGATGGTATAAGCGGGGCTTCTTTAGTCAGCTGTTAGTTGTCGCTGAGGGTGAATGTTTTTCAGGTAGTAAAGAGTTAGGGCGACGCCCAGCATGGTGCGACCTTTTCAATGCTCTGTTTGCGGAAAACGATAGTTCAATTTGCAGCAGCTCTCAATTGGTTGAGCGAATCTAAACAAAAGTACCATAGCAGTTTATGCGTTATTATCCTCGGAAGTCGCTATTCTTTTTGCCCCAAACCCACTAGTACCTGTTGGCACGCTGCCGTTAGTGATTACATCGCTGGATGTATTCAGTTTATCCGCAGATGTGATGGCTTGCTGTTTATGGTTTAGCTTACTGGCATATTCCGAGTTGTCTTTCATATGTTTCCTCCTTAATTTATTAATACATTATTTATTATCAACCGGTAAAGAGGATAAATACCTGTAAATTTGTGATAGAGAGAATAGCCGTGTAACTTTTTCCTAATAGGTTAATACTAAGGGTAAGATTACCAAAATGAGAGGAAATAAGTTAGTGAATACGTACGAAAAAATTTACCAGTTGCATCATCTTATGGAAACAAAAACCTTTCAGGATCTAGCAGGACCGTATAAGGTTGGCGTTGATCTGGGGACTGCGGATGTTGTCCTGGCAGTAACGGATAGTTTTGGAAATCCGGTAGCAGGGAGTATGCGCTGGGCTTCGGTAGTTCGAGATGGCTTGGTCTATGATTTTAGAGGGGCAACCGAAATCGTCCATGAACTAAAGTCGGAAGTAGAGCAGATAATAGGCGTAAAACTGGAAAAGGGAGCAACTGCCATTCCCCCGGGAACGGTTGGGCGTAACGCCCTGGCGTGCAGCAACGTAATCGCCGGCGCCGGACTTGACCCTATATGCCAGGTTGATGAACCTGTAGCCGCAGCGCGAGCTCTGAATCTCGAACATGGTATCGTGGTAGACATTGGCGGAGGCACCACCGGTGTTGCCGTATTAAAGGAGGGCAGTCTGGTGTTTACTGCGGACGAACCAACAGGCGGCACCCATATCTCACTCGTGCTGGCAGGTGCCTATGGGATAACCTTTGAGGAAGCTGAAAAGCTGAAGAAAGATAGCAGTAATCACCAGCAGATTATGCCGGTTATTGTGCCTGTCATTGAAAAAATGGCTACAATCGTTAAAAGAGCACTCAATGACCAAGGCGATTTTACTGACTATCCCGTATATGTTGTTGGTGGAACGGCGTATTTAGATGGCTTCGAGTATCAATTCAGCAAAGCTTTTGGGAGAAAAGTTCATGTTCCGCCGCATCCACTACTGGTTACGCCCCTCGGGATTGCCATGTACAGCTAAATATAAACGAAAGACATAGTTACTGGCTTATGCCGCTGGCTATGTCCTTTTTGTATCCGCAAGAAGGCTCCTAGTGTACGCAATTTACTAATTTATATAATTGACGTAAATATACCTTCAATCTCTTCGACCGACCCCTGGCGGGGATTGGTCAGGCAGCAAATATCTGCAATAGCGTGTTCTGCAAGTAAAAGGATGTCTTTGGCGTTGAACCCTTTCACGGCTGTAAGTTTTGTAGGTAATCCCATCGCCTGATTGAGTTCGTTAATTTTGCTTATGACCAGTCTGGCACTCGCCTCAGTGGATAGATCACGGGTATCTATGCCGCTCATACGGGCGATATCGGCGTATTTGTGAGCGGCAACAGGCAGATTAAACTCCATTACGGCAGGCAATAAAAGTGCATTGCATACACCATGCGGTAAATTATAAAAGCCACCAAGCTGGTGGGCCATGGCATGTACATAACCCAGCCCCGCATTGTTAAAGGAAATACCGGCAAGGTATTCGGCGTAAACCATCATTTCTCTTGCCTCTAAGTTGTGTCCGTCTTTATAGACGGCCAGCAAGTTATTTAAAACCAACTCGACAGCTTTTAATGCCTTACAATCTGTAACCGGCGTGGCGTTAGTAGAAACGTAGGCCTCTATGCCATGGGTCAATGCGTCCATCCCCGTGGCGGCAGTGAGTCCTGGCGGCAGCCCGGTCATCAGCGCGGCGTCATTAACAGCAATAATAGGGGTTACGTGCCAATCGTTGATAGTCATTTTAGTACGCCGTTCTTCGTCAGTAATCACACAGAAGCGAGTTAACTCACTGCCTGTACCGGCGGTTGTATTGACGGCGATTAATGGAGCGGAAGGTTTAACCGATTTGTTATAACCTTCGTAGTCATGAATTTTGCCTGTGTTGGTTGACAGTAGCGCAATTGCTTTCGCACAATCATGTGGCGATCCGCCGCCAAAGGAAATTAAAAAATCACAGCCATTATCGCAATATAGCTTTAATCCCAGGTCCACTTGCGTGACAGTGGGATTGGGGGAAACGTCCTTATAAATAATATAGAAAGTTCCCGAATCATCTAAGAGCGAAAGAAGGCTATTGATCAGCCCGTTCTCGACCAGCATTTTATCCGTGACAATTAATGCTTTACGAAACCTCATTGGTTTAATATAGCTTATTACCTGCTCAAGACACTCTCTGCCCAGGATGCTTATAGGTGTCATAAAGTACTCGGTTATTTTTTTCAATCCCGATAAACCCCCCTCATTAACTGAAAGCTGCCAGTCACTACATATAATTTGCTAAAACAGCCAAGTTTAAACAGGGTAATGCTAGATGGTCTATTGGCGCTTATATAGTTTTTTTTTAGGTAAAAAGTTCGCATAAACCAAAGGCAATAGGAAAAGACTTATTACAGGTCTTTTTTTATTGCCTTTTCGTTTATGAAAAGTGTTAAACGAAAAATCATAAAGCGACTGCTATAGGTAGGGAAATATCGTGGAAAAAACAAGAGTAGTACAAGAATACGTACCCGGTAAACAAGTGACGTTAGCCCATCTCATTGCCAATCCTAAACGGGAGCTTTGCGATAGGCTTGGGATAGGCGACGAGGGTGCCGTGGGGATATTGACGATTACTCCGAGCGAGGCTGCTATTATTGCCGCCGATACGGCAACAAAAACGGCCAATGTTCAGATTGGCTTTATCGATCGTTTTACAGGTTCAGTAGTTCTGACCGGAAACGTATCTGCAGTCGAAGCGGCCTTAAGACAGGTGGTAAATCTGCTGGCCGAGGGTTTAGGCTTTACGGCAGCCAAGCTGACAAGATCCTGAAATCATGATTATGATAGTAGGTCCTGTAGGCGCTGGCAAAACCTCGTTAATGAATGCGCTCAATCGCAACTGTCTGAAAGCCGAGAAAACGCAGAGTATTTGTTTTACCGGCGGCATGATTGACACGCCGGGTGAATATGCGCAAATACCCCGTTTTTACAGTGCGCTTATGGTTACGGCAACCCAGGCCAAGCTAGTTATTATGGTTCAGGATTCAACGGACTTTAGCAAGCCCTTGCCGCCTGGCTTTGCCGGCATGTTTCCCCGTCCGGTAACCGGCGTAATCACTAAGATCGATATTGCCGGCTCAGACAACAGTAAGGCGCAGAATTGTTTAAAACAGGCCGGTGTGAAAGAACCCTATTTCTCTGTCTCGGCCCAATCAGGCGCAGGGATTGCAGAACTGACAAATTATCTCATGGAAAGGGGGTGTAAATGATGGGGGAAGCCTTAGGAATGATCGAGACCAAAGGGTTAGTTGGCGCTATTGAAGCAGCTGACGCTATGCTGAAAGCCGCGAATGTAGTACTGGTAGGATATGAAAAAATCGGTTCCGGTTTGGTCACCGTTATGGTTCGCGGTGACGTTGGCGCGGTTAAAGCAGCCGTAGATGCAGGGGCGGCTGCGGCTAAAAACGTGGGTGAAATTATGTCTGTCCATGTTATCCCACGACCGCATACAGATGTTGAAAAAATTCTTCCTAAAATTAAGTAGGCTAGTTCAGGAGGTGTAAGGGTATGCAAGAGAAGTTAATCGAACAGGTCATGGATGAGATAAAGAAACGAATGAATACCGAAACGAAAGCAACCTGCGCGACAGTCGATGCACCCCAGGCATATGCCACGCCGGGAATTACCGAGTTTGTCGGCACGGCGATCGGTGACACGGTAGGTCTGGTCATTGCCAATGTTGATGCAAGTCTGCATGAAAAGATGAAACTTGATCCTAAATTTCGTTCCATAGGAATTCTTGGGGCTCGCACCGGTGCCGGGCCGCATATTATGGCGGCCGATGAAGCTGTAAAGGCAACCAATACGGAGATAATCAGCATTGAATTACCCCGCGACACGAAAGGCGGCGCCGGCCACGGCTCTTTAATTTTGTTCGGAGCGGAGGAAGTGTCTGATGCCCGCCGGGCAATTGAAGTGGCGTTGTCGGAACTGGAACGTACTTTTGGCGACGTGTACGCCAACGATGCCGGCCATCTGGAATTACAATACACAGCCCGCGCCAGCTTTGCCATCCATAAAGCTTTCGCTGCGCCGCTCGGCAGGGCATTTGGCTTAATCGTCGGGGCACCAGCCGCCATCGGTGTTCTTATGGCTGACGTTGCTGTCAAAACAGCCAGCGTTGAGGTCGTTGGCTTTGCCAGTCCCGGGTCGGGAACCAGTTTCTCCAATGAGGTAATTTTGATGATCTCAGGGGACTCGGGAGCTGTAAGACAGTCAGTCATTGCCGCTCGCGAAGTCGGAAAGAAAGTTCTCGAAGCGATGGCCGGACCGGCTCCTTCGTCAACAACACCATATATCTAGACCAGGGGGAATATAAGTGAAGAGATCGAAACGTTTTGAGATGCTGGCTGCTCGTCCCGTAAATAAAGATGGCTTCGTAGTCGAGTGGCCGGAAGTAGGCCTTGTAGCTATGAGCAGCCCTAATGACCCAAAACCCAGTATTAAGATTGAGCAAGGAAAGATTGTCGAGATAGATGGAGTTCCAAGAGCACGTTTTGATTTTATCGATCAGTTTATTGCCGATTATGCCATTGATATCACGATAGCTGAACGGGCCATGGCCATGGAAGATGCGCAAATTGCCAAGATGCTGGTTGATGTTAACGTTTCGCGTGATGAAGTTATAAAAATTACCCAGGGATTAACACCCGCCAAAATTTTAGCCGTGCTAAATACCATGAACGTAGTAGAAATGATGATGGCTATGCAGAAAATGCGAGCCCGCAAAATTCCTTCCAACCAATGTCATGTGACCAATACGCAGGATAACCCTGTGCTCATTGCGGCCGATGCGGCTGAGGCGGCGCTGCGTGGCTTTGATGAAATGGAGACAACGGTCGCGGTTGTCCGCTATGCGCCTTTTAACGCCTTATCACTACAAGTCGGGGCCCAGGTCGGTCGCGGCGGCGTTCTTATCCAGTGCGCGCTAGAGGAAGCTACTGAGTTGTTGCTGGGTATGAGAGGTATCACGGCTTATGCGGAAACCATATCCGTTTACGGGACGGAAAACGTATTTGTCGACGGGGATGATACTCCCTGGTCAAAAGCGTTTTTGGCCTCTGCGTATGCTTCGCGCGGTCTTAAAATGCGTTTCACATCCGGGACGGGATCGGAAGTACAAATGGGCTACGCGGAAGGCAAGTCGATGTTATATCTGGAGATTCGCTGCATTATGCTCACCAGGGGGGCCGGTGTTCAAGGACTGCAGAACGGATCGGTAAGCTGCATTGGCGTACCAGCCGCGGTTCCTTCAGGCATTCGGGCGGTGCTGGGTGAAAACTTGTGCGCTGCCATGCTCGATCTTGAGGTAGCCTCAAGTAATGACCAAACTTTTACCCACTCCGATCTTCGCCGGACAGCCCGTACCTTAATGCAAATGCTCCCCGGTACGGATTTCATCTGTTCCGGTTACAGTGCCTCGCCGAACTATGATAACATGTTTGCCGGCTCTAACTGGGATGTCGACGACTATGACGATTGGAATATCATTCAGCGTGACTTAATGATAGATGGCGGACTCCAGCCTGTCTCCGAAGAGCAAGTTATTGCCATTCGCAATAAAGCCGCCAAAGCTTTGCAAGCGGTATTCAAAGAACTTGGTTTTCCCATAATTACGGATGAGGAAGTAGAAGCCGCTACCTATGCACATGGTACCAAAGACATCATTCAGCGCAATGTTGTCGAGGACATAAAGGCAGCGGAAGAAATGATGAAGCGTGGCATCACCGGCTTGGATATTGTCAAAGCTTTAGCGAAAAACGGTTTTGCCGATGTTGCCGAAAGTGTCCTGGGAACACTGAAACAACGGGTATCCGGTGACTACTTACATACGGCGGCTATTCTCGATAAACAGCTGAATGTTATTAGTGCAGTAAACAATAAAAATGATTATCGCGGACCTGGTACCGGCTATCGCCTCAGTAAAGAACGATGGGATGAAATTAAAAACATACGTCAAGCCATCAAGCCATCCGATTTTGACGTTTGATATTCGAAAATGGGGTGAAAAAAATGCAGATTAGTGAACAGATGATTCGTGAAGTAGTGGAACAGGTCTTAAGAGGTATGGAAAATTCGCCAGGTAACGTGCAGCCAGTTGCGAAAGCACCAACAGGCCGTACCATGACGCTTGTAGAAAAGAGCGAGGCGCGTCCGGGCAGTAGACCGGACGAGGTAATCATCGCCCTCGCGCCTGCTTTTGGTAAATATCAGAACAAAACAATTGTCAATATACCTCACTCGGACGTATTGCGGGAGATGATTGCCGGCATCGAAGAGGAAGGCATAAAAGCCAGGGTGATAAGAGTACTGAGAACGTCTGACGTTGCTTTTGCCGCGCATGATGCAGCCAAACTTAGCGGATCAGGGGTCGCCATTGGGATCCAATCAAGAGGTACTACTGTCATTCACCAAAAAGACCTGCCGCCGCTAAGCAACCTGGAGCTGTTTCCCCAATCGCCGTTACTGGACCTGGAAGCCTATCGGCAAATCGGGCGAAATGCGGCCAGATACGGTAAAGGAGAGTCGCCGACGCCCGTGCCGACAAGAAATGATCAAATGGCCAGACCTAAGTATCAGGCCAAAGCGGCTGTACTTCATATCAAGGAGACAGAGCATGTAGTCCCCGGTGCCAAACCAGTAGAATTGGAAGTCCAATTTTAACTAACGGAGGTGAGTGACATGGCTGATAACAAAATGCTGGAAGAAATAGTTAGGCAAGTGTTACAGTCTATGGTTCAAGGTTCGCAGACAAATTCAGCTACTAGTATGTATCAAGCACCCAATCAGGTACAAACGCAAGCTGCCAATGCCGGTTTAAACCCAGAACTTGATTATCCGTTGGTCAGCAAACGGCCTGAACTGTTGAAAACGCCGACAGGAAAGAAAATAGCGGAAATCACTTTGGAAAATGTTCTGAATGGCAGCATAAAAGCCGAGGATGTCCGGATTACTCCTGAAACCTTGCGGCTGCAAGCGGAAATTGCTGACGGCGTTGGGCGCTATCAATTTGCCGCTAATTTACGGCGGGCAGCCGAATTGGTGGCTATTCCCGATGCCCGGGTCCTTGAAATCTATAACGCCTTGCGTCCCAATAGATCAACAAAAAGCGAGTTGCTGGCAATAGCCGATGAGATGGAAGTAAAATATAACGCGAAAATTAATGCTGCCTTTGTCAGGGAAGCGGCCGATGTTTACGAGCGTCGTAATCGTCTGAGAACAGAGTAAGGTGGACGATAATGCCGACGATCGCGGGAATCGATATTGGAAACTCCACTACCGAAGTTTGTTTGGCGAGGATAGAAGCAGGCCAGGTTAGAGAATATCTGGCAAGCGGGATCACAAAAACAACCGGCATTAAGGGAACATTGGCAAATGTTCCGGGAATTATTATCGCCTTGGAAGAAGCGGTCGCCAAGGCAAAAATAACCTTAACGAGTATCGAGGAAATCCGGCTAAATGAAGCGACTCCCGTAATCGGTGATGTTGCCATGGAAACAATTACCGAGACGATTATTACGGAATCTACAATGATTGGTCATAATCCTTCCACACCCGGCGGGATCGGGTTAGGTGTCGGCATAACAGCAGCGTTTCGCGAGTTGCCAAACCTGGTCCCCGGGGAAAAGATCATTTGCTTAATACCACAGGGAATTGACTTCGAAGATGCGGCCCGGGGGATCAATGACGCAGTGGCGCGCGGCGTTGCTGTTCAGGGGGCTATCGTCAAACAAGACGATGCCGTTCTGATTGTCAACAGACTGAATAAGAAGTTGCCTGTAGTTGATGAGGTTACCTTGCTTGACAAGGTTCCGCTGGGAATGTTGGCGGCTATCGAAGTGGCCGCGGCGGGACAGACCATTCAAACATTGTGCAATCCATATGGTATTGCAACTATGTTTAACTTGACCGCTGACGAAACCAAAATGGTCGTACCCATTGCCCGGGCACTGATTGGCAACCGTTCCGCCGTTGTTGTAAAAACCCCGGCAGGAGACGTGAAGGCCAGGGCGATACCGGCCGGCTTTATTACCATAATGGGAGAAAAAGGAAAAACCGATATCGATGTCGATATGGGGGCGGAAGCCATCATGGAAGCTATCGAGCGCGTTCAGCCTTTAACCAATGCCCAAGGGGAAGCCGGGACTAATGTGGGCGGCATGCTGGAACGGGTCCGTAAGGTTATGGCTGAGCTTACAAACCAGCCTGTAAGCGATATGAAAATTCAGGATCTCTTAGCAGTCGACACCTTTGTGCCGCAAAAGGTGCAAGGGGGGCTAGCCGGAGAGTTTTCCCTGGAAAACGCAGTCGCCTTGGCGGCTATGGTAAAAACAAGCCGGCTGCCTATGCAGCAGATTGCTGATAAATTGACACAGCAGCTCGGCATACGGGTAGTTATCGCCGGTGTCGAAGCTAACATGGCCATCAAAGGGGCACTAACCACCCCTGGTACTGATAAGCCGTTAGGAATTCTGGATATGGGGGGCGGCTCAACCGACGCCGCCATCATAACCAAGGAGGGTAAAGCAACCTCCATTCATCTAGGCGGCGCCGGCGACATGGTTACCATGTTGATTAATTCAGAGTTAGGGCTGAATGACTTTGATTTAGCCGAAGATATCAAGAAACATCCCTTGGCGAAAGTAGAAAGCTTGTATCACATTAGAATGGAAGACGGCGCCGTGCGGTTTTACGACACGCACCTGCCGCCCCATGTTTTTGCCAGAGTAGTTATCTTGAAGGAAGATGGAATGGTTCCTATCCCGTCGGCACACTCCCTGGATAAAATTCGTCATGTTCGCCGGGAGGCCAAAAAACGCGTGTTTGTGGCCAATACCTTGCGTTCTTTAGCCCGGATTGCGCCTACCGGTAATATTCGCCATATTGAGTTTGTAGTGCTGGTAGGCGGGTCGGCCATGGACTTTGAAGTTGGCGACATGGTGACTGATGCTTTAGCGCAGTACGGCATTGTCTGCGGCCGCGGTAATATTAGGGGAACGGAAGGCCCCAGAAACGCGGTGGCGACAGGTCTGGTGCTATCTTATCTTCAAGGTGGAACATAATGATGCACTCCGACATAAAACTCATCAAACCCAGCATTGTGATTTGTATTTCTGAGGATGGCCAAGACGAATATAAAATCAGAGAGATTAAAGCGGGAATTGAGGAAGAAGGCATACCCTACAGCCTGCTGCAGGCCAAAAACAGTGATGCCATAGCGCTGGCCTGGCAGGCCGCTGCTGCCTCGCAGTTAGGTGTTGGTGTTGGCGTTAGTCCGGCAGGAGTATGCATTCATTACCACAAATTATCGGAAGATACGCCGCTGTTTATTTCCGAGACAGCAAGCAATCCCGGGATTTGGCGGCAATTTGGCTATAATGCGGCCCGGCTGGTAAAAGGACTTCCTTTTAAGGATAACGATAACCGAAAGAGTGTAATTGATATTGACGACGAGGCCCAGTTATATGAGCAGGTTTACCAAATCGTTATGAAAGTACTGAGTGAGACTGCTCAAGGGGCGGGGAGGTCAACGTATGTTTAAGAACGCCTTAGGATTAATCGAAGTAGTAGGGCTCACGGCCGGCATGGAAGCTGCGGATGCAGCCGTGAAAGCAGCTAATGTGGAATTAATCGGCTACGAGCTTACTAAAGGCGGGGGCATGGTAGTAATAAAAATCAGCGGCGACGTAGGCGCCGTCCAGGCAGCCATCGCGGCCGCCGCGGCAGCCGCTTCCAAGGTAAGCACGGTCGTCGCTTCCCATGTAATACCCAGACCGGGCTACGGGCTGGAAAATATAATTATTACGCAAGAAACGGTTGGGGCTAAGCCCAGCCTGCCGCAGAAACCGGCTAAGAAACAAAGCGGCAACGAAGACGAGGTGGCGGGGGAGGCAGAAGAGCCTTCTGACGATACGGAGAGTATCCCGGAAGAGAAACCGGCAGGGATATGCAACATCTGTGGCGACCCCGCGTGCCAGCGGCGAAAGGGGGATCCGAAATCAACTTGCATTCACTATAACAAAGGCCATAAGGAGGAATAAACTATGCGCGGAGAGGCATTAGGAATGGTGGAAACCAAAGGTTTAGTGGGTGCGATCGAAGCTGCCGATGCGATGGTAAAGGCCGCAAATGTAGTGTTGATTGGGTATGAAAAAATAGGCTCAGGCTTAGTATCGGTTTTTGTTCGCGGTGATGTTGGCGCTGTGAAGGCAGCCACCGACAGCGGTGCGGCGGCTGCGCAGCGAGTGGGTGAGCTTGTTTCTGTCCATGTAATACCTCGTCCTCATACCGACGTGGAAAAGATTTTACCGGCCAGCAGGTCGTAGTGCGCTGAATATAGACAGGGCAGGGTGAAGCTATGGAACAGGCAGTAGTTGAGCAGATCGTAAAACAGGTATTAGCGAAATTGCCGGGACAGTTAGCGATGGGTATTCCTGTAGGTGTCTCCAACCGGCATATCCATATATCCTCTGAGCATATGGAAACATTGTTTGGCCAGGGCTACTCGCTGACCAAAGATAAAGACTTAAAACAGGTTGGAGAATTTGCGGCTAAAGAAACCGTAACTTTGGTAGGACCAAAAGGCGTACTAGCCAAAGTGCGTATTCTTGGTCCGGTCAGAAAAATTACGCAAATAGAAATATCCAGGACGGACGGCTTTATTCTAGGGATTGAGCCACCAGTCAGGGATTCAGGTCAAATTGAAGGATCGCCGGGAATTGTTGTTGCCGGATCTAAAGGGGCCGTTACTCTGCGGCAAGGAGTAATTTGTGCTGCCCGTCATATTCACATGCCTGCAGCGGACGCAGCAAGGTTTCATGTCGTTGATGGCGACCGTGTGGTTGTTACCATACCGGGGGCACGCGGGGGAACCTTTGCCAATGTGCTTGTAAGGGTTCACCCCAATTTTCGGCTGGAGTTTCACCTTGATACCGATGAAGCCAACGCAGTCGGGCTAAAGAACGGAAATTTTGTCACCTTAGCCTAACGGAGGTGAACCAGTGGACAATGAGCTCGTGGAGCAAATCACAGCGGAAGTATTGAGACAGCTTGAAAATCAGGGTTATCCCAACCAAGCTCATCAAAAGAGCATTTATCAAGCGCTGACAATTTTTACCGGCGGTACAATTGGGCTGGAAGCAAGTTTAGCGCAATTAAAAAGCATTCAGGCAGACAATGTTAAGTTGATGACAGTTGTCTTATCCGCAGCTGCGGAACGTATAATCGGCGTAACCAGAATAAAAGAAATCCTCGGTGCTGCTGTGCAAGTCCATACCTCGCGTTCTTCCTATCCGGGGAAAGAACTGCGGGAGGCGGATATAGTGCTTATGCCGGTATTAACGCAGAATACGGCGGCTAAACTCGCTTATACTCTGGCTGATTCCCTGGTGCCCACGCTGGTGCTGCAAGCTTTGATGCTGGGAAAAACAGTCGTAGCTGCCGTCAATGCCGCGGATCCCTATGATAAGGAACGCCGGCAAAAAGGTATGTGTAAACAGCCGGCCCTGTTGGCTGTATTGGCAGAGAATCTGCACAAAATACAAAACTACGGCATCCGGCTTGTCAGAGCCGAGGATCTGGCTGCGGAAGTTCATGGGGTACTATTCCGGCCGCAAAAGCCGGCTGGTTTGGACAAGGCTTTACAGAAAAAGGTTCTTGATGCGGGAACTGTACGGAACGCCGTACTGGCAGGGGAAAAAACTATCATTATTGAGGAAAACGCGATTATAACGCCGTTGGCACTGGATGTTGCCCGGGAACTAAAAGCTGATATCATACGCCGAATGGACTTATAGCCGGAAGGAAGAGAAGTATGTGGGTAGGAAAAGTAATTGGCACACTGGTGGCAACGCCCAAAGATGAGAGTTTGACCGGCAGCAAGCTGTTAATTGTACAACCTCTCACAGGGGGTAATGACAGCAGTAAGTATATAGTTGCCATAGATACCATCGGTTCGGGCACGGGGGAAACCGTTCTTGTCGTCGAAGGCAGTTCGGCCCGCCACGTTCTGGGCAATCCGGCCGCGGCCGTGGATGCGGCCATAATTGGCATTGTCGACAATATGGAGATTAATAAAGACTTACTGAGGAGTAGCCTACCATGAAGGTGTATACAAAGACCGGTGATGCGGGATTAACAAGCCTGTTAAGTAAGGAAAGGGTTTATAAAGACAGCGCCAGAGTACAGGCCTATGGGACTGTGGATGAAGCCAATGCGGCCATGGGGCTGGCCAAATCCCTAATAGAGAAAGATTGGGCGAAAGAGATTATCCACAACATTCAAGCGGAACTAATCGCTTTAAATGCTGATTTGGCAACTGCGGAAGCGGTGAATAATGCCGACTTTCGAATTTCCCCCAATCACATTAACAGCCTTGAGAAGTTAATTGATTCCCTGGAAGAGCGTCGCATTCCCCAGCCATATTTCGTTACGCCCGGGAGTACCGCTGCCAGCGCCGCTCTTGACTTGGCCAGGACTATTACCAGGCGAGCCGAGCGGTGTGTTGTTGCGCTGGGCCGGCAGGAGCGGGTTTCTGCACCGGTTCCCTTATACTTAAACCGTTTGTCGGACTTATTATTTGTGCTGGCAAGATGTGTCGAGCAGGAGGAACTGGTTGCCAATATTACTAAAAAGGTACGGGGCATCCTTGAGCCTGTACCGGGTAATGATAGAGAAAAACTCAGCCTGCCCGTTTTGACCAAAGCCAGACAGATGATTGACGCGGCCGGACATAAGGCTCGGGAAATGGGTATCGCTATGGTTATGGCTATTGTTGATGCTAACGGAACACTGGTTGTTCAGGAACGAATGGATAATTCACTTCTGGCCAGCGTATCACTGGCGTTAGATAAGGCCTATACCGCCGTTGCGCTACGCATGCCGACAGAGCAAGCTGCCAGCTTAGTTACTCCTGGACAGGAACTTTACGGAATCAATACGACTCACCATGGCCGGTTAGTTGTGTTTGGCGGCGGGCTTCCCATCTATGACCAGGGGATTCTCTATGGCGGTATTGGCGTAAGCGGCGGTTCTGTAGACCAGGATATTCTAGTGGCCAAAGCCGGTTTGGCTGTATTTTAGGAGGGTACGTATATGGAAATTGACCAAAGTCTTATTGCCCGCATTGCGGCTGAAGTTATGGCCAAAGTACAAAAAGAAGCTGGTTCAGGTTCGCGTGGTATGGGGATTTTTGCAACAATCGATGAAGCTGTGGAAGCGGCCCGGTTAGCGCAAAAACAACTGCGTAAACTCACCATAGAAAAAAGGGAAGTTCTGATCACTGCCATGAGGGAGGCAGCTTATAAAAATGCTGCCATTTTGGCGGAAATGGCTGTAAATGAATCAGGCATGGGCCGCGTTGCTGATAAAGTTCTTAAAAATCAACTGGCAGCCCGCAAAACTCCGGGTACGGAAGATTTAAAAACCGAAGCGTGGAGCGGTGACAAAGGCCTGACTTTAATTGAACGAGGTCCTTATGGTGTTATTGGCGCTATTACTCCCACAACCAATCCGTCCGAGACAGTTATCAATAACGGTATCAGTATGGTTGCCGCCGGTAATTCAGTTGTGTTCAGTCCGCATCCGACGGCTAAAAACACTTCCCTGCACACAATTAGACTTTTAAATGAGGCGATTATTAGCGCCGGGGGGCCGGCGAATTTACTTACGGCAGTCGCTGAACCCTCTTTAGAGGCAACTAACGCTATGATGGCCCATCCGCATATCAATATGCTGGTGGCTACCGGTGGTCCTGCCGTGGTGCGGGCGGTGATGTCTTCCGGTAAAAAAGCCATTGGCGCAGGCGCAGGCAACCCGCCGGTTATTGTTGACGAGACAGCCAATATTGAAAGGGCGGCCAAGGATATTATTGCTGGTTGTTCCTTTGATAATAACTTGCCCTGTATTGCGGAGAAGGAAGTCATCGCCGTTGGTTCGATCGCTGACCGATTGATCGCCTATATGCAAAAGTATGGCGGCTATTTGATTTCAGGACAGGATATTGATCGCCTTGTGAAAGTTGTCCTTACGGAGAATGCTGAATTGGCCGCTTCCGGCTGCACGGAAAAGCCGAAAAGAACGTACGCGGTTAACAAAAAATTTGTTGGTAAAGACGCGAAGTACATACTTAAGCAAATTGGCATTGACGTGCCTGATGACATTCGCGCAGTGATTTGCGAGACCGAGGCTGATCATCCCTTTGTTCTGGAAGAACTGATGATGCCGGTACTGCCGGTAATTCAAGTAAATAACGTTCAGGAGGCTATCGAGCTGGCCGTGAGTGTTGAACATGGAAACCGGCATACTGCGGTAATGCATTCCCGAAATGTTGATAACCTAACTAGGTTTGCCAAAGCGGTGGAAACCACCATCTTTGTAAAGAATGCTCCTTCTTTTGCAGGAATCGGTGTTGGGGGCGAAGGTTTCACAACGTTTACCATTGCCGGGCCCACCGGTGAAGGACTTACCTCTGCCCGGAGCTTCACCCGGCAGCGCCGCTGCGTGCTTGTTGATGCGCTGTCGGTAGTGTAAAAGCTGATTAACGCCCAAAAGAGGGAAGGTGTACGCGTGCGCGAGAAAATTGTTGCGGCAGTTAAAGAGGCCGGTATTGTCGGGGCTGGCGGCGCCGGTTTCCCCACCTACGTAAAGGTTAATGCCGACGCAGATACGATTATTGTTAACGGCGCCGAATGCGAACCTTTGCTGCGTGCCCATCAAAATATCATGGCCAGTGAAAGCGAACGGCTGGTTTTAGGTCTCCAGTCCGTTATGGTAGCCACCGGGGCTCGCCGTGGTTATATTGGCCTGAAGAAGAAGTATGCAGAGGCAGTGGCGAATTTACAGAGAGCGTTAGGTCAGCGCGGCGCTCAAGATATTGAATTGTTCTTTTTACCCGATATGTACCCTGCGGGGGACGAGCAAGTTCTTGTCCATGAGGTGACAGGGAGAATTGTGCCCGAAGGCGGGATTCCATTACACGTTGGTGTCGTTGTTGCCAATGTTGAGACCCTGGTTAATGTAGCCAATGCCTTGGAGGGACAACCTGTTATTGACAAGTATGTTACCGTGACAGGTGCCGTCAATCATCCTATTACGGTGAAAGCTCCTATTGGCATGCCTGTCGGCGAGCTTTTGCAGCTGGCTGGCGGGGCGGCAATCCATGATTATGCCATAATTGACGGTGGTCCCATGATGGGGCGGCTCGTTGCAGCGGACGCCGTGGTTACCAAAACGACAGGCGGGATTATTTTACTGCCGTCAGCGCATACTTTAATTGTGCAAAAGAGAACGCCGTGGTCAGTAATTGCCAATAGAGCCAAAGCTGTTTGCTGCAACTGCCGAGGCTGCACAGATGTTTGTCCGCGCTATCTGCTTGGACACCGGCTGGAACCCCATCGCATTATGCAGGCCATCGGCAGTGGGCAAATGAATGAGCCGGAGGTTCTTGCCAAAGCCTTTTTGTGTTCGGAATGCGGCGCGTGTGAAGCCTATGGCTGCACCATGGGGTTATCGCCACGCCGGGTAAACGCTGAATTAAAAAGACAGTTTAGCAAGGCCGGCATAAAGAACCCTAACACGAACAAACCGGAATGCGCACATTTGGGCCGCGAGAACCGCCGGATACCCACTAAGCGCTTGCTGTACCGCCTAGGGTTGGAACAGTATGATGTAAAGGCTCCGTTAGGTTCCGAACCGGTTGTAGCAAAAGACGTAAGACTCTTGCTCTCGCAGCATATAGGGGCTCCCTCTAAACCAATTGTTGAGATTGGTACAAGTGTAAACAAAGGCGATAAGGTAGCCGTTATTCCTGATGGGGCGGCCTTAGGTTCCATGCTGCATGCCAGTATAGCGGGACAAATTTATAACATTGACAGATGGATTGGTATTCGAACAATCTAAGTAGAAGAAGGGAGCTAGCTATGAAACGTGCCATTGGGTTAATGGAGATTAAAAATATCGCTAAAGGGCTATTAGCCGCCGATGCGATGCTCAAAGCGGCTAATGTTGAATTAATTATGGCAAATCCTTTATGCCCGGGGAAATACATAGTTATGGTTGCCGGCGATGTTGGCGCCGTACAAAGTGCGGTGCGCAGCGGACATAGCGCCGGCGGGTCTGAAAACATAGTGGATGAGACAGTTCTGCCGAATATTCATGATGATATATTTAAAGCTATATCCGGCAGTACGGAAATAAAGAGCATTAGAGCGTTAGGGGTCATTGAGACCTATTCCGTGGCAGCCGCTATCGTTGCTGCTGATACGGCGGCTAAGTCGGCTGCTATTGAACTTATGGAAGTACGGTTGGCACGCGGTATGGGCGGAAAAGCCATAGTCTCTTTTACTGGGGAGATAGCATCGGTAAACTCCGCTGTACGTGCCGGCACAGCGGCCATACAGGATAAAGGCTTTCTTGTTGATCAGTTGGTTATCGCGGCACCGCACCACGCCTTGCATAAAGCATTGTTTTAGTTACATAACCGGAAAAAGGAGGAAAAAATATGTATTCTGCGGTTGAGTTAGCAGCTGCCTTTGGCGGAGGAGTATTAGGGGCGGCCCTGGGAGCGCTGCCTGCCTTTATCATGGCAGGTATTCTTGTATTAGCTAATATGCCGGATATGGCCTTTGGCCCATATTTTGGCCCGCACATAGCCTTCGCGGGCGGCGTAGCCGCTACAGCCTTTGCCGCTAAGCGCGGTTTGGACGCGGGAAATAATATATTAGCGCCGTTAGTAAAAATAAACGATGGCGTAACCTTGTTAGTGGGTGGGCTATTTGGGGCAGCAGGATTATTAGTGCAAAAATGGCTTGCCAGCATGGCTACGCCGACAGATACTGTAGCGTTAACCGTTGCTCTGTCCGGTATAGTTGCTAGAGTAGTATTTGGCAATAGAAAACTATTGGGTGGATATTCTATACCGGACGGAAAAACAGCTCTCTTATTAATCAGCTTAGGGCTGGGCGTCGGCCTAATTTCCGGTTATGCTGCGATTGTTACCAAAAACGTTGTATTGCCTTTCGGAGTAGCCGCTACATCTTTACTGTTTCTTCAGTTTATGGGGGTTGGTCCGGTAACGCATCATCTGGCATTGCCGGCCGCGCTTGCCGCAGCGGCAGCAGGAAACGTCTGGACAGGGGGCTTATTTGGAATTCTAGGTGCGCTCATTGGCGATTTCTTCGGCAAAACGATGAATAGCGGCAATACGCATGTGGACCCGCCAGCGCTGACAATTGCCTTACTTACGACTATTGTCCTGCTATTCTTTAAGTAGAGATTGACCTTGCAAACTAGGCTTCGGGATTCTATTAAGAGAAGGAGCGAAACTGTCTGGTATGAGTTTATATCATGTAAATAAATCGAAAAAACCTACTTCGGGTTTTAAGTGTACGGCGTGCGGCTATCTCTGGACAGCGGCTGATTCGACACATGAAAAATGCCCCAAGTGTGGCTATCATTGCAATCCATATGCTTGCCAGGCAGTTTCACCTGCGCAAAAGGATTTACAGAGGTGGTAAAAAAGCTGAAGGATGCAGGCTGGTTTTCCGGTCTTCCTCCTTCAGCTTTTTGTTGAAATTCTCTTTTAATATTTTGTTTGCCGAGCGAGATGTTTTATAATATAACATAAAAATGGGAATTTTTAAAAAGGTGGTTAAATGAAAAAGAACGTTTTTATTGCACCTTATCAGGAGATATTTGACTCTGGACAGAAGATTATCGAAGATTTAGGCCTAACCAACAAATTTGAATGTTTTTCGGGTGACATAGCGCAGGGAATAGCTATTGCCAGACAGGTTGAACGGGAGGGGGCCGATGTAATCGTTACTCGCGGCGGTACTGCCGAATTGATTACCAAAGCCGGAATTAAGGTACCTGTCGTGGAAATTCCGATTACTTTTCAAGATCTGGCAGAAGCATTACTGGCTGCTAAAGCAATTACTAAGAGAGAAAATCCTAAAGTTGCCATTATGGCCTTCCAGAACATGATCCGCAGTATTGAGGTTTTCGCCAAGGTTATGGATTTTCAGCTTAAGGTCTATTTATTAAAATCGGAAAAGGAGATATCTCCGACTATACAAAGCGTCCTCAATGATCAGCCGGATATTCTGATTGGTGGGATTCGTACAACAAAAATTGCCGCCAAACAAGGACTCAAGACAATCCTGCTGACATCAGGCGAAGAGTCACTGCGGACCGCCTTTTTACAGGCTGAACGGGTATCTTTTGCCCGTCAGTTGGAAAAAGAGCGAATGCGTAAGTTTCGCGCCATGATCGATTATTCGGTGCAGGGGATTTTTAGTATTGACCGGCATAAACGGATTGAATTTATGAATGCGGCGGCAGAAAGTTTTGTAGGATTCCCCTTAAGCCAGGTTAAGGGGAAAAACTTGGTAACAATTTATCCCGAGATCCCCTTGGATGCCTGTTTGCAGGAGGGGAAAGTCTGCCGGGGTGAATTTGTTCAATTTCAAGGCCGAAAATTTATGGCCAACATTATTCCAATTGATATTGACGGCAGTATTATCGGCGCTATGATTACACTGGAAGATATCGGACAAATTGTTGAGATGGAAGCTACGATTCGCAAAAAAATTTATACCAAAGGCCTGCTGGCGCAGTATCATTTTAATGACATTATTGGCATTTCGTCGCAAATTGCTAAAGTGAAGCAAATGGCAGAAGACTATGCGCATATTGATGCCACTGTTTTAATTCAGGGAGCATCGGGAACAGGCAAGGAACTATCTGCCCAAAGCATTCACAATGCCAGTCAACGGCAAAACCGTCCGTTTGTTGCCGTAAATTGCGGCGCCATTCCAGCAACTATCTTAGAAAGTGAATTGTTTGGGTATGTAGAAGGCGCGTTTACCGGCGCCAATAAAAAAGGAAAAGTTGGTTTTTTTGAATTGGCGCATGGTGGCACCATATTCCTTGATGAAATTGGGGAAATGAACAAGCTGGCGCAAACGTCTCTATTGCGCGTGATTCAGGAAAAACGGATTATGCGGTTGGGCGATGATAAGTACTTGCCGGTCGATGTCAGAATTATTGCCGCAACCAACAAGCTGCTTGCTCAGTTAGTTGCCCGCGGGGATTTTAGGGAAGATCTTTATTATCGGATCAATGTTCTTCCTCTGCCGTTGCCTTCGCTTAAAGAGCGAAGCGGCGACGCCGGCATTCTGGCTGAACATTTTATCAGTGTATTTAATAAAAAATTTCAGCGGGAAGCAGCGCTATCGGCAGGCGCCAAAGAACTGATTAACGGTTATGAATGGCGGGGAAATATCCGGGAACTTTTGAATGTAATGGAAAGGATTGTGATTGTCTCTAAGGAGAAAGTTATTACGGCTGATTTTATGGAAACAATGTTGGATATTTCGCTTGCCCCCCAAACACAAAAAACTTTTCCGCCGGCCGCAGAAGAAGAGGAATGTTTAGAAAAAACAACGATTTTACGCATTTTAAAAGAGACAAATTATAATCAAAAAGAAGCTTCCAAACGGCTCGGGATTAATCGTAGCACACTATATCGGAAACTAAAATCTTATAATATTCAATTACAAAAAACCTGCAACGTGTAGTGCAGGTTTTGCAATAAATATTGCAGCCTGCAACTTATGTTGCAGGCTTTTTTATTCAATAATTGCGAAAATACATGATTTTCGCAATTGGCATGTTTGTTGCAATAATAAGAGTTGTATGCATACAAAACCGGAAATCTGAGTTGTTCGATCATAACGAAAGGGGCGAATGCAATATTCACTTAGCCGTCCGGATAATTAGTGTGACGCATAGCTGGTGGTGTGGCGCAGTTTTGTAATTAATTGGCTGGAACGGAGAGGTGGCTTGTAACTAGTGATTCGGAATTTTTTTTAGATAACGAAAGTGGATGATCACGTATGACTCTGATTTTTAAGACTGCTGTTTGGTTTTTAGTATGGCTTCATATAGTTAACCCGTTTGTCAGCGTAAATTTAACAATGGTTACCGGAATCTGTGCCATTATTGTTTTAATAAGCGGCCTGGCAATAATGGGGAAAAGCTATAGAAAGGCAACACTGACCTTTCTGATAAGTGGTTCGGCGATGCTGCTTTATTTTCATGAACCATTATCTATTTGGCTAATGGCCGCCGGTACCCTGACAAATGTCATTGCCATCCTTGTTATGATGCAGATCTTTTCTATACCAATCCAAGTGGGTCAATATAACAGCGCTATCCGCTACTGGCTGAATCGGTTTTGCAAAAGTGAGGATGGACTTTTTTTATTCACAACAGCGGCAACACATGTTTTTACCAGCTTTTTAATGTTTGGAGCCATTCCGGTTGTGATAGCTTTGATGGAGAAAACCTTAAAAGGGCGGGTTCAGGAGTATGAAAGATTCCTGGCGACCGCTACTTCCCGCGGCTATGCACTTGCCTCGTTATGGGCTCCGGGAGCCATCAATCTTTTTCTAGTGGTACAGGCGACAGGGGTAGCTTGGTCTGCGGTTTTTGTGCCTGGTGTAATACTCAGTTTGCTAGGGATATTGCTAGCTTATCTGTTAGAAAGAAAATCCTTTGAAACTGTACAAAAAAGCCAGTTTGCTTCAGCTGCCCAGGCCACGACAAATGATGCGGCAGCGGAACGGGGTAAGGCAGACCATATTATTTGGGTTGTCCTGGGGCTCATTCTGATCACTTTGATTTTGGATAAACTGCATGTTGGCAATTCTTCCAACCGCATTCTTCTCGCCGGGCTTATCATCGGGTTATCTTGGTTATCCCTGTTTTTTCACCAGCCGGTATTAAAAACAGCGATCAGGGATTATTGGCGAAGCAGCGTTATAAAAGCAGGTGATTTAGCTCCGTTTTTTGTCGCTATGGGGATTTTTTCCACAGCTCTGGAGCAATCAGGAATATTGGGGGGTATCCAGGTTGAATTGCAGTGTTTCGCAAGCTGGTTGGGGGCCTTCGCTATTATTGCCATTCCGCTGCTGGTGGTAGCCGCAGCTGTGCTGGCTATTCATCCTTTCATCACAATCGTAATGTTTGGTAAGATTCTTACCGTACTCAATTTACCTTTTTCGTCGATAACGGTTGCTTTATGTCTGGCATTGGGGGGAAGCATTTCTTATATGGTCTCACCTTTTGCCGGTGTAATTATGACTATAGGAAAATTTGTTGGCGCAAAAGCAAGTGATGTGTCCCTTACTTGGAACTGGCGATATAGTCTGATCTATTTTGCTATGGGTATCTGTTTTGCTTATTTCTGGGGGCAATGGCTGGCATAAGATTATTGTGACTGCAATGTTTGATGCAAGTGTTGCGACAGATGATGCGTATTTACCGGGTATACGAAATAAACTCATTCTCGTATCGTTGATTGTCGGATTACTGGAGGGGATGCCTTTAGGCAGTGTTACTGCTTCGATCTATAAAGGTATAGGCGGTCAATTAAACAGTTTAATTCTTATTCTTGCCTTTGGTGCTATGCTGGGCAAGCTGCTGGCGGATTCCGGAGCTGCCCAGCGGATAGCAACTACCTTTATTAACATGTTCGGGAAAAAGAATGTTCAGTGGGCCATGATTGTTACTTCCATTATTGTTGGCATTACCATGTTTTTCGAAGCAGGCTTTATTGTTTTAATTCCGATTATCTATACGATTGTTGCTGAAACCGGTTTGCCGCTCATGTATGTTGGTTTACCTGCCGTTATTGGGTTATCTACAACGCATAGCTTTTTACCTCCCCATCCCGGGCCGGCAGCAGTAAGTACCATTTTTGGCGCCAGCATGGGACATACCTTGTTATTAGGGCTTCTTATTGCCATTCCGGCAGCAGTGATTGTGGGGATTTTTTATTCAAGAACAAACTTTGTGTTATCGGCCAAAGCTTCGATTCCTGCCGGTCTGGTAACAACTAAGGTCTTTAAAGAGGAAGAAATGCCGGGATTTGGAGTTAGCATTTTCTCTGCTTTGATTCCTATCCTATTAATGGCTATTAGTACTTTGGGCGATCTTACACTGTCTAAAAAAGATCCCATATTGGTTTATCTTCATTTCTTTGGCGATGCACCGATTGCGTTACTGCTCAGCGTTCTTGTCAGTATGGTTACGCTTGGGACTAACCGTGGTAAAAAATTAGAAGAAGTCGTTGCCAGTATGGGTGTTTCTGTGAAATCTATTGCCATGATCATTTTGGTTATTGCGGCCGGCGGTGCTTTTAAACAAGTTATCGTCGATGCCGGGGTTGGCAAGGCGATTACCGCAATGACAGCGGGCCTCAATATTTCTCCTATTGTTCTTGCCTGGATAATCGCTGCTACTTTAAGAATTGCGGTAGGTTCGGCAACCGTTGCTATCAAATGCAGGGTGAAGCGTATGCCCATTTTCATATTATGCTGACAGATCATACGTATCAGGCTTTTGGTGGCCATTTGAACGCCGCCTGGGTGGGCGCGACTTGCGAATTAGTGTTGGATGTGATCAATGGCCGGGTGGGCAGAAAATTCAGTAAAGAAATTGGTCTCAATCTGTTTGAATTTAGCAACTGAAAGCGAACACAAGATGTGAATGCATTCAACCTATGCATAAACCAACCGGCAAGGAATAGCCTTGTCGGTTGGTTTAGGGGACAAATAGGGACGGTTCTTGACTTGCCTATTGATTGGCATTAAGGAAATAGACAGTAGTAGAATTTTAAGTATTCTTTCGAAATCGAGACATTCTACTGTAAGAAAATATATGGATTACGTTGCGGAAGAAGAGCTTGACTTAATAATCATGGACGTAGAAGATGACATACTTACAGGAAATAGGCGACACGGTAAAAATATTTTTAATATAACCCAAGCCGAAGAATGGTTACTTTTGAAGAACTTGTCGAAAATATAGGACAAAGGAATGCGGTTATCAAAGAGATAAGAAAAAATTCGTCGATTGCGTTAAAACAGATTGGCCAGCTTTTGGGGAAATCAGTGAATTTAAGGTAAGTCGTATACTCAAAAATAGTGATAGCAAGTTTAGAACCGTCCCTACTTGCTTCTAGAACCGTCCCTACTTGCTTCTCCCCTGCTTGCTCCTACTTGCGCCTGAATGGTAAAAGAAAAACCCAGCAAGACGGAAAATTCTGTCAAGCCTGGGTTTTGTTATTTGCGAAATTAGGTATTCGCAGGCGCGTCTGTTTGTTTAACCTAATTGGTGGCGGCCTTCACCGTTATTCGTCCAAATTTAAGTGTTGGTTGGAGAAACGCCACCTGACTCACAAAAAAATAAGCGCATAAGTTCTTTCGAATTTACACACTTAATTTTACACTCTTGTCATTTTATTTATCCGTCCTATATTTATCAAAATTCTCCTCATTAATCGGTAAAAGAAATATTACTGGATCAAGCTGTAAGCCGGCAGCTATTGCGAATAAGATATCTAATGAATAGGTAACATCTGAATTTGAAGCCTCAATTTTGCTTATATAGCTTTTGCTATAGTTGATCTTTTCGCCGAGTGCTTCTTGCGATAGACCGCGTTTATTACGATAGAAAGCAATTCGTCTGCCAATTTTCCGGTATTTTTCTAAAAAGTTTTCCTGCACATGGTTCACCTCATAATTTATTATATTCGTGGATTATTGATTAAAATTTCAAATATAATGATATGATTGTACTGCGAAAAGTTAATTTATGACCTTGTTATCACTGTTGCTGTAAATTTTAAATCGGCTACAGCCACATCTTTTCCTATTACGTATATATGTCGCTGCATCTCCAAGCTACTTACCCCTAAAATTAATGATCTAATTATTACTCGTCTGTTAAAAGGACAGACTAACCCCTTGAGGTGGTGTTGTAGGAAATGACGTAGCTACCTGCTTGATTGTTTCCTTGGTTTTTCTGGCTAGATAGGTAATGAATTGCTGGAAATTATGCCCGATTATTTTGAGACCAACTACAGCGCTGACCTTATGCTTACCACGAACTGCTAGTTTGCCAAGTCCTTGA
>NZ_FNAM01000075.1 GCF_900101845.1 Sporomusa acidovorans | reverse complement strand
AAGCTACGGTCAACCAATGTGTTCCGACCAGTATTGGGATCACGACCATGGTTATGATGGCATTAATCATGAACGATACGGGTATGACAAACTTACTGGCCCAAGGGATTGCTAACTCTACTGGTATGTTGTTCCCTGTATTCTCACCGTATATTGGCGTATTAGGGTCATTTTTGACCGGCAGTAACACCAACTCGAACGTCATGTTTGGCGCGCTGCAGCTGGAGACGGCCAAGGTGCTGGGAATTAGTACGGTGATTATGTGCGCCGTCCAGTCGGTTGGGGGTGCGGTAGGCTGCGCTATTGCCCCGTCAAAAGTATTGATTGGTTCAGCAACTGTTGGTCTTGAGGGTCGTGAAGGCGAAGTTATGAACCGGACAATACCTTATTGTATTATCATTTCGCTGCTTGTGGGCATTAACGCCTGGATATTTGCTTGCATGCTGTTTAAGGACCTGCCTTAAATGAGTACGTTCGCGAAATATGCAAAGGAGGTATTGGTATGAGTACAAATCCTGTGCCGAATACAAATCCGAATCTTAATGCGGCCAACACACCGGTGTCTTGGCGGAAAAGATATCGTGCGCCCTTAATGAATGCTGCTTTTTGGGGGTTTTGGATAGGCTTTTTTCTGGCCCACCAGGGCGGCGTCAGCAATAACACCGGGTTAATTAATTTATCCTACGTGATCTTTACGCTTGCCTGTTTAGTTCCTTTAGTGACAAAAAAATAAAAATTAGGGAATGCCGGTTAAACGGCATTTCCTAATTTTTTACCCATAGTAACGGTAGTTTCCTTTGTAATGAGAGTCAGTGATTCGCCCTTCGCATAATGGGATAGAACATTTACTTTCACAAAATTCAAAAAATATCGATGTACTTTATTTATTAAAATAGCGCGTAACATGACCGTTATTGTATAATAATGGTAACAGAGAATAGGAGGGATGCATGTAATGACAAAGCTAGAAAAGGGAATGATCGTCGTAGAATCGGTTAAAGCGCCCACCGGCTCCCTGGCGGATATTATGTATGAGGGACAAGGGCAAGGCAGTGAATATGGAACAACACGTTTTCATATTTTTATGGATGATATGTCTTACGGAATTTTTTCTGTACGCGGCAATATTACGACTTTGGAAGAGGCCAGGGCCAAACTGAATGCTCCCAGGCAGGTGGGGTCTGACGAGTCCTTAGCAGAATATGCCGTTTGCTATAATTGGATACATATTGATGACAATGAGCATTTTGCCTTAGAGTAAGGAGTAAAAGACTTCGCATAGTGCGAAGTCTTTCTATTGGGCTGTATTCCAGTTTTGGACAATAATGTACGGTATTTATACTCTTTCTGGTCCTCGTTGACACTCTGTATAGAGCCCAATAGTCGGGTAATGTAAATGACACGAGTGGCTACATTGCTGAATTGCAGGTATATGGGAAAAGACGGGGGGATTAGCATGTTTAGAAATTTAAAAACAGCTGCAAAAATTTATTGCCTAATTGCCTTTATGATTGTTTGCCTGACGGGCGTGGGCCTGGTGGGGCTATATTCAGCCCGGGCATTAAGCCAGGAAATGGCAGTTATGTATCAAGAACGATTAGTGCCAGTCCAACTGCTGGGTGAGGTCCGGTTATTAAGTAAAGACTCCGAATCTAAACTGCTGGAGTTAATCTTAGCAAAAGACGAGGGTAAACAACAGGTAGTTATCAATAAAATTAAAAATAATACGGCGGCTATTAATAAGCTGCAGGCAGAGTATAAAACAACAGGGATTGACCTCTATCAGGCCAATAAACTAAGTGATTTGGAAGCCGGTTTGATCCAGTACCGACAAGCCAGAGAGGATATTATAAAGCTTGTTACAACGGGGAAACAAGAAGAGGCTTATACACTATATTGCAATAGTGCACCGGTGTTTGAGAAAGCCACTCAGTTAAGGCGGGAACTCATTGATTATAACAAGCAACAGGCCGAAGAATCCAATTTACAGGGAAATGCCGATTTTAGCCGGGTAGCTAATATAGTTATTGGGATAACGATAGGCACTGCTCTAGTGGCTTGTCTTTTCGGATGGCTGGTTGCCAAAGTGATAGCCAAGCCGCTTTATGTGCTGGTAACAAAAGTACGCGCCGTAGCCGGCGGCAACCTCACCCAGCAGGTAGATAGCTGTTCTAAAGATGAAGTTGGCCAGTTAGGCAGGGAATTTAACAGTATGATGGCTAAATTACGCCAGCTAATAGGACAAGTTATTGAAGAAACAGGACAGGTGGCGGCCGCATCTGAACAGCTAACCGCAAATGCCGAACAGTCTGCCACGGCTGCTAGCCAGGTGGTTTCTTCTATTACTGATGTTTCGCAGGCATCGCAAAATCAGTTGGAATCCGTAAGTGAATCGTTAGGCTCGGTCGAAGGAATAGCAGCGGCAATTGAGAAAATTTCCTTACATATTAGTGAGGCTGTGGCGGATACCGAAAAAACCACTCAGGCGGCGCATACAGGTAACGAAGCGGTTGAGACGGCCATTGGCCAGATGGGCTGTATTGAAAAGACGGTAACGGAATCATCGCATGTGATTAGCGCACTTGGCGAGCGTTCTGAGGAAATTGGCGAAATTGTAAGTGTCATAGCGAATATTGCCGCTCAGACCAATTTACTGGCTCTGAACGCAGCCATCGAAGCGGCCCGGGCGGGTGAACAGGGAAAAGGGTTTGCTGTGGTTGCTGATGAAGTCCGGAAACTCGCCGAACAATCACAGGCAGCAGCTAAACAAATCGCCGGGCTTATCAGCCAGATACGAAAAGATACTGATAAAGCAGTAGTAGCCATGGAGCAGGGAACAACAGAGGTAAAACGCGGTGCCCGGCTTGTACATGGGTCTGGCGATATGTTCCAGGAGATTGTCGCTTTGATTGAAGAGGTAGGAAATAAAGTCCAAGCAATATCCAAGACAATGCAGGAGCTTTCTGCGCATAGTAATCAAATTGTCGGGGTGGTTCGCGGAGTTGAGCAAACAAGCCGAAATATTTTGGAACAAACCCAAACCGTTTCTGCAGCGACTGAGGAGCAGTCGGCGGCAACCCAGGAAGTTGCTTCTTCCAGTCAGGCCTTGGCTAAAATGGCGGAAAGATTAAGCAGTGTTACCGGGAGATTTCAAGTTTAGTATCTTATAAAAAACGGCTGTGGGGCGACTTTCGCTAAGTTCTCCCACAGCCCATATGTATGATAATAATAAAAATTTAGCTATGTTATCGTAAAGTTTATTTCGTGATAAGGGTCAGATAAGCAAAGTTACACTGCCCTTGCTGATATTTTGTACAGCGCCAACAATTTGCAATCCCTTAGTAGTAATCGCTTTTTTTAAAAGCGGGCTGGCAGATTGCAGTTTTTCAACCGTCTGCTCAATATTAGCCTTAATTGCGTTTGGCAGCAATTCGCCGGCGCAGTTTTTGGCTGTTTCAACAGCAGGTGTGATAGACTGAATGAGCGAATCAATGTGCCAGGGGCCTTGGCTGCTTTCCAGTGCTGCTTTAACGGCGCCGCAGTCTTGATGCCCCATGACTACAATCAGCCGTACATCAAGGTGTTCTACGGCATATTCAATACTTCCAAGCACAACGGCATCAACTACCTGCCCGGCTGTTCGCACGACGAATAACTGGCCTAAGCCTTGATCAAACACAATTTCCGGGGGAATTCGGGAATCAGAGCAGCCAAGAATGATGGCAAAAGGTTCTTGGCCTTGGGCTAGTTCAGAGCGTTTTTTGATTCCTATGTCCGCTTTTGCGTACTTTTCAGAGACATATCGTCTATTACCCGCAATCAGCTGTTCCAGTGCTTGATAGGCATCCATAAAAACCGCCTCCTTATAAAGTTACAAAATATTACATATTAGGATAATTAAAGTAGCTTTTGTAAAAATAATCTGATCAATCTGAAAATATTATGGAAAATGATGTAATTTAGTTATATAATAAATATTGAGTGTTGTTTAGTCAACAAACGATAACAAAAAAAAATAAAGTAACAAAAAAAAACGAAGCAGGTGATTAAATGACTTGCTTAGTCTCAATCATTGAATCGATCCAGCAGGAAACCAATACAGGCACAATTTGTGAATTGGAGATGGAAGGACAGCCGGTTTCGTATCTCAAAATGCCGAGAGACGATTTAGTAGAAAAAATTGTTCAATTAACGGATGCCATTATCCAATCAATTCGCACGGAATCATTTACAGCCATTAGAGTATATATCAGTCAAGTTTGCAAATTATGGCTTGAACAAGGTATCAAGCTGTCCGATATCATGTTGATTTTTGATTTATATGAAAAATCGATTAAAGATGCCATGTCCTTTTATCTCAAAGATGATTTGGTTAGTCTTAATATTTATCGGCGTCAAGTTGATTCGTTGTTGGACAGAACCAGGGTATATGTTTCAGAATATTTTTTCACGCTGTATGAAGAAATAGTTTACAAACAGTTCGAGCAGTTAAGAGCCGTTAATGAGATCGCTGTGTATCTTACTTCTTCGCTTGATCTTCACGAAGTTTTAGACTTTATCGTAACAAGTGCGATCCGGTTGTTTAAGGCCGATTGTGGCAGTATTTTACTGCTGGATGAACATCATAAACTACATGCGCCTATTACAACCGGCTGGCATGACGCTTGTTCCTCTACCGCAATTTCCGAAACGATCATTGACACAACGCGGTTGATGGATATTGAGTATAAAGATTTATTGTCAGAGTCCATGAAAGAAGTTTTTAAAAAAGAAAGTTTATTTAGAGTAAAGGTTATCAAACTATATTTGCATGAACTGGCTATCGGCGTGTTGATTATCGGTTTTCGGTCTATCCAGAATATATCGCCTGTTGACCAGAAATTACTGGAAACTTTTGCAAGTCATGCGGCGATTGCGGTTCACAATGCGCAGTTGTACGGTGACGCCGATTTTAAACTTCAACAGCATATCCATCAGGTAAATGTTATTTTGGAGCAAAATCGCGCCATTATGCACTGCATACGGGAAGGCGTTCTTGCCGTTAATGCTGACGGTTATATTAACTTGGTGAATACTGAGGCTCAGCGTCTGCTAGGCCATCAGGATGATATTATCGGTAAACATATTTGGGAAGTTTTGCCCAATTCCCATCTGCCTATTGTGATAAGAACCGGTCAGCCTGAATATGACCAAGAGCAGGAAGTCGGCAAGAAGGTTATTATTACCAACCGGGTTCCGCTTATTGTCAATGACGCCATAATCGGTGCGATTGCCACTTTTCGTGATAAGCAGGATGTTAAGGTATTGGCAGAAGAACTGGTGGGACTAAGGAGCCTGCTGGAATCCATGCGGGCACAATCGCATGAGTTTGTCAATAAACTGCATGCGATTTCCGGATTAATTCAAATGAAACAATATGATAAGGTTGTTGAATTAATTGCTTTGACCTATAAAACACAGCAGGATATGGTTAGCACGATTGTCCGGCGAATTAAAGATCAGGCGACTGCCGGACTGATTATTGGGAAGATTAGTCAGTCCAGTGAGCAGGGGATTTCCCTGCGGCTTAATTCTCACAGTAAGTTGTTCGCACTCCCACAGGGCTTTAGTGATGTGTCTATGGTCACCGTGCTTGGCAATCTTATCACAAATGCCATGGAGGCTGTGGCCAACCTGCCGGCTGAGCGGCGGGTTATTCATGTTTATCTCTATGAAGGGAAAAAGTATCTCACAATAAGAGTCGGTGATTTAGGCACAGGCATACCGGAACCTTATCGGAAAAAAATTTATCAGCGTGGTTTTTCCACCAAACAGGGGAGCAGGGGTGTAGGCCTTGCTTTAGTCCTGCAGGAGGTAAGAAATTGCGGCGGGACAATTTCTGTTCAGTCATCCGAAGATGAAGGAAGTACATTTACTATAAAGATACCAGTACGGTAACCGGAAACTTACTAAGTGAGGAGGAACCGGAAATGGGAATTGATATTGTAATTGTTGAGGACGATCCTATGGTCTTGGAACTTCATCGACAGTATATAAGTCAGGTGAAGGGCTTTCGTTTAGCCGGACAAGCGGCAAATGCGGCTGATGGCTATGACCTGATCGTCAGTGCGAAGCCACAGCTAGTCATTCTGGATATTTTTATGCCGGGGGAAAATGGAATTGATTTATTGCGGCGGATAAGGGCCGAGGGAATTAACATTGACGTTATTTTAGTTACGGCCGACCACCGTTCGGAAACTATTCAGCAGGGAATGCAGTGTGGCGTAGTTGATTATATTGTCAAACCGTTTTCCATTCAGCGATTCAAAAAGGCCCTGAAAAATTATTTGCAGTATATTGAACGGATTAACCATACGCAGCATCTGTGCCAGAATGATATTGACGGATTAAAGGGAACAGCAGCGGAAAAGAGCGTTCCCAATAGCCTTGATGATTTAAAAGATAGTATTCCGAAAGGGCTAGATAAAGCAACCCTGGAATCTGTTTTAACAACCATCGACAAACAACCTGATTATTTTACAGCAAGTGAAATAGCAAAACTTGTCGGAATTTCAAGAGTGACTGCCCGGCGCTATTTAAACTATTTATATGATAATGGCTGGCTAAAAGGGGTCCTTTCGTATGGGCCGGTAGGAAGGCCATTACATAAATACAGTAAGGATGATGCATTCGTAATATAGCTGCTAAAGACCTGCAAGCAAGGCGCTTTGGCGGTAAACAAAGTTTTTAGGACATGGTGTTAGTAACGCTCCACCGCTGGCATTTGACTTCCGCTTTTACTAACACCATGCCGACAAATCTTTATTGGATACTGTATAGATCTGACAATCACCATTCTATTATAAGAATTTGGTGAGTTTTTATATTATTTTTATTACCCACCGCATAGCTGGTGGTTTTTTGTTTTGTTCATTCAACAACAGACTAAAGTCTATACTGAAAAGAGACCTTCGTTAGTTATTATGCTCCATATGGATTCCCTTTTGCAGCATAATGATTTTTTCGGTTGGTACAAGATAATCGCTATACTGTCGAATTACACTGCATTTTAAAATTTTATTTTGACGAATTGTTTCGCCCAGTACTTCTGCTCTTAATAAAATTTCCGCCTCATTAACGCCTAATAACGAGCGCATTCCCGTGGAACTGCTGAAGCGAGGATTGATTTCGAAAATATAGGGTTTACCATTGAGAAGACGCAATTGAAAATTGCACGGTCCGTAAGGTTTTAGAACCTCGGCTACTTCTTTGCAGTAGTCTGTGATCTCCGTGAAATCATCTGCATCTGCCGACATAGTCATGCCTTCTTGCAAGTATCTTTTTAGGGTTATCCCGGAAAGGACCCGGCCGTTAGTCCCCGTACAAATACCGGTTGTAAATTCCCCGCAGTCATCAGGCAAATATTGCTGAAGAATAATGTCTTGTTTGTTTTCAAGCAGCTGGTGGATATTTTCATATTGATTAGCAATGTATAAGCCCTGTGATCCGGCACCTTGTCGCGGTTTAATTACGATGGGAAACTGTACTTCTTTAATAAATTCATCGATTTTGTCCT
Organism: Sporomusa acidovorans; assembly: GCF_900101845.1. Taxonomy (GTDB): domain Bacteria; phylum Bacillota; class Negativicutes; order Sporomusales; family Sporomusaceae; genus Sporomusa; species Sporomusa acidovorans. Next base: position 9,040 of record NZ_FNAM01000075.1, on the reverse strand, counting down.
GATCTTCCGGATAGCGAATGGTAACAGGAAAATAAAAGCCATTTTCCTTAAGAAAGTTTACTGTAAGCCATTTATCATTACATATATTCATTGTTTCGGGTAAATTGGTAAACACTTTGACTCCGGTCTTTTTTTCAACATCAAGTTTATTATGGCTATAAAAAGCAAGCTCATGGGAGGAAGCAACAAAAATAGCATGTATATTTTCCTTGGCAATTATATTTAACACGCTGGTTAAATATAATTCCTCCTGGTGGGCAGGGGGGACGATATAGGCCTGATGCGCCAAGTATAGACCTAAGGTGCGGGCACTGGTATCACAGGCCACCAGATTTAGGGATAAATCTGATTTCAGTAAAGATTGAATGATGGCTACTCCATAAAGAGACCCGGAACCCGATATCAATACGTTTATTTTTTTCACATGATCACCTGCTTGGTAAGATAATCCTTACTACTAGGACCACAGTTAAATATCAAATCCACTGCCGACAAATTTGGCAGGAAGTCTCCCCACAGCTGTGGGTAAACAGGATGTTCAAATTCCTGGTAAACCAGTTGAATGTTGTTTCTGGCAAAGGCCGCCTCGTCATTATAGGCGCGGGCTCCGTTACCGGAGAGATAGATATCGGCTTTACATTGTTTACATAGACTAATGATACGGTCGCCTTTATTTCCTTCAATTCCAGGGATTGCGGAAGATCGTATCATTGGCGTCTTGATTTCTAAAATTTCCCGAACAACATGGATCAGCCGCAGGTTCAGGTCAGCCAGCAGTTCCCCTGGGTTTTCATAAATAGGGAAAAATAAGTTTTTGTATTTCTCCCAATAGGGAGAACGGGCATAGCAAGTTTGTAATGAACCCCAATGGTTTAAGTTCCAGGGAAAATCATTTTGAAGAGCCGCATCTTTAATTAAGCTCTTTTTTCTACTCACCTGTACGCTTAATAAGCGTTCTCCCTCCGGACCCTTTATTTTGTTTCTTTTAGTAACTTCTCTTCTCGCAAGAAGCACATCATCCAGGATGACAAACAAATCACAGGACATCATTTTATGAAAATACCCCAGCCATGGCAGGTAGTTCGGTTGATGTCCGCTAATAATCATGTGCAAGCCCCCTCAACGGTAATGATTCATTACTTCTACAATGGTTGTTAATTCACTCAGGGAAAGGGCCGGGTGAACAGGTATTGAAATACAGCAGTCAGCCAGGTCTTCTGCTACCGGCCAGGTACCTGAACAGGTCGCTAAGTTTTTATAAGCTGGCTGGGCTGGTATTATTAACGGGTAGTGAATGCCATAGCCAATACCGTTAGCATCCAGGTGGGCTGTTAAAGCGTCTCTATTTTTTACTTTTAAGGTATATTGATGATAAACATGCTTTCTATCGGGTGGTGACACCGGCTTTTGGATACACGGATTGACAATGTGGTCATCGTAGAATTTGGCGTTCGCTATTCTTTTCTGGTTATATAGAGCTAATTTTTTTAGCTGCTCTAGCCCAATCGCTGCATGAATATTGGTCATTCGGTAGTTATATCCCACCATTTCATGATAGTAACGCCGGCGTTGACCTTGATTAACTAATATTCTTACCTTTTCTGCGATCGTTGGGTCATCGGTTAATACCATACCGCCTTCACCGGAAGTTATATTTTTGCTGGGGTAAAAACTAAAGGCTGAGGCTTTGCCCAAAGTACCGACCTTTTGACCGTGATACATAGCTCCGTGGGCCTGGGCACAATCTTCCAGGACGATGAGATTATTTTTGTTTGCAATCTCTGAAATTGCATCCATATCTGCCGGTAACCCAAACAGATGAACCACGATCACAGCTTTGGCTTCCGGGTGGTCCTTCACCGCTTTAGCCAGTGCGGCGGGCGAAAGATTATATGTTACCGGATCGATATCAGCAAAAATCGGGGTGGCCCCTGTGTACAAAATGGCGTTAGCCGTAGCAATAAAGGAAAAGGGGGTAGTTATGACCTTATCGCCGGTGCCGATACCCATAGCCTCTAAGATTACATGTAGGGCGGTTGTACCGGAGGAAGTAGCAATGCCATACTGGGAATCATGATACCGCTTGAACTCATCTTCAAACTCCTGAACATAGCTGCCTGCTGCCAACATACCGCTGCGCAACACTTCTATTACCCGCTCTTCCTCTTCTTTGCCTAACTGGAGTTTCACGTGGGGAATCATGGTTACAACGCCTCCTTAACTTGCATCTTTAATTTCTGACATAGCTGATTATTGTCTTTGTGTCCTGTTCTGATGCCAATAAAGTGACCCTTTACGGGCCGTCCCATGGTATGAATGTCGCCCAGCAGATCTAGTACCTTATGCCTTGCCGGTTCGTTATCCCATTGCAAATTTAGGGGACCTTTTGTTATGACAAGACAGTCCTCCATATTTTTCCCAATTAATTTGGCAACTGTTTCATATTCACCTTCCGTGATATATGATCTTGCTGTCGCCAGCTCGGAAGCAAAGTCCAACGAGTTGGCAAAGGAAAACTGGGCTAACTGGGTGGGAATTTCTTTATCCGGGTAATCAAGCAGGTATGTGAGGATTAGCTCAGGTGCAGGTAATGCCAGCAGGAACCGGTCATAACGCTTCTCTTGATGAAAAAATGAGTTTACAATGCAAACCGGTTCTTTGACACGAAAGCATCTTTTGGGCCTATCTTGTAAGACAAGTTCTGCCTTTAAAAGAGCTTGCACAAAATCCCGGCTGCTGAAGCTGCTTACCACAGGGATAAACGGGCTGCTTAAGCTAACCTTCAAATTATCCAGGCCCAGTCCGGCAATGGCAGCCAGCAGATGTTCCGTATGGTCAATGCGTATATCGTTGTTAACCAATGAAGTCCAGCGGGCGTCTACCCGTGCATATTCCGGCCGGCATGGAACCTCCGGTTGCCCCGGCAAATCTTTCCGGATAAAGACAATTCCGGTATCGGGTGGCGCCGGCTGAAACGTTACTGTGCAATCTGTTTGACCGGTAATGCCAATGCCAGTACAACTAGCTGTTTGTTTTATCGTTTTCTGCATGATTTAACCTGCCTTAAGCCAGTAAACTTAAGGATTTGTGCAGCCCTGTCCTCGTACGTATTGTGGTAAGAATATACTTCTCGCTGACCGGCTAACGCAATTTCCTTTCTCTTTTCATCCTGCTCCAGGTAAAAATCCACCATACGCAGGGTTTCATCTTCCGAACGGGTAATGACCAAATGTTTTCCTGGTTCAAACTTTTCTAAAACGGCAGTAGTAGCCGGTGCCAGGAGGAATCCCCGGGCGCCCATAATCTCGTAGGTGCGTGAGGTTAGCTCTGTGACTACGTTTTGAAACCCGAGAATTATTTTAGCCGAACTGTAAACACGATTTGTTTCCAGATAGGATAATTTCCCCCGCAGGTGTCGGGAATCTACATTAAAGCCAACAATATCCGGGTCCAGGGTATCCCAGCGCTTACCCCAAATGGCTACATTGTAGCCCCTTTCCACCAGTGGTTTTAATAATATCCGGGCGCTGTCCCGGCGGTAGGAACTCCAGGTTATCCCGGCGGTGGCTACAACGGCGATATCGCATTTGTACTTTTCTATAGGTTCGGCAGGCCGGTGAAACTTCGGATTACAAGCCCAGGGCAAATAATAAGCCTTAAAGCCAAGACGATTGTAAAAGGCTACTGATTCCCGGTCAATTGTAAAAATATATTCCGGCTTAGTTGCTTTAATATAGGGTAATGACCATTCATACGTCCAGCGGGGATCTTCCGTCGCCCAGTAGGCATGCGTTAAGTGGTATTTCTCCACCATCTCCCCTAATATTTTCAGTCTGGAATCAGTGTGTATTTTCGTCCATCCGGCAGTGAACACAAGATCTGGCTGATATTCCGCCAATAATTGCTCCAGTTCTTCTTCTACGATATCTTTTAATATTTTTACTTCACACCCGTTTTGTTCAAAACCGGGAGGTAATCCCAGTAAATACTGGTCATCCACATCAATAAAAAGTATCTTCACAAAATCGCCTCCGTTTATAAATCAAGATAATACATTTCCCGCAGTACCCCCCGCCCGCCGAATTTTTCTTTAAACTCGAAGAGCCCCTGATTTATCCTTGCCCCTTTGTCTTCAGTGGAAATACCCCAATCCAAGTAATAATAGTCCTTTTCCATACCCCAGCTAATTAATTTGTAAAATAATAGTTCCACAGAGCGCAGGCTCTGGTATTGATTGTTACTGGCAATGTAGAAACAGTTAATAACACGGCTGTTAAGCAGAAATACGACTACACCGCTAACCATTTCGCCTTGCCGAAAAGCGGCGAAGAGCTTTATGGACTGGGGATACCTATTTGTTAAATCAAGGATTTCCGCTAAAGTATGGGTGGGCTCTGCATCATGTCTTTCTTTAAGGTTATTGGTAAGAATACGCCAATACGTTGTTAAATCATTACTTTCTTCGATGGTAACTCCGAGCCTTTGCGCTTTACGAATATTTCTTTGCGTACTCTCGATCAGGTAATCGGAAGGATCAATAAGTTCTTTTAAAGGCAATGCTGTGGCTAATTCGGAACTGCCTATGGAAAAGCCATAATATCGTAAGGCAAAGTCTATTTCATCGCTAGGCCAAAAATGATAAATGCGAGGAATCATTTTGATTTCGATAGCGTTAAAGTGATTAGACTTACAGTATTCGGTTAATAAGGGTACCAGGGCCATTGCTTCGGAGGTGCCAAACTTTTGATCAACAATGATTCCGCCGTGTGAAGCACCGGGATAAGAAGAGAACACCTTTTTTTGACCTGCCATTTTTTGCGCTGCAGGTATTACAGCAATTAATTTTCCGTGGGCGTTATAAGCCATCAAGGAACAATCGACAAACCGGTCCGGCGGGTGATAGTTTAAAAAAGTTCGCTGCTGCATAAACGTACCGTTCCGGGAGGCTCCGACAAAATTATCCCAAGCTTGTTGACAAGCTTGGTTATATACCTCTATCTTTAACATTTGTTTCACCGTTCCCATTCCAATAAAGTTTTGCTCCGTTGGCTAAGAGCGATTGTTCCACCAGCTCCGTCACCTTCATTACCCAGAGAATATCTGCGGACCCGGTCCTTGGAGGTAACTTGGTTTTTATACAGTCAACAAAATGCCTGCACTGGTTGGTTAACGGCAAGCTTTTTTCAAACATGGGCACAATAATCTCGTTGCTATGAGATATTAGCTGTAACTTATCGGCATCTTTGACATCGTCAAAGACTGCTGTCATCTGATCGCCGGCAATTACCGCCTGTCGTTTTTTAATTGGACTGATCCGGTTTGCGTGAATTTGTACAAACAAGTCACCAGGAAATTCCATAATAATGCTAACTAGGTCATAAATGTTTTGTTGCTGATAGCTTACGCCATATGCAGATACCCATCTCGGATTCTTGTTAACCAAGTATCTGACCATGGAAAGATCATGTACAGTAAGATCCCAGTGCACACTAACTTCATTGCGAATTTTTCCAAGACTGGTACGTTCCAGGAAGATATATCTCAACTGTCCCAGCCGTCCCTGACTAATGTGCTCTTGCATTCTAAAAACTACCGGGTGGTATTCCATTAAATGCCCTACCATTAAAATGATATTCTTTTTCTCAGCCAGTTTAATTAAGGCATCTGCTTCATGGTAGGAAAGAGTGCACGGTTTTTCCACCAGCACCGCCTTGTGTTGCGATAAAAATTCTGCTGCAATGGAAAAGTGACTATGAGGTGGTGTTGCAATGATAACACCGTCCAACTGGTCATCATTCAAGAGTTCACGGTAGTCGGTGGTTGTTCTTATATTGGGGTAATTTTTTCTGACCTTTTGCAGCGATTCTTCTTTTATATCGCATATACTTTGAAGCTTTACTTCCGGTATAAAACATAAAGTGTTGATATAATTAAATCCCCAGGCACCACAGCCTACCAAACCAATTCTAACCATATTACACCATCCGCTTGTAGAAATAAAAAGTTTCTATTTACTATTAGGGTATTCTGCTAACATTTGAAGCGTGATAGTTTTGGGAATTTACAATAACCGCTTAACGCAAACCTGTACGCTAAATCACAAAAAAGAGAAACTAGGCGCTTAATCCGCCTAAGTTTCTCTTTATCTTTAGGCCTACGATTTTTATGGTGTCTATTATGAACATGCCACTAACGGCATGTTTTTTTATATCCATTTATTTGAATTTTCCGTGAACTATATTAACAAAATTATCCTTATTTACCATATAGTAGCCAAGCAGTGCCAAGTATTCTATAATTGAAACTGTAAGATTATTCCGAAAGATCACCGTCTAAAGGAGGATATCATCTATTATGGAAAAGACCCTATCCTTTAGAGTTGCCGATGCTATGCCAGAAGATGTCGGTATGGGATATATCAGGATTGATAATGCCGAAATGGAAAAGCTGGAAGTTATTATTGGTGATATTGTCGAAATTCAAGGCCGAAAAACAACAGTCGCCAAAATAGTTCCCTGTTTTAGTCAATTTAAGAATCAAAATATCGCGCAAGTTGAATCGATTATCAGAGAAAATGCAGGCGTTGGTATAGATGAAAGGATCACAGTAAAAAAGACGGTACGTCAACCGGCCCATACTTTGGTGTTAAGCCCATTGGATGTCACAATTGATTTTAGTGACGCTCAGGACATTAAACATCTGGAACGAGTACTAAGTGGACTTGTGTTTGTTACCGGTGATAAGGTCAAGGTTAATCTTGCGGGCGCCAGAAGCCAGTACTTCACCGTTATTGGCACAGCACCACAGGGACCGGTAATCGTTAATAATGCCACCAAGCTTAAAGTGACTAAAGCCGATGCTTCGGAAGATAGAAGTCTGCGGGCTTCTTATGAAGATGTCGGTGGTCTTGATAAAGAACTGCAGCGTATTCGTGAAATGGTCGAGCTGCCGCTGAAATACCCCGAGATTTTCAGACAATTAGGAGTTGAAGCGCCTAAGGGAGTATTACTGTACGGTCCGCCCGGAACAGGTAAAACGTTGACAGCCAGAGCGGTAGCCAGTGAAACCAATGCCACATTTATGCATGTGAATGGCCCCGAAATTATCAATAAGTTTTATGGAGAAAGTGAAGCACGTCTAAGAGAAATATTTGAAACCGCGCAAAGACGGGCGCCGGCAATCATCTTTATTGATGAAATTGATGCGATTGCTCCTAGACGAACAGATGTAATCGGCGATGTTGAAAAACGGGTTGTCGCCCAGTTATTGGCTTTGATGGATGGACTCAAGAACCGGGGCCAGGTTATCGTTATTGGCGCTACAAATGTACCGGATATGGTGGATCCCGCTCTGCGGCGTCCGGGAAGATTTGACCGCGAATTATCAATTAATCCGCCCGACAGATTCGGAAGATTGAAAATATTAAAAATACATACCCGCTCCATGAGAATTGATTCTACCGTTAACTTAGAGAAACTGGCGCAAATGACGCATGGCTTTGTAGGTGCCGATATTGCCATCCTTTGCAAGGAAGCCGGAATGAACGCTGTGCGCAGGTTATTGCCGGCTATTGATTTTACAGCAGAACTCCAAGAAGAAGAGTTGGCAAAACTGACGATTAGTATGAACGATTTTTATGCAGCCTTCCAGGAAGTAGAACCGACCGCTACCAGAGAGTTTTTCTCGGAACGGCCTAATACCAGATGGGAGCAGGTTGGCGGGCTGGATGAGATCAAAAAAAATTTGCAGGCCATGATTGAAATGCCTTTGCAGCATGCCGAACTGTTTAAAGAAATTAAATACAACATGCCCAAGGGATTCTTACTGACAGGAAAACCCGGAACCGGTAAGACCCTTTTAGTAAAAGCATTAGCCAGTTCCAGTGAAGCTCATTTTATATCCGTAGATGCCGCTACACTCAATTCGCGTTGGTTTGGTGAAGCCGAAAAAGGATTACGGTTAATTTTTAAACGGGCTAAACAGATTGCTCCTTGTATTTTGTTTTTTGACGAAGTTGACGCCCTGGCGCCTGTCCGGGCGGTAACAGACAGAAATGGAACTGACCGCCTGGTAAGCCAGCTGCTATTAGAGCTTGATAGTTTAATGGATAGCGCCAATGTGATTGTGGTTGCAGCGACCAACCGGCCTGATATGGTTGACCCCGCACTTATGCGTCCAGGAAGATTTGACTATATCGTTGAATTGCCAATGCCCTGTAAAACAGAGCGATTAGAAATATTTAGCATTCACACTAACAAATTCCCGTTAGCCGATGATGTTCATTTAAATGACTTGGCAGATGCTACCGAGGGTGCGACAGGATCTGATATTGAGGCTATTTGCAAATACGCATCCATGTCAGCTATGAAGCGTTATGTTAGCCAAACGCAAAGTGTAGCTGCAGAGTCCGGCGATTTTAAAATTGTAGGCGAGGACTTCAGCTATGGTCTGCGTCAAGTGTCTAAAAAAATAACGGCGGATTTTCTGCCAACGGGGGTGGTAGCAAAGGACACAAGGTAGTGACACAAGGTCATTATTGACCAAACTCAAGAAAATAAAGGGGGAGAGAAAATGACACTGGCGGTTGCTGTAGACGCCAAAATGCAGGAAGTAACAGTATGGACAAGGGGAGTAACCCTAGCCAAAGAAGCACGTGATAGTGCTACCCTGCTAGCCAAGGCTGGTAGCCTCGAAGGAAAGTACAATCAATTCTTCGACAACTATGTTGATTTGCCTGACCGGATCAACGTTCCCGTTAAGAGCTATGCCCGTATAAGCCCAGAGCCAATCGAGACGTATTACGAGTATGAGAATTATCGTCCTGATATCGTTGTACTGGCCGAAGAAACATTGGTAAAAGGCAATGATATTCTAAAAGGGTGTAAGGACGGCTGCGTGGTTGTAATCAATACAAAACGCGACATTAATAAGTTGGTTAAATACATGTCTCCAAAAGAAAACTTAAGCAAAGTAAAAGCCGTCGCCGCTATTGATGCAGATTCCCTGGGAGCCGGCGTATTCCATACCTTTGACGGAACCG